>QOQE01000009.1 GCA_003331935.1 Alphaproteobacteria bacterium | reverse complement strand
AATAAGCTCTTTTTTGAAAAATTTAGCGCAATACCTTTTGGTGGATATTATTGACATTCATAAAAATCCAAAAAGTCTCTTTAGACCTTATGTATTTGTTTCGTCATTCGCTTAATTACTGTAAATATGTATTGCTAGTTTCCACATTTTTTCAATTCGTCATTTTAGCTTTTTTGTAGTAATACCTTAAACAGAGTTCATTGTCGCTTGATCGATAGGAAACAATATTTATTAATTCCCACCCAGCATTTCCCAGATGGGCCAAATCGTCATGCTCCAATTTATTTGGAAATCCATCCTCTATTTGATTTTCATCAAATTTAAAATCCTTTACATAATATTCCCATTGCATGAGTTTTCCCCCTTAAATGCAAATTTATTGATTATTGTTTGACTTATGCTTTTATTTTAAACTTTTATTGACCACTTATTCACTATGAATGAAGCTTCGCACCCTTCGTTACTTTGTCGACTATTTTTTTTTCTTCTCTTAGTGCCAGACCCACAAGTGGAAGATCCCCACTGTTATAATTTTTTACAGTACTTCTATTAGCCTCATCATTTCCCGTTGTAAACATATCCTCAATATAAAGGGAACAGGTCAGGGATCTTTCCAAAATTCTGGCATGAATTTTTTTTAAGGCAACCAAATCGGCTTCCAAAATAACTACTGGTTGTCTACTAAGTGCAAGATATTCATAATTTGATTTATCAATATATTTTTTGCCGATCAACGAGCTTGTCTGACCAATAATTCCAGTGGTCAGAAATGACGTGATATTAAGTTTTTGCCAATTCTTTAATGATGCTAGAAGTACTATGGCTATTTTTGTATCAAACAATTTTATTGCTCCACTCTTATTTTGCTAAGGCGTTATTAAAGATTAACTCAATTCTAATTTCTAATAATCGCTTCGTAATAGTCAAAGTATTTTTATTTCAAAGCTAGCACCAATAACGTTACTCATTTTAGGCTTCACCTTTTGCTACAATCGTAGCGTATGTGAACTTTTCATGGTACACTCTCAAAAATAACTTTTGGAGAAAAAAATGATCGATACATTCAATGGACCAATATTTTTAGTTCTTTTCATTATCAATTTTCTGGGTGGAGCTTATTACGCCTACCAGGCTCTTTTTACATCAGAAAAATTTTGTGACCAATACGGTATTCATCACTCCGCAATTTTACCACTTAGATTAGCGGGCTCCCTGATAGCAGCGTTAGTACTGGTTTCAATTTATATATTATTCCGTGAAAATGGCCCTCAAGGAACTTGGCCTATTTTTGTATTTGGTTTTTTACAAAGCTTGATTTTTACATATTTTGGTTACGTGACCGTGAACCACTCAGACGCTGCTAAAATGGATGGCGTAAAGTATAGCGCTGAGGCATATATCGCGCCTGCAGGTTTCACAATATTGAACGCAATTCTGATTTATGGGTTAAGTGACAAGCTCTATTCTTGAGGTTATTTATAAGAGAACATAGTTTAACGAGGCCTAATTTGTCGATGAAAAAGGCGTCAGCGGCTATCACATAAATTAGCCCATTTTAAGTTTAATATTTAAACTTACAGGCTTTACAAGGGTTTGCTACGTGTTAAGCTTAGTCATTTGAAAACTAATATCGGAATAGGCTTTTGATTAAGTTACGTAACCAAGAATTGATCATTTTGATCGTAACCGTTGTTATCTTTGCTGGATTTTCAATTTTTCTAGATAAATTTTTTTCAACTGGAAATCTTCTAACCTTGATGAGAAGTGTCTCTATTTTGGGGATCCTCAGTATTGCCATGGCAGTGGTTGTAATTTCTAAAGGTATAGATCTTTCATTAATTGCGACCCTTGCTGTTGGGACTGCCTTAGCATCGGTAATGAGCTCCCCAGATGTCTTGCCTTCATTCGACCTACCGTTTGTGTATGCGGTTTTACTAGGATTTCTATTTACAGCTATATTATGCGCCATTACAGGTATTTTGGTTGCTTATTGGGATATGGCTTCAGTCTTTGTGACATTGGCTATGGCAGGCGTTATTTATGGCTTAGGAAGAACGCTATTTATTGGGGATGAGTTAAATTATTTACCTGAAGATGCTATTTGGTTGGAATATTTGGGAAGAGGGCAACTGCTCGGAGTGCCGATGCCAATAATATGTTTTTTGTCCTTGGCCTTTATAATGCATCTCGTTTTGAAAAAAACGACTTTTGGTAAGTTTGTTTACTCTATCGGTGACAGTGGACTAGCAGCAAGAACTGCAGGTGTTCCTGTGAGACCGATACTTGTAATCATTTTTGTTATTGCCGGCTTAGTTGCTTACTTTGCAGGATTACTGACCGCTGGAGCAATAAGTTCTATAAATACACGAATGGTGTCAGGCTCTATGATCTACGACGTGCTTTTGGTGGTAGTAGTTGGTGGCATTGGCCTTTCCGGTGGCAAGGGAGGTATGCACAATGTCATTCTAGGAACTCTTCTGATTGGTACTCTTCTTAACGGAATGGTAATTATGGATATATCTTTCATTGTTCAAAACCTAATAAAGGGGATAATTTTGTTGATTGCTATTATGACAGATACAATATTAAACCCAAGAGATGAACAAACTACCCAACAAGGTGATATATAATAATCAAACAAGTTTTAAAAAAGGAGGAAAATATGAAATTTAAAACTTTAAAACTAATCATTGTGGCGTTAGCTCTTATGCTACCTCTCAGTGCACAAGCAGAAAAGATGGGCATAGCGGACCCTGCCAGAGATAAGTACTACTCAGCTTTACAAGGGAAAAGAGTTGCCTTTGTTCCACTAGCTATGGGATTTGACTTAACAGAAGGTTGGTATGCAGGCATGAAAAAGGCTCTTGAGCCTTTGGGAGTTGAGATGATTTTACGAGACCCAAACTGGAGTGCTGACGCAGGCTCTAAAGCTATTTCATCACTAATCTCAGAAAAGCCTGATGCAATGGTGATCCACAATCCTGACGTGCAAACTTATGCTAAGCTTCTGAAGAAAGCTGAAAAAGCTGGGATACATATTGTACAAGTTAATATGAAATCAGCTTTCCCAACAGATGCTTTCGTGGGAGCTGATTATATCGAAATAGGTGAGATAGTAACCCAAAAAGTCGTTGATCAATGCGGGCCTGGCACGTCTCAAAAGATAGCTATTGTGCAAGGAGTTTTGACGGCAGCAGCAAGCGCTTACCAACTCAGAGGTGTTTCTAATATCCTTGAAAAAAATCCAAATATTAAAGTTGTGTCAAACCAGGCAGCTGACTGGGATTCCACCAAAGCTCGTGCGATCACTGAAACAACTCTTCAACAGAATCCAGATTTATGTGGTATTGTCGGGTTTTGGGATGGAATGGATATAGGCACAGGAGCAGCAGTTAAAGAAGCCGGAATGCATGAAAAAGTATTTCTTGCTACTTCAGGCGGCGGCGGAAAAAATGGGTGCGATAACTTGGAAAATGACATTTTCGATGTTTTTGTAAGTTACGATGTTCCAGGGCAGGCTAGGGACCTTTCAAACGCTTTGAAGAGCCTTCTGCAATCCGGCAATAAGCCAGGAAAGGCTGGAAAAGTTTCATTCTTCACTCAGCCTCAGATACTCACCAAGGAAAACATGGCTTCGTATATGGGATCTGGAGCATGTTGGACTGTTGAAAGCTTATCATCTAACTGATAATTTTATTAACTTCTCGAGCCATAATGTTATGGCTCGAGAAACCAAACTTCTGAATGGATAATCTATGAGCACTCTAAGAGAAAGGTTTTTAACTGCGAGGTATAATATATTTCCCGATCATGTATTTGGTGAAATACTTGCAAAGCGTTGGGCAGACAACGCAATACCGTTTCTAACCTTATTTTTTGTTGGCTTCGGTCTTTTGCTGGTATTACCCGGTTTTTATACCGCCTATAATTTAACAGAATATGGAAGACAGTATGCAGAACTTGGCTTAATTGTTCTTGGAATGACTGTGGTAATGATGGGAGGGGGTTTGGACCTTTCAGTTGGATCAATATTTGCTATAGCAAATCTTGTAGCTCTATATTGTGTACATGTTTTGAGTTTAGATCCTATTCTTACACTAATTATAACAATGAGTGTAGGTGCTATCTGTGGTGCATTTAATGGGTTTTTCATTGGCATAATCGGAATGCGCGCCTTCTTGACGACCTTGGTAACATTAATAATTTACAGATCAATAGTAGATCTTTTACTACTCGAATATGCTTTAGACATTTCTTCAGTTTTTCCAGATTCTGAATT
This sequence comes from Alphaproteobacteria bacterium, assembly GCA_003331935.1. Classification (GTDB taxonomy): domain Bacteria; phylum Pseudomonadota; class Alphaproteobacteria; order Rhodobacterales; family Rhodobacteraceae; genus CACIJG01. The sequence continues at coordinate 63,355 of QOQE01000009.1, read as the reverse complement.
ATGGGAATTTATAGGAGATGGAGATAGTTATGGAATACCTTTTGTTTTAGTTGCCACAATCATTATATTTGTGGCAGGCCATCTGTTGATAAGTAGGATGAAACCTGGATGGCACCTTACAGCAGTCGGAGGATCTAGACGGTCAGCTTATAATGCTGGTATAAAAGTTAAGCAAACGATCTTTTTTTCTTACGTTACCTGTGGCATTTTATGTTCTGTCGCTGGATTTATGTATGCAGCCAGAATGGCGAGTACTGGTGCAGACACTGGTAAAGGACTTGAGCTTACAATACTTACGGCAGCTGTGCTAGGCGGAGTTAGTCTCGGTGGGGGGAGAGGTTCCGTTCCAAAAGCAATTTTTGGATCATTGATAGTATTGTTGCTGCTTAATGGATTAATACAATTTGGAATTCAGGGTGGTGCCATACAACTCATATTTGGGATCATATTACTGCTTACAATATTGATTGATGTCCGATGGGTAAAAAATAGATTTCGGTTATTAAACAAAGTATACGTGTCTCCCACGTACGTTAAGCTACCAGCTCCCGCATCAATAGAAGCAGAGAGTGGCTCGCCTTATTCAGTAAACGACAAACTTAAAGATGTTAGTGTAATTGGGCTTGGGAAAGTCGAAGGACCTGAAGACGTTATACTTGATGATGACGATAACTTATATGCTGGAAGCAGGCACGGAGACATCGTAAGATTCTATGGTAAAAATCATGAAAAAATGGAAGTTTTTGCACACGTAGGTGGACATCCTCTTGGATTAGCATGGGACAAAAATTATAACCTTGTGGCTTGTATTCCTGACATGGGAGTTATCTCGATATCACAAGACAGGAAAGTATCTAAGATTACAGATGAAACTAACAGGAGCCTTACTTCGGTGATTGATGATAGGAGATTAAGTCTAGCTGATGATTTGGACATTGCGCCTGACGGGCGGATATTTTTCTCTGAGGCAACTATAAGATATCGCTTGAAGGATTGGCCAATGGACTGCGTGGAAAGTAGGGGTAATGGTCGAATAATATGTTATGACCCTAAAACCGATACAACAAGAACTATAATTAGAGATCTAAAGTTTGCAAACGGAGTGTGTGTTACTAAAGATTGTCAGTCGATCCTATTTGCTGAGACATTTGGAATGAAAGTAAGTAGATATTGGTTCGAAGGACCTAAAAAGGGCAAAACAGAAGTCATTATGGACAATATTCCAGGCTATCCAGACAATATAAACCGTGCTTCAGACGGAAATTATTGGCTTGCACTAGTTGGGATGAGAGGCCCGGCTTTAGATCTAGCGCTAACCCTTCCTGACTTTAGAAAAAGAATGTCTAGACGTATCAATACGTCGAATTGGTTATTTCCTAATATTAATACTGGTTGCGTTTTAAAAATAACTGAAAATGGAGAAGTATTAGAAACCCTATGGGACCTTAAAGCTAAAAACCACCCAATGGTAACCTCTATGAGGGAGCATAAGGGCCACCTCTATTTGGGTGGGATACAAAACAACAGAATCGGTAAATATCAAATTCCAGATGCTAATAAAAACTGGAGTGGCTTCCCAGATTATTGGAGTACTAAGTAAAAAATGCTCAGCTTTTTGAAAGATCGTATCGATTATGTCTTTGGAAGAGGCAAACACAGTATATTTGTTCCAGTAATGGACGGGGCTTTGAAACCGAACGAGTTCTTGGATAGTATAAAGATAATTCACAAACAGGAAGATGTGGACAACCTGACATTGAATAAAGGGACCACTTTTTTTTCAGCAAAATCATCAGTCTTTTCTATCTCCAGCGCAAAAAAAGCAAAAAAAGTTATAACGTTCTCTAACGAGATCACCGCAATGGCTGTAAATGCGTCGGGATCAAAATTGGCCGTTGCCTTAGATGATGACAATATAATCATTTTAATTCTGAAGACACTAAAGGAAGCGTTCAGGTTCCAAGAGAAGTGTGTGACCTCTATGTGTTTTAATAATGAAGCTTTAATTTATACGACGGGTTCTCAAAAATTCTTGGCTGCTCAATGGCAACATGACCTTCTCTCTAATGGATGCAGTGGAACCGTTTGTATAAATGAACTCAATGGTTCAAATAAGCGAGTGCTTATAAAAGAATTATCTTGGCCTACCGGCATTACGTTTACCGGAAAGACAACGTTTTGTATTTCGGAGTCTTGGATGCACCGTATAAGTTTTCATAAACTTAGTGATGACCAGAGTTCAGCATCAAGACTTGATAAAGAGATTAGCAAGCTTCCAGCTTATCCAGGAAAAAGCTTCTTCAATAGCTCAAATGAAGAGCTTTTGGTTTGCTTTTTTGCTCCTAGAAATCAACTCGTTGAGTTTATTTTAACTGAAGAAGAATATAAAACTAGAATGATGGCAGAAATTGACCCAAGTTTGTGGGTTGCACCTACCTACAGAAGCGGAAAACATATCAGAGAGCCCCTCCAACAATCGGGAATAAAGACGATGGGATACCTAAAACCTTGGGCGCCCGCTTTCTCGTATGGGTTAGTTGTTAGATTTGATAAAGATTTAAAAGCACTAGCAAGTTATCACAGTCGCACAAGTGGGAATTTTCATGGCACTACTAGCGTAATTGTTGATAATAGCCAAAATATATTGGTTACGTCTAGAGGAGATGGGAAATTAGGAGGCTGGAAATAAGTGACTGAAGTTTTTCAAATTATTGACGGAACAAAAGAATTTCACGGTGTTAAAGCAATAACAAACGTCAATTTTAGTCTTCTTAGAGGAGAAATACATTCTCTTCTTGGCGAAAACGGTGCCGGCAAATCGACAATGACAAAGGTAGCTGCAGGTGTTTACCAGTTAACCTCTGGTTCATTTATTTTTGAAGGAAAAGAAACAACATTTTTAAACCCATCAGAAGCCTTAAATAATGGAGTAGTAATGGTATTTCAGGAGAACAGTCTGGTCCCCAATATGACTGTTTCTCAAAATATCTACTTAGGTGCAGAAAATTTCTTTAATAGCTTGGCAAAACTGAATATCAAAGCGAGTAGATTTTTGCAATCACTTAACTTTAATGTTGACCCAAACCTTCTTGTATCGCAACTAGGTGCTGCACAAAAACAGATGGTTGAGATTGCAAGAGCTGTACACCATAACGCTAAAGTTATAATTTTTGATGAGCCTACAGCTACGTTAACACCAGAAGAGAAACACCATTTCTTTGGGTTAATGCAAAGACTGAAGAAAGAAGGCGTATCAATAGTATTCATTTCTCATGCTTTGGAAGAGGCATTGGAACATTCTGACAGAATAACTGTTTTGCGGGATGGCGAGTTGATAGAAACAGACAAGGCAAAAAATTTCAATAGAGAACGAATTGTAAAAGCGATGATAGGACGAGATTTAACTGACTCGGCTTATGCTACGAAAAAAACTGCACGTAAAAAGCCACGTAAAAGAGGTAGAAAAACACTTGAAGTCGAGAATTTGTCTATGGGCTCTATGGTAAAAAACTCAACTTTTTCAGCCTACTCAGGTCAAATTACTGGTGTTTTTGGCTTAGTTGGTTCGGGACGAACAGAGATGATGAAGGTAGTATCCGGAGTTTATAAAAGAAATATTTTTCATGGGGGTAACATACTTCTAAATGGTAAGTATGTTAGATACCTTGTTCCCAGAACTGCAGTCAATGATGGAATAATCTATGTAACTGAAGATAGAAAAAGTGAAGGTTTTTTTGAAAACTTTGGCATCAGTCAGAACATACAATTAGGCAAAATGGTTGCTGAAGATAAGCTTTGGAATACTGTAAGTTTGTCTGAAGCAAAAACTCTTGCAGACCATTGGATAGAGCGACTAAATATTAAGACAAAAGATATAAACTCCCCAGTGGTTGAATTGTCAGGGGGCAACCAACAAAAAGTAGTGATCGCTAAGGGGCTGGTTCAAAAACCTAAAGTTGTAATTTTTGATGAACCAACTCGTGGAGTTGATGTGGGTGCTATCAAAGAAATACATGATTTCATTAAGTCTTTAGCTGATGAGGGAATTACTGTAATCGTCGTTTCATCATATTTGCCTGAGGTAATGTCAATTTCAGATAGAATTTTAGTGGCTAGACTTGGTCAAATCGTTGAGGAGTTTGAAATAGAAGATGCATCTGAAGAGAAAATTATTTACGCAGCGGTACATTAAAAAACCTATGAAAGGCAAGCTATGACCTTAGCTGACTCCAAGGGCCTACCTCTGGAAGGTGTGGTTGTCCTAGATGTAACACGAGTAGTTGCTGGTCCCTACAGCGCAATGATCCTCGCAGATCTAGGCGCGACAGTAATAAAAATCGAAAACCCCAATGATCCTGATTATACAAGAAACTTTCCGCCTTTTACAAAAACGGATAAGGAAAGCGCTTTCTTTGCTCAGTATAATAGAAATAAATTAGGAATGACCCTAGACCTAAAAAATCAAGAGGGTAAAAAAACTCTTAAAAAATTAGTTAAAAAGGCCGATATTTTGATCGAGAACTTTCGTCCTGGTGCCATGAACGGTCTAGGGCTAGGATACGACGATCTTAAAAAAGAAAACCCTGCACTCGTATATACCTCAATAAGTGGTTTTGGACAAACTGGACCCAAATCATCAAGACCAAGCTTTGATAATACTGGACAGGCTGAAAGTGGTCTTTGGTCAATGAATGGTTATCCTGACAGGCCGCCGGTAAGGGTGGGTACCATCATTGGAGATTTAGCAGCTTGCTTTTTTGGCACAATAGGAACTATTGTGGCCCTTAGGGAAGCAGAAAAAACAGGATTAGGCCAATTGGTTGATGTAGCTCAGGTTGACTCTACTCTATGCCTTACTGAAAGTGCGCTTCTCCGATACTCTATAGATGGTGTGGAAGCCACTCCTACGGGAAATGATCACGCTTTTGTACGTCCATATGAGCAATTTTCCTGCAAGGATGGATTTGTATTTTTTGGTGGATATAATGATAAACAGTGGCGAGAAACGCTTAAAGTTTTTAATTGTGATGATTTAGCTTCAGACCCTGAAATTGATACAATGCATAAGCGTTTCAATAAGGAAGTTTATGATCGACGTATAAAGCCTCTTATAAATGGATGGTTTTCTAGATACACAAAAGCTGAGCTTGAAACTATGCTCGCAGACAAAGTTCCCTTAAGCCCGATCAAGGGAATTGGAGAAGTTGTTTCCGATCCTCAATTAATAGATCGAAAAATGATTCTGGATATGCCTGTGCTAAATGAGATGGTTAAAGTCTTTGGGAATCCAATAAAGCTCTCAAATATGGCTGAAACCGATATTAGAAGAGCCCCAAAACTGGGAGAGGATAATATCGTAATATTGAGAGAAATGCTTGGTTTAGATGACAATCAAATTAAAGACTTAAAAGATTCTGGCGCTATCTCAGAATGACTCTTTTTAGACTATTAGCTTTTGACAGCCTGACTCTTCTAATAGATTAAGGACTTTTTGTTGTTCATTTGACGCAAGACCTTTGAATTCTTTGCGAATCCACTGCAAACATTTTACTTGATAAGGAAATGTTCTTTGCTCCCACTCACTGCCTAGAATTACTGCGTTCCATTTTTCTTTGCCTTTATTGAAAGCATCCTCATTCTCCAACATTGTTGGTACATATGTCTTTCCAATCTCTCCAAAAATATTTTTAAGGGTCCATGGAAGAACTGAGTCACTGATCCAATCTTCGCTATCTGGTTCCAAGCCAGATAAGTCTTCAGTTTTTCCTACCCATGCCACAGTGCGCATTGAAATATTTTGTATGATTGAACGGGGCGTTGGGTCAAAGCCTACAAGCTGACTCAATTGTCCAAAGAAAGCAAAATCTGCCGAGGCCGGGCGGGATCCAAGTAAAAATGGATAAGTAATAAAATGGTCCTCCAAAATGCTTATGACCCTTTTGAAACTTTGATCAATAAGGGGCGCTGTTTTTTTATTTGATCCTACAACCCAAACCCTTCCAAGCTGGCGGTCAGCTATTTTCTCTTTTTTCTGGCTAAGTTCCTCATTTGTTAGTGTGGAGTTTGCATAAAGAGGTAACAACGTCCCTGCATTGTCAATGTCCTTGTCATCATACCATCGGTAATGAAACATAAATTTCGTTCCCCACTCATCACCATAATCTTCCAGCAAGTAGTTAAGAAATCTCAAAACTGGGTTTGAGGGAATAGTGCTGCGGCTTTTGAATTTGCTCTCTAGCTTTCTAATGATGGGTGTTGAGTCGGTAACAGCTACAATTTTGTTTTCAGAATTTTCGAATAAGAATGTTGGGTGTAAAATTGGCTTTGGTTTCTCAATATTGTGTCGGTCTAAGTATTCCTCTGGTTCCCCCCAGATAATTTTGTATGGGATATGCTTATACCTGAGTAAGGACACCATTTTTCGTGTATATGGAGATCCATTATTACCAATTAGTTTTATAGGAGCTTTAATAATCATAGTTTTTCCCTAGTTATAAAATAAATGGTTACTTCCTAGGTTTTGTGAAATAGATTTTCGTCCGCTGTTTCAATTTTTTTATTGAGGCTAGAATACCGTAAGTTCAAAAAAACTTTTTTTAGTGCTTCTCGTAGAACGCTTTTACTTCCAATTAAACAGACATTCTGTTTGCCCCTTGTAATTGCGGTATATATCAACTTTCTTGTAAGCATTATGCGATGATCATCTACTATTGGCATTATTACGTTTGAGTATTCAGAGCCTTGACTTTTATGAACTGTTATAGCGTACGCTAAGTCCAAGTAATCGATTTTATTGCTATGGAATAGTTTCATCTCTCCGTCAAACTCTACTCTAATATTTTTTCCCACTTTATTAACAATGTAACCAATATCACCATTCCTAACATCAATGTCGTAATCATTTTGTGTGCAAATCACTTTATCTCCTGCAGAAAATTTTACTTCCCTATCACCTTCCATTTTTGAAAATACTTTTTCTCCATTAGGATTATATTTTTTTTGCATAATTGAGTTTAGGTTTATTAGTCCACTTGGATACCGGCGCATAGGGGATAGAATTTGTGTTCTATCAAAATCTTTATTACCATTTTTATCACTAGTAAAAAAATCAACAACTTCAATAATCTTATCAACAACTTGCCCTTTATCGACTTCTACAAATGAGAAGCCTGAGTTTGCAAAGTCGGTTGGAAATTCCATTATCTCACCGTTATTTATTGATCTAGCTACGTTTGGGATCATACTGTCACTACCTTGTCGGAACTGCTTTGTTAATCTACTAACAACTATTTTTTTTGATCTTATTAAATCTAAGAATGGTTGTCCTGCACCTACCGGTGGAAGTTGATCAACATCTCCTATCAATATTAGTTGTGATCCTAAAGGTAGCATTCTCACCAAGTCTTTAAATAAATTTATATCAATCATGGAGGACTCATCGACAATCAATGCATCAAACTCGGTATCCTTTGCTGAGGAGTCGATCATTGCTTTTAACATGTGAATAGTTGATGGTTGAAACTTTTTTAATGCCTGATTTTCAGCTATTCGTTTTGCAGCTCGTCCCGTCGGAGCACATATACGAATTGTCTTTTTGAAGCCGTTGACTAGAACTTGAGCAAGGCCTTCTATTATTCTTGTTTTACCGGTTCCTGGGCCACCAGTAATAATGGAGACTCCCGCCTCTAAAGAATTTTGGATAGCTAAAACTTGCTCCTCCGATAAAGGATTGGTTGCATTCCTATTAGCCGAAAACTTCTTACCCTTAATTGCCCTAAAACTATCCTTAATCAAAAAGATCTGTTGAGCGATATCATTGTCTCGCTCACATGCCTCAGAGGTTTCCAAAAACTCTTTATCTTTGATTTCAAATTTATTAAACAAGTGGTGATGACTACTGATAGCTGCTTGAATTGTTTCAAAGTCATTTTTTGTAATTTCTTGAGTTCTTAACAAAACCCTCTCTAAAGGCCCACAAGTATTGCCCCGTTCGGCTTCACTTTGCATCAGTGCATGTCTAGTAGCAGCAACTATTTTTTTATCTAAAGAGACTTCAATTCCAAAAATGGAAATAATACTTTCTATCCTATCGAAACTAAGTCTAGGAATTCTTTGAAGCAACATATATGGATCTTTATGTATTTCAGCAAAGAACTTATTCCCAAACTCGTCTTTAACAAATTTCTTTTGTGTATAAGAAAAGCCAATGTGTGAAAATAAGATTTCAAACCCTGAGTTTTCATAGTCTAGATCCCATCCTCCTAACAAAGCTTCGGAAAGTTTCTTTGATGTCTTTTTTTCAAGTATATTAATATTGCGCTCATTTAAATACTTGATAACTTTCATCCCAATATTCTGCGCTATAGCATCAGCGTTCTTGGGTCCAATGCCCTGAAAGTTCTTGTTGGACAAATATTTCTTCAGCCCCTCTATTGGTTCTTCTTTTAAAATTATTTGAGCTCCCAACGGCATGTCGTCTTTATTCAAAGGCACAAAATAATAACCATGACGAGAGGCTGCTGTATTTTCTGCTACAACGCTTTCACAATTTAAAGGCTCTGGATTACTATCAAAATAGCTTACTATAGCAATCAATGCGCCTACTCCATTTTTTATTAATTTTTCCTATTAAGAACGGCTTAGTAAATAAGTTTACTATACACAAATTACTTATTTGCGATATATTTGATTGATAATTCTACATCTAAACTTCTATGAGAGAATAACGATTAGCACCATAAATAGAAAACTGGCAGTCATTTTTGCAACTGACGTCGTTGGCTATAGCAAGCATATGGAAAAAAATGAGGATGAGTCAGTAAAAACTCTTCGAGCGTGTGAGAATATTCTTAAAGATCTGTTCAAAAAATATGAAGGCCGACTTTTTAATTCTGGTGGCGACTCTTTCTTTGCCGAATTCCCTAGTGCCGTATCATCTGTTGAATGCGCATCCGAATTTCAAGAACGACTTAATGAATTTTACTCTCAGAATGATCTCCCAATTAAGCTACAATTTCGTATTGGAATACATATGGGCGACGTAATAAAAGAGAAGCGAAATCTTCTGGGAGACGGTGTTAATATTGCAGCGAGATTAGAGGCCTTGGCTCAACCCGCAGGAGTAACAATTTCTAAGTCAATTTTTGATTTGGTTAATGGAAAAGTAGATTTATCCTTCAATGATCTTGGTTTGCAAAAAGTTAAAGAAAATGAGTTTCATGCCTATGATATTCTTTTAAGTAAATCGCAAAAACGAACTCTAAGAGCATCTTCAAAGCCGATGCTACGCAATTTAGCAATTTTGGCCTCAGTATCCACAATTGTAATTATTGGAATTATTTTTTATTTCCAATCAGACACAATACCAGTCAGCAAAACCCAAATGATGCCAATTGATAAACCCTCAATTTTGGTAATGCCTTTTGAAAATCAAACAGGGAATTCTGATAATGACTTCATAGGATTTGGTGTAACAAGTAATATAATATCCACCTTATCAATTAATGACTCAATAATGGTATCCTCATCCAGTACTGGGAAATATGTTCAAGAAAGAAATTACACTGATAAAGAGATTTCACGGAACTATGGGGTTCAATATCTGTTGAGAGGCGATGTACAAGGTACCGAGGGAGCCTTTCGTGTCACTTTGCAAATGACTGATCTTAAGAGTAGTGAAGTTGTGTGGTCAAAGCTTTTTGATTTTGGAGAATTAAAACAGCTTTTCCCTGTTCAAGAAAAGATAAGTTTAGCCATTCTGGAACAGCTCAGTGTTAAAACACGGGGGTCACAGCTAAGCGATGTAAACTATTTTACTAACCCAGAAGCGTATAGAAATTATCTCAACGCTTGGTCTGCTTTTGGCCTTAAAACTGTGGATGGAAGTCAAAAAGCTGAAAAGCTTTGGAAAAAAGCTATTGAGTTGGATCCCAGCAACAGACGATTAAACTTTATGATGGCTTGGGTTAACTGGAGAAAGGTAACAATGAGAATTTCTGACAACCCAAAAAGGGATATGGAGAAAGCCTACAACATTGCATTGAATGCTATTGATGAGTTTACTGAATGGACAACGCCTAAAGCTCTAGCAGGCTTAATCGAATTATTTTTAAAAAAGTATGATGAGGCCTGTGGCAGGATACCTACTCTATTACAAGCATCCAAAGATCATTCAGATTTAGGCATGGCAAATCTAGTTATTCACTCCTGTGGAAGGTTAGAAGAAGCAATAGAGAACTATGAGAAAATAATGCTATCTAATCCGCATCATCAGGCATGGATATTCTATATGTACAATCACGCATTAATTGAAAATACTCAATACGATAAGGCAGAAAATTTCGCTCTTACAAAATTAAATGAAAAGCATAATTGGAGTGGAGTTGACCAAACATTATATCTTCAGCTTGCTTATCTTTATGAGTTAAAGGGAAGTAAAAAGAAGGCAAAAAAAATGTTCGAGCTACATAAAGCCATCGACGGAAAGGGTAAAACAGGTGAGATTATTCACAAAGAATTTATCACTGCGCGTGATAAAACATATCTTAACGAATTAATATCTGCCCTCAAACCGTATGGGCTAACGGAAAAATAAAAATACACCTTTTACAAGCAGACCTCTTGTAAATCTTTTTTAAGTACCCATCTTAATATAGTAGACGCCTAATAGGGTCTACTCACATAAATCTTGCTTAATAAAGGAGATAAATATGAATAGTTTAAGCACACTAAGAAGTGCCTTGCAGGCATTTGATACAAATACATTTTCACCTTTTGCTGTTGGTTTTGATAAGACGTTCGATCGCCTTTGGGACTATGCAGCGCACCAAAGTGATACGAATGTAGGTTTTCCACATTACAATATTGTTCAACACGATGACTATAAATATACAATCGAAATGGCGCTAGCCGGTTATAGCAAATCCGATATTGATGTAGAAGTTGCGGATGGTGTTTTAACAATAAAGTCCATGAAAACAGTTGAAGAAAGCGACAATAAAGTTTACCGAGGTATTGCCTCAAGAAACTTCACCAGGAAGTTTACAATAGCAGATGACATTGTCGTTAAAGATGGGTCTTTGAAAGATGGGATGCTTTCAATAGATTTAGAGCGAGTGGTACCAGAAGAAAAAAAGCCACGTCTCGTTAAGATAAAATAATTTTAAATGGGAGAGGGTAAGCACCCTCTCCCTATTTCAGATTAAAGAACTTCTTGTGCAAAATTTTCCACTTTTTTCCAATCTGTAAACTCATAAGTTTGGGTGGTGTCCGTGGGACCTTTTGTAATAAACATGATAAATCTAATAATTAATCGATCAAAAAATCGATAACTGGGGTAGTCAATCTTTCCTGCGAAAACCGCTAATTTGCCGGGTTGCCAACCCGACAGCTCCAAGAATTTTTTCATATAAGGATTTGTTTCGGGTAAGTTTTTCTCTTTCTTTCTAGCGACAACATTTACTGTGAAAAAGGCTGTTTGTTTTTTTTCTAGCTTTTCCCTATTTACTTTTACAAATTGGTAGACTAACCGATTATGCTTTCCATATCTGATACTTGCTCCAATTACTACTTTTGAGTATTGATCCAAAGACTTTTCAAAAGCATTTTCTATCGCACATAAAGTTATACTTTTTTTCTTATCAGAAAAATCAATTAGTCGGTCACAAATTCTTTTTGTTTGCCCGTCAGTAGTCGAATATATAATTAATGTATTTTTCATGCATAAAAATTTTCTATCAAGCTCATACTACCCTATCACTAATTTTTTTAGTGCAATAAGTTTTTATATATTTGTCACAAACATTTGCTAATATCGTACACAATTTGAACTTAACTAAGGAGGGACTTATGAAAGTAATATCAGTCAGGGAAATGTCACCGTCAGCCGGAAAAGAAACACTCATGGAAGAGCGTTTGCGAAGAGCTTCTGGTGTGATGGCAAGACATGGAGCCGCGTCACGTCTTTTTAAAATTGGAGGGGGAGCTGGAGCAGGAAATTATCTAATGATAAACATGTACAATAGTTTTTCAGAAGCTACCACTTCGTTTCAAAAGTACTCAGCAGATCCTGAATTAGCGAAACTATTTATGGAAAGAGCAGTAAATCCTGCTGGCGATATAATGGGACCAGATTTATATAGGTCTGTCTATGGTGATCCACCCGCTAAACCAGCGGCGATATTAATTAACAGAGGATATCATGTGCAGAGAGGTAAAGTAAAAGATATGCTAGCCATGGCACCAGAATTGGAGGCTCTTTTCAAAAAAGTAGATGTTTCAATTGGAGTAGTAATGCCTGTGATTGCAGCAGATCACGAAATGATAGGTATAACATATAGATTTACTTCAATAGATCATATGGGCAGCGCGCTGGATGCTATGGTTGAAAATCAGGATTTTCAGAATCTTGTTACGAAAGCAAATGAGCTAGGTACTCTCAAAATGTCACGAGTTTTAAATATAATGTAAACTTTTATACCTTCTGGGGACACTTTTTGTCCCCAGAAACAATATTTAGATATAGATTAAAGCTCAATAGCTAGAAATCCATTAAATCTTAAGAAGAACACTACCTCTCCTACCTGGAGTAAGAGTCGCATCATGAGATAAGGCGCATTCCTCAAGCCTAAAAACATTCCCGACTGCCATTTTTAGAGCGCCCTCTGAATGAGCGTCATGTAACGCTTTTATAGCAATATCTCTATCTTGCTCAGGTAATATATAGATCAACGCGATATTTATTTTTAAAGCTTTGAAAAGATAGGGACCGAAAGGGAATGTAGGGTTCATATTTTTTGCCCCTCCGTAGAGAGATATCTCTCCATTCTGTCTAACAATCTTATGCAAGAGGTTTACATTCTCCCCAAACTCCACTTCTATAGCTCGATCAACTCCTGGTGGACATATATCTAAAATTTTTTTTGATAAATCAGGATCTCTATAATCAAACACATGATCAGCGCCAGCCTCTCGAATGTGTTGAAATCCATTTTCAGACCCAGAGGCTATTACCCTTGCGCCAGACCACTTAGCCAACTGTATACAAGTGTGTCCCACAGCTCCAGCTCCTCCTGATACAAATACCGTTTTTCCACCGAGCGCTCCATCTCCTAAGGTACAATAGGACGCGGTAAGTCCAGGAATTCCTAAACATGCTCCGGTCTCAAAGGACATATCCTTTGGCATTTCAACAGCCTGAGCGCTTGGAACGGAAATATACTCTGCAGCAGTTCCATTTGGTCTTTGCCATTGACCATTCCATATCCATACCCTTTGGCCAATACGACTTTTATCAACAGCCTCACCTACTGCAGTAATAATTCCAGAACCATCAGAGTTAGGCACTATTTGCTCAAACTGTGGCTTTGTTATACCGGGTCGATTTCCAGCTCGTGACTTTGCATCTGACGGATTGGATCCTGAGAATTCGAGAGCGACTAGCACCTCATCCTTACTTACTTTTGGTATAGGTAATTCCTTAACTTTTAGAACATCGGTGGCAACACCAAACTCGCTGTAGGTTATAGCTTTCATCATACTCGCATCCATCTTTAATTTTCCTAATCTTTTATTTGTGTTTTATTATTAGCTGAGGGCTTGCCTCAGGCGACTTGAATATACTACATGAATGTATGAATTGTAATTTTATTGTTTTAGAACATGGAAAATAAAGCATTATTTGAAGCTGAGATTAAATCTCAATATTCAAAAAGGTTTCAGAGGTTCGGGGCCACTCCTAAAGGAGTTTTTTGGGTTTCAACTGAACGTCAAGAAACCCGTTTCGATTTAATCCTTAAAGAAATTCAAAAGATTTCCCCAAAGCAAACTATTTTAGATATTGCTGATGTTGGTTGTGGATATGGTTCCTTTGCCGACTATCTTTTCAAGAAATTAAATAGAAGTGAGTTTAAATATGAGGGCCTAGATATTAATGAGGATTTTATAGAATACTGTCATCGTAATTTTTTAGACTCCAGTCTCAGATTTGCAGTCGGTGGCAAACCATCATCGGACAAGGACTTTGTAATAATGTCGGGAACCTATAATCTAGCGAGTACAAAGAACGTGACATTATGGGAGCAGTATTTATTTGATTGTCTTTCCGAGTGTTGGGCTTACGCAAAATCCGCAATGATTTTCAATTTGCAAACCTCGGAAACAAAGAGGATTGGTTCACAAAACATATACTATGCAAGAACGTCAGACATCATAGATTTTTGTGTTACAAAGTTAGGACCAACACGCATTACGAGAGATATAAGCCTAGAAAATGATGTCACCTTTACAATAGTAAGATAAAAAATACGTCACTCTTTTTGGGTTTCAAAAAGAAGCGATAATTGTCTTATATTTTCCTCACCACTTTGGTCCATGAGGGTCGTAGGATAATCTCCTGTAAAACAGTGATCTGTATAAACCGGATTTTTTGGGTCTCTTCCATCTTTGTGACCCATAGCACGGTAAAGACCATCAATGGATAAATAAGCTATGCTATCCACGTCTAAGAAATCCTTTATTTCATTAAGGCTATGATTAGCTGCTAATAAGTTTTCTTTTACCGGTGTATCGATGCCGTAATAGTCAGGATACTTTATAGGCGGTGCAGCGATACGCATATGTACTTCTTTGGCCCCAGCATCCCGCATCATCCTAACAATTTTAATAGAGGTCGTACCTCTCACCAGGGAGTCATCGACTAATATTACCTTCTTTCCATCAACCAAAATATTGTTAGCATTATGCTTAAGCTTAACTGAGAATGCTCTTATTGACTGTTGGGGTTCGATAAATGTGCGGCCAACATAGTGGTTCCTAATAATACCGGTTTCAAAAGGAATCTCTGATTTTTCTGCATAACCTATAGCAGCTGGCACTCCGCTGTCTGGAACAGGAATGACCATATCAGCTTGTACAAAAGACTCTTTAGCTAGCTCTTTTCCAAAAGCTTTTCGACATTGGTAAACACTTAAACCACCTACAATACTGTCAGGTCTTGAAAAATAGATATACTCAAAAATGCATGGCCTTGGTTTGATATGCGGAAAAGGTTTAATACTTTCTATAGTATTGTCTGTTATTACTACTATCTCACCATTCTCAACTTCTCTAATAAACTTGGCACCAATTATATCTAAAGCGCAGGTTTCAGAAGTCAGTATGTAATTTCCATCTAATTGGCCAAGAACCAATGGTCTTATTCCAAGCGGATCCCTAACTCCAATTAATTTTTTGTTTGTTAATGCAACTAGAGCATAGGCTCCTTCGATCTGGGTTAGTGCATCAATAAATCTTGAAATCGTATTGCCTTTTTTCGATCGAGCGACCAGTTGAAGAATAGTTTCTGTATCCGACGTGGATTGGAAGATAGCACCTTCTTTTTTAAGCTCATGCCGTAATGTGAGACCGTTTGTGAGGTTTCCATTATGGGCTATTGCAAAGCCTCCAACGGTAAGGTCGGCAAAGAGTGGCTGGACGTTCCTCAATACTGTTCCACCAGTAGTTGAATACCGAACGTGACCGATAGCCGTGTTTCCAGAAAGTCTATCTATAACATTCTGTTTGGTAAAATGTTCACTAACTAAACCAATTCTTCTTTCGGCATGAAAATGATTCTTATCAAATGTAACTATACCAGCAGATTCTTGGCCTCTATGCTGTAGGGCATGTAACCCAAGTGTTGTGATGGCTGCTGCGTCCTCGTGTCCATATATTCCAAAGACCCCACACTCATCTTTTGGTCGCTCATCGTCAAGTTGTTGATACACAGATTCTCCGTTTATTAAGCTAAGGAAGTTTAGCATAACAATGTCGACGCGAAATCACTTAAATTGAAATGATAATTTATTTCACTTTACAATGGGCTGTTTTAGTTCTAACCGTGAACCTTATAAAGAGAGTTTATTATGTCAGAAGCAACTTCTTCAAATGGTCAAGGGGCAAATAAAAGTTTTATACTGATCGTTATTGCAGCTTCATGTCTTGTCGCTGTTATGTTCGGGAGCCGCAACTCCTTGTCTTTGACCATACAGGGCATAGATCAGTCTAATACATTGGATTACTTGCAAATTAGTTTTGCCTTCGCGTTAGGTCAGCTTATTGTTGGAGCTATTTCTCCATTCGGGGGAATGATTGCAGATAAGTATGGTACTGGAAAAACCTTAACAATGGGCATTCTATTGGCTCTTTTTGGCATGCTTCTTATCCCGTATTCGACAAATGTTGTCACGCTGTCTCTTTCACTAGGAATTATTTCTTCAATAGGGTTAGGTATTGCAGGGCTTCCAGTAGTATTAGCCTCTGTTAATAAGTTAATTTCGTCGGAGAAAGTTGGTATGGCTTTTGGACTGGTAAATGCTGGTCAATCACTCGGTCAACTTATATTAGCACCAATTGCTGGGTTAGTAGTTGTAAGTTACGGCTGGGTAGCGTGTATTATTTTTCTAAGTATCATGTTTGCAAGTGTTTTACCATTTTCATATATTTTGCGCTCAAGACTGCCTAGCAAGGAGAAGAGTGCGCCTGAGGTTGAGAGAGGATTAGCAGAAACCCTAAGGACTGCCTTTAAAACTCCAAGTTATGTGTACTTAGTTTCCGGTTTCTTCGTATGCGGCTTTCACGTGGCTTTTATTGCAACGCATATGCCTGGGGTTATTGCGTCATGTGGATTGCCACCCACTGTCTCTGGCTGGTCTCTTGGTTTAATTGGGTTGTTCAATATAGTGGGAAGTATTTTTGCAGGTTGGTATATTTCCCGGTATAGTATGAGACTGTTCCTTAGTTATACCTACTTTGCAAGATGTCTAATTGTCTTATGTTTCCTAATTTCCCCTAAAGATCTTGTTAGTGTTTTAATTTTTTCAATCGCTCTGGGATTCACATATTTTTCAGTTATTCCTGCAACAGCGGGTCTAGTTGGAAAAATGTTTGGTCCAAAATTCATGGCAACGCTTTTTGGGTTTGCACTCTTTTCTCATCAGATTGGTGGTTTTCTTGGAGCATATCTTGGTGGATACTTTTTTAGTATATCTGGCGACTACACTACTGTTTGGCTTCTAGATGCCTCCCTCGCAATTTTTGCAGCACTTATCCACCTGCCAATCAAGGAGAAGCTAGTATATTCAGAAGCTAATTAGCTTAGATTTAAGATTTCAAGACAAAATCCCATCGAGAAAACCTTTCATGACCTTTTGAAACTCATCTGTATTGTATACCATCAATAAGTGTTTGCACGATTTGGGAAATTCTTTCTCGAAATTCTTTGAAATAATCTCGTAGCCCCTTTCCTTGATTAGGTGCTGTCGATCTCTTTCTCTCAAAAATTGTGCTACGTCACAAACAAATGAGACATCGGCTATTGTCAAATGTGGTCCAGAAATATAATCATCTTTCGAAAGAGCATTTTCTATACCATCCAGGTAAAATAAATAAGCTTCTTTCATTCTGTTATAAAACTGATCATTTAATAAATTTAATTCTAAGACATAGACCTGAAACTCTCTTGCAAATATAAGATTAGCATCCAAAAAACTGTCTATCCGGGATTGTAAATAGGGATCATTATCTCCATAAAGTTTGGTGTTTGTCGAATTACGAGCTACAGCACGCATTATGCTGTTTGACTCAAATATGCCAATTGACCCATCATCATTAAAGCCAGCCGGTACGGTCCCAAATGGTTGCGTTCTCAGAAAACTATCTGTTTTGTATAGGCTCCCCTCAAAACCCCTTTTCCCCTGTCTTTCAAAATTCTTCAAATTATCTTTATCTTGATTGCTCAACTTCTTTGCATCAAAGTCCCATAACCAATCAACTAAATTTTTTGGTTTATCTCCTAGCACTTTCACTTCAACATTACCAAGTTTAGCCGTAATTAAAGATTTCCAAACCCTTGGACTCGGTAAGTAAGCGAATATTCTGATTTTTTCGTTCATTGTGTTATCAAAATTAGTTAAGTCGTTAAACTTAAAACAATATGCTACCTATATTTTTTTTTTATTATTGAATGCAGCTCCTGTTTTGTTTTCTCAAACACTTCAAGAGACTGTTTAGATATTTTCCCAAAGGTTCGGACATTGTCGAGTCTTTTGTCAAGAAAATCCTCGCACTCATCAATACTTCGGGTCTCTGTGGCAAGCCAGTAGGCCAGAGTAGATGAATATACTCCTCCCAAAATAAGTCTTTTTGAATAGAAGGTTCGCCCGCTTGACGTATCACCTGTTATTTCCCAAATTTTATTGGATGTTTTCATCAGTTGGTTCAATGCGTCATACGCGTTTCTCGGCTTGCCCATAAAAAATAAAGAGTCCTTGATTATACTTTTGTAATCTTGAGATGATCTTAACCTACATAAAATGAGCGCCTTCACGGTACCGGTGACTCCAAAATTTTTGTTGTTGTCAGCATTAAATCTTTCACACATCTCTTCATCTAATTTGTCGTTAAAAACACCAATAATATTTGATATTTTATCGTCAAAAAGAGCACGTAATTCTTCTTCACTGGAACGTTTTTTTTCTTTAGAGTTCAATGCAGCCTTATACAGTGCCTCCCAAGTCCAACCAAGGTTTGGAACATAGTTAAGCATTTTTGTCACTAAATTTGTCTTATATTTATTCTTCATTAAGGGTCTACAAAATAACATGATCTTCGATCTTACTATGATTTAGTTCCCTTCAGCTAAAGTTAAATTAAATTTTATAACTTTTCCTTTGGAGCATTTATCAAGAATAGCAATAGAAAACAAATCGTTACAAAAAAGCCTGAAAATTCCTGCAGAGACAAATACTGATTGAGAATAAATAATGCGACAATCGTTGCGAAAAGAGGCTCAGTTAGAGCTAAAACAGAGGCTGTAGTGATGCCCACAGCCTTTGAGCCAATGAAAAAGAGAACATAGCTTAAAACGTAAAATACTCCATTACCTATTATGCCTAACCAACCAACGCCATTGGCGGGCAGTAAAAATTCCACGGGTAGAACTAAGATATATATTAATAGGATAATTACGCTGAAAAAACTCAAGTGTAGATTTATTGTGACTGAGCCTATGTCGTCCACCAGCTTCCCGGTGAAGTATATGAATGTAATAAATAATAACAGCCCAATAACGCTTATAGATATTCCGTAAATGCTAGTTGCGGAAGGTTTATCTAAAATTAAAATCCCAAGACCTAATAAAACGCCTATGATGCAAAACCATTGAGTTCGTCCTAACTTTTCTTCTCCTCTGATTGTCGTGATAAGAGCTACCCCAATGGGAAAGAGATAAATGATCATCAATACAAGAGCGATGCTTATGTATTCAAAAGCATGGTATGTTGAGGCAATTAAGCAGACAGAAATGACGCTCACAAATATCAAGGTAGCAACTTTGCTTTTATCTACAAAGATTGAGTGCCCCAGACTTTTCGTCAAAGGTGCTAGAATAATTAAACCTATTATACACCTGGAAATTAGCAACACCATAAGCGATACGCCACTATCCAGAGCAATTTTTGCCGATGTCGGAACAAAGGCAAAAAAGAAAGATGATAACAATACAATCGTCACACCATTCCATCTCTTTTTGAGTAATTTGGTCATTATAATTTTCAAAGTAAGTTTAAATACTAGTAGAGTAAAAATCTTGTTTTGTATAATTGTTTGTCGTTTAAGCCCGCTCTGATTAAACTTTAGCTAGCCCGTTATTATGGACTAGTGAAATATTATGAAAAAAAAAATTGTTTACTTAGTAAATCCAGTAGCAGGAAAGCTCTCTAAGAAAGAAAAACAACGGGTAATTGAAAATATAGATCCTGGCTCTAATCCAGCGATAATTTTTTCGACTTCAGCAGAAGATGCGAAGGAGAAGGCTTATGAGTTCATGTCTAAGAGATACTTAGTGGTGGCCTGCGGAGGAGATGGTTTCATTAATTTAATTTCGCAAAAAGCAATAGACTGCTGTTGTAACATGGCTGTCCTTCCGTTTGGTAGAGGAAATGATTTTGCTAGATCACTTAATCTCCATACGCTTGATAACGCTGTTCATGCGATTAGAACCGGTAATTTTAACTCAGTGAGTTACTTGAGCGTAGTATTTTCAAATAAGAGCCGAATTTCCCTCACGAATGCAGGGGTTGGACTATTAAGTGAAGCATCATTTCGTGCCTCGAATATTCCGGTGCTTAAAGGTTCTCTATTATATGCAACCGCTGCATTAATTAGCTTTATTAACTTAAAATCACATAGATATGTTGTAACCACTGAAACACAAAAAGTAGAGATGGAAAACTTAATATTAGCGGGAGCTGCTTCACAATATACTGGTGGCGGAATGTATATTGCGCCTGATGCGAGTAAGTTCAGGGACAAAATAAATCTATTATTCGCGAAGAAACTTAGTCGGGTTCAAGCTGTAAAGTTATTAATTAAGGTTTTTTCTGGAAGCCATATATTCCATAGTGCGGTCACAAACTCCCATGTTAAGAGTGTTAAAATTGAAAGTCTTTCTGCAGATCGATGGAGCTCAATTGTCTCCGGAGATGGGGAATATCTAGGAGATTTACCCGTAACCATCAGCTTAGGTAGAAAACCACTTAAAATTGTATGTTAATTCCATATACTTCTTTATGAAAAGTAAAGGCAATGTTAGTATTTATATTGTACTAACTATCAAAATCACTGGGTTTTTCACTATTAACAAAATCTGAAAAGCTATTGTTTACAGATGGTTGAAATATAGTTCCAGAAGCCCCATAAATATATACGTTTCCACCTTGGGAATTTGGCTGTATAGGATTTTTACGGTTTGGATCCAAAATGTCTATAACAACTTTTTTTATTATATTTTCGTCCCTGAATATCATGCAAATATAAACATCTCCACCGTCCTCGACAAAAGTGATATTTGACCCACTTCCTTCTTGTATGATTTCTTCCTCCAGAACAGCCAAGAAATTTTTTCTTTTTTGACTGGTAGTCTTTCTTTTTGCTGCCATATAATGCCAATTTATTTCCACTAGTCGGTTAAAGAGATTGGATGTCTCTATAAATAGTTCATTAATTAACATTATTTTTACCCATGCCAATCCAGTGGTTTAAGTAGCTTACAACCAAAGCTGCAAATAAAAAATAGAAGCCTCTTAGGAGGCTGACCTCAAAGAAATAGGACATTTGAGATGAAAAAATAAGAAAACTTATCAGAAAAATATCTAACATTGCTAGCTTATGCAAATTTAAATTTTTGAGTCTAGAGCCTGGGATGCAGTTAGTACATAGTCTTACAAGAGGGATTAAAATGCCAAAGACCAATATCGTTACACCAAGCAAAAAATTTTGCTCATCAAATAGAGAAAGAACTAGGCTAAATATTGAAAACTCCTCTTCAAAAATCCAAAATTCTTGTATCCGAGCAAATGGAGAAAGTATTCCTAAAAAAAGAAGGACTGTCTCGGTAGCTGTAAAAATGATTATTCTTAACAAATAGGGCCGATTCGTAGTTTATTCATGATATGATCCAAATGAATAAATTAACTTTATTAGTAACGCAACAGCTTCATCGGCTGTTCGCACTAAGCGGAATGTTGGAGAATACCTATGGAAAAGTCTTTCCCAAAACTTGATCTTGTATATTTTAAAATGAGAGCATTTACAGAAGCAATACAAATGCAATTATGTTACGGCAATGTTCCCTACACCTATTATATGGCTTGGGAATATTTTGACAAACCATGGCCAGAAATGAAAAAGGAAATAGGGTTCGGTCAGCTACCTGTTCTCATTGTAGATAACAAAACACATATATGGCAAAGCGGCTCGATAATGAGATATACAGCCAATTTGGCAAACACCTGTCCTATTAATGAAGAAGACAGGGGAGTAGCCGATGCAATATTTGAGTCAAGCCAAGAACTATTCCAGCCTCTAAATGCAACTATAAATTTTAAAGTCGGAGAGGAATACGAGTCTCTCAAAAAAATGATTCTATCTGGATGTGAACCAAAGATATTTTATTTCAATAAGTATTTAGAAAGAGATAATAGTGGTCCATTTTTTCTAGGAAGGAGTCCCACGTATTGCGACTTTGGGACATACCATCAATTATCAATGATTCGAGTTCTGGAGCCCACTATTTTTGATGATTGGCCAACCATAAAGGGCTTTCTAAGTGCAATAGAAAATTTAAAAGGCGTATCCGAATATCTGGATTCTAGACCCGAACTTGTTGGAATAAAAGAGGAACCAAAACTGATTATCAAAGGGAAAGCAGTACCAACGGGAATGATGCCCGATTAGTAGTTTTAATTTAAAGATTTTTTTAAACTAAATCTTTTCCAATTTACACCAATCAGCTATGAATAACGCTATTGTCTTTGTTATTTTCCTGACCGAGCTCAAACTCACTCTTTCATCAAAACCATGAATATTTTCTGAATACGGTCCATATACCAAACAGGGGCAATCGCCATATACCATGAATACTCTAGCATCAAGGTATGCAGGACTAATAAAGCTTTTCATATCTCCTTCATAAGCAAGAAAGTGAGACTCACCTAGTACTTTCTCAGCTTCTGTGCCCTCCTCTAAAACATACCCCTTTGCAAAAAAACCGTTCCACTCAATTTGAGGGGGATTATTTGAAAGAAAGGCATCATTTAGCGAAGCTTCTCTAATGCATTTTTCTATTTCTAATGATTTTTCTTTCGGATCCCAGTCAGGAAAAATTGCAATTCGACAGTCGAATTCACACCAAGATGGGACAGAGGACGCCCAGTCCCCCCCTTTAATCTTTCCAACATTAAAATTTATGGGATGTTCAGTATCTTTATAATATTTAAAATTTGTCTTTTCTACGTTCCAATCTTCTTCAAGTTTTCTTAAAGCTTTAATTATTGGGAAGCACGCTTCAATTGCATTTTGGCCAGCGCCCGCTTCTCTCACGTGTACAGGCAGACCTTTTACTATTACTTTAAACCATAATACACCGACGTTCCCTCTCACTAATTTGTCATCAACCGGTTCTGGAATAATTGCTGCTTCCGCATTATATCCTCTAACCAAACACGCTAGCGCACCGTTTCCTGTACATTCTTCCTCTACTACTGACTGAATATGAACACGCGCTGCTGGTTGGTAGCCCAGGTTTCTTATCGCATCCATAGCAAATATGTTTGCAACGATTCCTGCCTTCATATCTGCCCCGCCCCTACCATACATCCAATCACCTTCAATAGCAGGGTCAAACGGGTTGCGTGACCACATTTCATAAGGGCCTTCTGGAACGACATCAATATGTCCGTTTAGAATGAGAGATCTTCCTATTTCTTTTTTTGGCCTATGAGTAGCGACAACATTAATTGCATTTGAGTAATCTACCTTTACTGGTGAAAAGCCTGGATGATCCTTTATATCTTCCACATTCACCGTCCACCGATCAAGTGCATAATTTCGCTTCGTCATTTCGTCAAAAAGAAAGTCCTGGGCTGTATGTTCCTGACCGCGTAACGACGGAAATCTAGTAAGCTTTTGCGTAAACTTTATTTGATCATCAAATAATTTATCAACTTCCGCATTAATTCTTTCTGAAAGTTCTTTTTCAATCATACAAATAAGCTATTCCTGTAAAGTTTTTCTATATTAAACTATTAAATGAACAAATGCATCTCAGTTTTAATAAGGAAACTAGTTTGTCGAGTATTAACATTGAAGAAAGTTGGAGAAAAAGGCTTATCGAGGAATTCGAAAAACCCTATATGAGAGAACTAAGCACCTTTTTGAAAGCAGAAAAAAAAGAGGGAAAGGAGATTTTTCCAGTAGGGTCAGAGATATTTTCTGCCTTTAATTTAACCCCTTTTGAAACAGTCAAGGTCGTGATCCTAGGTCAAGACCCCTATCATGGGAGAGGACAAGCACATGGGCTAAGTTTCTCTGTAAAAGATGGCGTTCAACCACCCCCATCTCTTGAAAATATCTTCAAAGAATTAAAGTCAGATATAGGCTTGGTGCGACCTAAGTCAGGATGTCTTGAAAAGTGGGCAAAGGAAGGTGTTTTGTTGTTGAACACTGTATTGACCGTGGAAAAGAGTAAACCAGCCTCCCATCAGGGCAAGGGCTGGGAAATATTCACTGACAAAGTACTTTCTCTATTAAATGAAGAGAAAACAAATTTGGTATATATTTTATGGGGAAAAAAAGCACAAGAAAAAGGGACCTTTTTAAACGGGGATGTAAATCTAATTATTAAAAGTGCTCATCCCTCACCATATTCAGCTGCAAATGGATTTTTTGACTCAAAACCATTTTCAAAAACAAACACATATTTAAACAACAATGTTATTTCCTCTATTAATTGGGAGCTATGAATAAGAATTTAGATTCTAATCTACAAATGGTACAATTACTTATCAATAAAGTAGGAGATAAAAATGAAAATAATAGCCTTAGCAAAATATAATGAATCGGCATGGAAAGGTATGATTGGAAGTAGTTATGCAGAAAGAAGGAAAGTAATGGAAAGCGTTGTTAGTAGTGCAGGCGCAACACTTACAGATATGATGTTTACTAGAGGTCAATATGATATCGTAGTTACCTTCGAAGTTCCATCCGAAGATGTTGCTTTAGGCGCTGCCATTGCCGTTAATGCTAGCGGAGCCATCAAGGATCTCGTGACCCTTAGTGAGATTGACATAGATAGCGCCCTCAAGACGGCGAAAAGTGTGGCTAGCGCCTATTCCCCTCCAGGAACCTGATTTACGGGCTTTCAGACCACTCTTGTAATTCTGGATAAAATCGTTTTCTCCACTCTAAGACCTTTGGATTCATAACTTTCATCCAAAATTGTGGGATTAAACTCAAAAGCACCATCAAAGGGTAGCCAAAAGGTAACTGAGGCGCGTCATCTGCATCATATGATTGGAGATGTTGATATTTTTTATTTGGTCGTGCATGGTGATCAGAGTGCTTTTGAAGATTAATTAGCAAAAGGTTACTCGCGTGGTCGTTAGCATTCCAGCTATGATGCGGCCTAGTTGGCTCAAACTTTCCATTGTCTAACCTTTGTCTGACAAGACCGTAATGCTCAATGTAATTCACTACTTCCAAATGTAATACTGCGACGAAAGCTTGTACAAAGAAACAAATGGCACCGAGTATCCCGCCTATGAGGATAGCTAGCAATAAAAAGAAAAGCATGAGTCCAAAATAAATAAAAAAAGGATTTTGAAAATCCCATAAAGGTAAATTTTTCTTCTTTAGAAGCTCCTTTTCTGTGTTCCAAGAGGACAAAAAACATTCGGGAATTACGCGGATAAAAAATCTATAAAAGTTTTCCCCATATCTTGCAGTGACCGCATCTTTACGTGTTCCAACGTGCCTATGATGAACAAGAACATGCTCAGTTCTAAAATGACCATATAGCGCCATCCCCATTAAGAGATCTGATAAAAATCTTTCAAACCTTGTTCTTTGATGCATCAGCTCGTGAGCAAAAACAATCCCCACTGCTCCTGAAATAATGCCTTGAACTATCATAAGGAAAAAAGCTTCCGTACCACTAAGATGGTCAAACATAAATATTGCAACTAAACTGCCGAATATCAAAAAAAACTGGAGAGGAACCCAACCATAAAGAACGTATTTATACCTGTTCTCCGATACATTACCACTCTCAATTGGCTTAATTAGCTTCTTTCCTATCAAACCATCAAAAATTGTAATAACGATATACCCAAATATTGGCACAAGTAGTATTGTCCATCCCCCAAAAAACCACGAGATCATCATTAATGGTGCAAAAAGATAGGGGAGACCAAACTGAAATGCTGGTGTTATATCACTGGTAAAATTTTCTGCCGCAGTTTTACTCATCTTTTCCCCATAAAGACATAAAAACTATTTAGGTAATTTCAAGAAAATTAGTTATACTCTAATTTCAAAAAAAATCTATTAGTTTTATATATGAACTAAAAAAAGGAGCAACCATGAGTACAGTAATGAAGAAATCATTTGATAATCCAGATGAAGTGAGAGCGCCTGATAAGGCAAAGGTATCTGTCTGTGATCTAGGGGGAATAGCAGCTGCAAAGCTCGTTCTTCAGCCAGGATGGAGTTGGGAAACATGCGTCAAACCGATGGTTGGGGGAGAAAGTTGTCAAGCAAAACACGTTGGAACAGTGATTTCTGGTCAAATGGCTGCTAAACATAATGATGGCACAGAACAGGTTTTTGGGCCTGGTGACGTTTATGTTATTGAACCCGGTCATAATGGTTGGGTAGTAGGTGACGAAGAAGTAGTAGCGTTTGAATTTAACTCAACCGCAGCGCAAACTTACGCGAAGACCGATTAAGCTATATTTAACTTTTAATAAATCTAGGTAGAGTCGCTAAAAATCATTTAAGTTAAGTTGCTGATGTCTAATAATTCAATTGATTTTTACATCGACATAAAAA
This sequence comes from Alphaproteobacteria bacterium, assembly GCA_003331935.1. Classification (GTDB taxonomy): domain Bacteria; phylum Pseudomonadota; class Alphaproteobacteria; order Rhodobacterales; family Rhodobacteraceae; genus CACIJG01. The sequence continues at coordinate 36,931 of QOQE01000009.1, read as the reverse complement.
GTCCCTATGCCTACTTGGCTTTAGACCCTGCGACAAAAATATTTAATCAACTGGGATTAAAATGCAACCTATTGCCATACACGCTAGATATTGCTGACTATTTAGGAAGCGCGACGGTCAATAACGAAGGGAAAATAATCTCTTCAAATAGAACAGCACATCAGTGGCGCAGAGTTAAATATTCCTACATGGATTGCAGAAGGATGGCTAATCTACAAGGCAAAACGATTTTAGGTACTCAAAAAATTTGGGATAGCTCATTATTTTCTATGGCTCATTTATGGGTCAAAGAAAAATCGGAAAAAACTTTGTTACCTTTTTTGCGCGAGTCTTTTCAATTATTTTGGAAGAGAGCGCTGGACATAGAGAATGAAAAGGTGCTTTTAAATTTAATCGACAAATTTCAACTTGATAGCACCGATTTCATATCTTGGAAGAGCAATAATCAAAACTGTGTGACCGCTTTAATGAATACCGCACTATCTATGGGAATATTTGGGGTGCCAACCTTTGTCTTTGAAGAAGAAATATTTTGGGGGAGTGAAAAATTAGCTCTTATCAGTGCGAAGGTTACGGGAGATTACTCAGCTTTAACTTGAGTTTTTTCAATCCTCTTTTTGTAGCCTAAGTCTCTTATTGATGCGAAAAAGACGAACCAGTAAAATCTAAGCTTTGCGTACATGCCTTTCCGTGATTTGAGCAAATCGTACTTTTCTAATCCACATTTTGTTTTTATAAAATTATTCATAAAGATTGCATTCATTATTTATTTTCGTAAAGTTCACGTTCATACATTTCTATAATGTCGTTTTCTTTTTTTATTTCACAATTTAATCCGGTCTGATCTTCAATCATTTCATAAAGCGTGGCTATGGGTCTTGTAGCAGGCCAGCTTTCAGGCTTCCATAGACTTGATCGAAGTAGTGCTTTGCCACAATGCAGAAATATTTTTGTTGGTTTAATAACTGTAACTGTCTTTGGCAAATTAGATTTTAATTTATGATTTTCGAGGACTTTTGGGTCGTTTGATATAGTGGCTTTCCCTTGAACTCTAAGTGTTTCTGTTACTTTTGGGATGAAAAATATTAAGGATACAGTTGCGTTTTTAGAAATATTTAGAAGCCCATCAATCCTATTGTTTCCAGGTCTGTCTGCTATTTCGATGCGATCATCAGATATAACTTTAACAAAACCTTTCGGATCACCCTTGGGAGAGAGATCAATATCTTCACCGTCAAAAGTCCCCATGACCAGAAAATTTGATGCATTTATAAAACTGACACTATGTGGATCCAAGCTTTTCATTATCTTCGCAGATGCTTTCTCGGTAGCAGGACCATAAAGATTTCTTAATTGAATTTCATCCATCGTAAATTTTTTGTAGTTGAAACAGTTTTATAATAAACTATTTCTAAAAATGTAATATAAAAAACCAGAGGTATAAAAATGAGCGTAGAACTATACTATGTCTGTTTATATGGACTTCTAATCATAGCCACTACCCTTGTCCAACAGCTTACTAGCTTGGCAAACGTTGGAATTATGCCTGTGTTTAGTAGTCGAGAAGGCGTCAATTTTTCAGGTATGACCGGACGATTAGAACGCGCTATTTTAAATTGTGTGATAGCACTAGCGATGATAGGTCCAGCAATCTTAGCACTTGCAATGACCGAAACCAGCAGTGCAAATACTATACTGGCAGTTCAAGTTTTCTTTTGGGCTCGTCTCGTTTACGTAATCGCATATGGGTTGAACATTATCGGGGTAAGATCTGCGAGTTGGATTGCGAGTTTGCTAAGTATCCTCTATTTGTATTGGTCAGCAATGTCGATCAGCTAACTTTTTGGAAATAGACAACAATCTTATTAGAAAATTGAGAGCTTTATGGACGCTATAGATCAGCTGATCAATTACAATAGAACGACTGGGTTACTCCAATCCGTAGCTGGTAGAAATGCCTGGGATCAAGAGACAATGATGCCATCCAAAAGTGGCAACTCCCGAGCAATGGAGATGGGTGCGCTTGAAGAAGTTATTCACGAAAGAAAAAAAAATTCGAAGGTTGGAAAATTATTGGAGGAAGCCAAACCTAAAACAACTTTTCAAAAACGAGCATACACTCTAATAAAAAGAGACTTCGACAGAGCAGTAGCTATACCGAGCAAACTTGCATCTAATTTGGCTGCAACAACATCCTTGGCTCAAATGGCCTGGCAGAAGGCTCGGCAAAATAATAATTTTTCTGAGTTCTCACCACATTTAAAGAAAGTAATCGACTTAAAAAGAGAAGAGGCTTCCCTTTTATCTCCTAGTGGGGATTTATATGATGGGTTAATAAATGACTACGAGTTTGGAACTACAAAAAATGAAATTGTCAGTATTTTTGCAGATATGAAGCCGAGACTTCTTGATTTGCGACAGAGAATAAGCGAAAAAAAACTTTCTAAGCCCGTATTAAAAGGCGACTTTGATTCTCAGAAACAATTAAAACTTGCTCATGAAATAGCAAAGACATTTTCCTATGATTTTAATAGAGGAAGAATTGATACTGTAACACATCCTTTTTGTTCGGGTGGCGGCGATGATGTACGCATTACAACACGGGTCGATAGTAAGGACCCTTTTAACTGTTTATACAGTACCATTCACGAAGTGGGGCACGCGTGCTATGAGCAAAATGTATCTTCAGACTTTTTACACTCTCCTCTGGGTTCTGGCGTATCTTTGGGAATTCACGAAAGTCAGTCTAGAATATTTGAGAACCAAATAGGGAGATCTAGGCAATTCACCAAGTGGCTGTTCAAAAAAATGAAAAACTATTTTGGAGAGTTTGATATTAACGATGAGGAAGAATTCTACCGTTTGGTTAATAAGGTTGAAACCGGTTTTATAAGAACTGAAGCGGATGAAGTTCACTACAATCTACATATTATGCTTCGCTTTGAGCTTGAAGTAGAGGTAATTGCAAGAAATTTAGAAGTTCCGGATTTACCTGAGGCCTGGAATACGAAATTTAAGGATTATTTTGGCCGAGACATAGAAAAATCCTCAGATGGGATTCTTCAGGACGTGCATTGGTCAATCGGTGCATTTGGATATTTTCCAACTTACACTTTGGGAAACTTAAATGCCGGTTGTTTATTTGAAAAGATGCGAAAAGATATTCCCCGTCTTGAAGACCAATTTGAGATAGGTGACGTAACATTAGCAACCACTTGGTTAACAGAGAATATACATAAGCATGGGAGCCTTTACGAGCCGGCAGACTTGATCAAAAAAGCAACAGGAAAGAATTTTACTCCTGAGCCATTTTTAAATTATTTAGACGAAAAATTTTCTGATTTGTATGAGCTCTAATCTCTAAAGTTTATGAATTGTAGAGGAAGAGGTAAATCTAGTTTTTTGGTCAATGCAATAACTTCCTGAAGATTATCCCTTTTTTGTCCTGAAACCCTAAGTTCATTTCCTTGTATTTTAACTTGCACCTTTAACTTACTCTGTTTAACTGAAGAAATTATTTTCTTTGATGTGTCTTGCTCAATCCCCTCTAACAAATCATAGGTCTGTCTCACTCGATTGCCGGAAGCACTCTCTGTAGATCTCACCTTGAGAGCCTTTGGATCAATACTTCTCTTTACAAAATGACCGATTAAAAGCTCATTGACTTGCTTTGCCTTTAAGTCGTCTTCTGTTTCCACAGTCAATGAGTTCTCATTTCTCTCAATATCTGTCTTCGAACCTTTAAAATCATATCTTTGGTTAATTTCTTTACTAGCATTGAAAATTGCATTCTCAACTTCCTGCATATCTAATTTACTAACAATATCAAAACTAGGCATTTCTACTTGACCCCACAGAATACAAAATAAGTGACTTGTTGTTATTTTACAATAAGTCGATCTTTTAATTAATACAAATTTTGATTTGAAAAAATTACGATATTTTATATTTCACAATAATGTATAATCAAGCTATCGAGTTGAGCCAGAAAATAAAAAATGGAAAAAGAAAACAAACTATCGGGGCCTAGCTTCTACGTAAATTTTGAGAAAGTTTACGCGCGTAATATAGACAGCAATATGAGTTTGCTTAACTTTTTGAGACATAACCATAAATTAACTGGGACAAAAGAGGGGTGTTCTGAGGGCGACTGCGGTGCTTGTTCCGTCATAATTCTTGAGGAAGACGGGGGATTAGCACCTGTAAATTCTTGTATTTTAAAAGTAGGTCAAATTTTAGACAAGAATATAGTGACGATTGAAGGTGCCAGCAAATTAACTTCCATTAAACCTTTGATTGAAGCATTAAATTCTAAGGCAGCATCCCAATGTGGGTTTTGCACACCTGGCTTCGTAATGGCAGCTGTTGCGCTAAAAGGAAAGCATAAAAACCCTTCTGAAAAGACTATCCATGACTCTCTGTCTGGAAATTTATGTCGTTGTACGGGGTATAGGCCAATTGTGGAAGGTATCCAATCTCTAGAACAAAAAATAAAGTTTCCGAATCCCAAAATTAGAAAAGACCCCACCCTGAAGTCAGCTGTATTTGGGAAGACCACCTACATCTATCCCAAATCCAAAAAAGAACTGGTTGAGTTTATATCAAAAGAAAAAAATTACACTGTTTTATCGGGTGGCACAGACTGGAACCTAGAGGCAGAAGATGCTGATTTTAAAGAACAGAAAATACTTTTTCTGAAAAATGTAAAGGAAATGTCTAGAGTTAAAGTTAGCACTTCGTCTTTCGAAATTGGAGCATGTGTTACACTGTCTAAATTCGAAGAGTTATGTCACGCGTTTTTTCCCTCATTTGTAGATACAGTGATCAGATTCGGGTCGCCACAAATCAGAACAGCGGCAACAGTTGGAGGAAACCTTGGAACGACGAGCCCTATTGGCGATCTAGCGCCACTATTTTTTGTTTTAGGAGCAAAATTGTCTTTGCTAGGTCCAATGGGAGAGAGAACTATTCCGATTAAAGACTTTTTTAAAGACTACAGAAAGAACTCTTTGAAAAATAATGAGCTTATTTTTAAAGTTGTGCTTCCAAAAAAAGGAAAGAAAGACACACTTTTCTCTTGGAAGCTGTCAAAGAGGTATGATCAAGACATTTCAACTTTATCCCTGGCAGCAAGGGTAACTTTGGATAAAAACCAGAGTTTAGAGAAGATTATTCTATCTGCAGGGGGCGTGGGTCCCACACCTTTAATATTGCACCAGACTGCTAGACTATTAAAGAAAACAAATCTGACCTTCAGCCAAAGCGCACTGCAAACTGCAATAAGTCATGATATTTCTCCAATAAGTGATCTTAGAGGTACAGCAAGATATCGATCAACTGCTATGGTTGGGTTGATCAAAAAGATGCAGAGATCACTCGTTAGTGGTGAGGAACAACATTCAATAATGAGTATTTGATGGCCTTAGATAACGAACATAATATCTCTGTTGGAAAATCCCACTACCAAGACTCCTCTTTTAGACAGCTTACGGGAAAGGCAGAATATATAGATGATATGCCATTAACAGAGAATGCACTTCATGGAGCACTTATCCTTTCGGCTATCCCATCTGGGAAAATTGTGTCAATAAACACAAAAAAAGCAAAAGAGCTCGACCCAAGTATAAAAATCATTACGGCAAAAGATATACCAGGTAAGAATGATATAGCTCCTATTTTTGAAGATGAGCCTATATTTGCCGAGAAAAAAGTGACCTACGTTGGTCAACCCATCGGCCTTATTGTTGGCTCGTCAATGGAGAGAGCAAGAGCAGCTGTTAAAGAAGTAGAAATTGTCTATAAACAAGATAAAGATCCAATATTAGATCTCGAAATTGCATTTAAGAAAAAAAGCTTCTTTTTAAAGCCAATTCATTTTGAGCGAGGAAATGCACGAGAACACATAAAAAAATCATCCTACCAACTAGAAGGTTCATTTTCCATAGGTGGGCAGGATCACTTCTATTTGGAGACTCATGTAGCTCTCGCTATTCCACATGAGAATTCTGAGTTCACGATTTGGTCAAGCACCCAACACCCTACTGAAGTTCAACATGGTGTATCTAACGTGTTAAATATACCAGCGGCAAAGATTTCTAGTAAGGTGCGAAGGCTTGGTGGTGGCTTTGGAGGCAAAGAAAGTCAATCAACAATATATGCGGCAATAGCAGCTCTAGGAGCCTATATTTTAGAAAAACCGGTAAAGCTCCGGCTAAATCGCAAAGATGATATGGCATCATCTGGGAAACGACATGACTTTGAAGTTAAGTATGCTGTAGGTTTTGACAAAAGAGGAAAAATAAAAGGTTTAGATATCACATTACTTAGCAATGCGGGTAATGTCTGTGACCTATCAGCCCCTGTAATGTCAAGAGCATTGACCCATTTAGATAATTGTTACTCTTTTAAAAACTTCACCGCGCGAGGCTATATATGTAAAACGAATACTGTCTCAAACACAGCGTTTAGAGGCTTTGGTGGCCCACAGGGAATGCTTGCCATTGAGAATATCCTTGAAAGGGTCTCTCGATTTCTCGGGATTGATCTAGATGCACTTAGGCATGAGAATTATTATTCCCACAAAAACGGTATAAAAACACCCTATGGGCAAATAGTTAAAAATATAAAAATTGAAAAGATAATAGCTGAAATGGAGAACTTTGCGGGTTTAACAAAAAGAAAACTAGAGGTTGAAAAATTTAATAAGTTACAAATTAATGAAAAAAAGCCCTACAGAAAGGGCATTGCCTTCATGCCTGCAAAGTTTGGCATATCTTTTAATAAAGTATCGTTAAATCAAGCTGGTGCTTTAGTGCATGTATATACAGACGGTTCGGTTAGACTGAATCATGGTGGAACGGAGATGGGTCAAGGGCTATTTACTAAGGTTGCTCAGGTTGTCTCTGAATGCTTCAATATCCCTATCAATTATGTGCATATTTCTGGAACAAGTACAGATGAAGTTCCGAATACCTCAGCAACTGCTGCATCTTCTGGATCAGATATTAACGGAATGGCTGCATGGAAAGCCGCTAGTGTAATTAAAAAAAGAATGCTTAAACAAGCAAGCAAAATATTTCAAAAGCCATCATCCTCTATTGAGTTTAGGAATGGTCTTATTTTGAGTGGAAACAAGAGTATGACTTTTAAGGAACTCGCTTTTTCCTGTTGGGAAAGCCGAGTATCTCTCTCGTCAACAGGCTTTTACAAAACACCTAAAATCTCTTGGGATCAGGAAAAGTTTAAGGGAAGTCCGTATTTTTATTTCACGTGGGGCGCCGCGATTTCAGAAGCAGTTATAGATATTGATACTGGAGAAAGCCGAATACTCAGAGCGGACATTATTCAAGATTGTGGGAGCTCCCTCAACCCATTAATTGACAAGGGTCAAATAGAAGGGGGTTTCGTCCAGGGTATAGGATGGTTAACATGTGAAGAACTTTATTTTAATCCAGAGGGCAAGTTATTAACTCTTGGCCCTTCAACATATAAAATACCCGGTAGTCGTGACGTACCTCCCGAATTTAATATAAAATTATTGGAGAACGCCCCTAATGAAGAGAAGACAATATTTAGATCAAAAGCTGTTGGTGAACCGCCGTTGTTGCTAGCCATTTCTCACTTCTTGGCACTCAAAAATGCTGTCTCAATGGCTAGCAAAAAATCAAACGCAGATTTATTAAACGCCCCCGCTACACCATCAAAAATTCTAGCGGCAATTTACAACGATCAATCTATGTAAATGCTCTTATCATTTTTTTGAAAGAACAGTTCCCTTAAATTTTCATTGTTTTTATCTGAAGCTGATGATCTATCAATAACCAAAAAATCTTGAGCTTTTTTAACAAGAAGTGGAAAGTGCCAAACGTTCGGATTATAACTTATACCAACATCTCCTGGTACACTGAAACATTTCAATGACGAAAGATCTGGAGAACCATGATTATCGTTTGCCACAACTACTAACCAATCAATTTTTTGAATTGGCATGAAAGCTTGAGAAGAAAGAGGATGCATCTCCAGATAATCGATTTTTATTGGTCTTTTTCTTGGAATAGCAGAAAATATTGAGATTATGGGTTTAGCTTTCTTATCTAGTAAATTTACCGGTGCCACCTCATCAAACCTTTCACAATATCCTTGATTTATAATATATTTATTATTCTCCATCCCTTTTGAAATTATGTCTCCATAAGGCTTGAATAATTTTTGGCTTATGGACAGCTTTTCTAAATTTAAATTCATTTTAAATTACGGGTTGACCAAAAATTCGTAGTCTCGACACACCTCCATCAGGGTATATGTTTAATCTTACATGAGAGACTGTTTTTTCATGCAATAAGTCACCCTTTCCAAAGCTATGAATATAATCTGCTTTACACTTTTTCTCACCTAGCAAAAATTCCCACTTATCAGAAGACTCAAATGCTTTCAATTTGTCTTTTTCATTTTTTAAGTCAATTGTTTGGATTGAAGTTCTATCAGGAAAATTGCCTTTAAAGTGACAGGTATCTATTTCTACATTCGAAATAAATCCAGATTTTCCCAACTCAATAATAATGAAATCGTGTCCTGGAACACGTCTACGTCGTGTCTCCCATCCATCACCCATAGTTGCTCCTCTACCTTCAGACAGCAGAGCGTTTACGTTTCCATAATGAGCGTTATTATATCCTATTATCTTACCTCCGTTTTTTAATGCAGATAATTCAATGTCCTTAGATAGATCTTGAGAGAAGGGGATAAGATCTCCAAAAAGTCTAAGTCTAGCTACCCCTCCATCAGGATAGATATTTAGTCTAACAAATGACACATTTTCATTTTTTGCTAGCTTGAATTCATTTACGTGGTCACCTTTTAATACCTGTTTTTCTAGTAATGTTTGCCAGTCCATAGATCCTTGTTCATAACTATGTTTACATGAAAAATCGAGTGAAGCGGCTGGTGGATAGTTCCCTGTGAAGTGACTAGTGTCAATTATAGCGTCTTCAATAGAACACTTACCCCCTAAACCAATTACGGCCCAGTCGTTGCCCTCTACCCTTTTTCTTCTGCTTTCCCAGCCATCCATCCACTTACCATGATCATCATATTTCTCGTCTATGAAAATAGGATCCTTATCACTTAACATTCGATCACATTTTGCAAAAAAATCATCAGACACATCAGTGATTTCAGCTCCTGCTTTTGGAGATGCCAGATTGACCTTTTTTGACATTATTAATTTGTCTTCATTTTTCATGTGGTAACACCTTTCTCCAATGTCTTGCAATTTCTATTCTAGTTGTAAACCAGACATCACTAAACGACTGGGCATAATCAACAAACTTTTTAAGCGACAAAAATCTCCCTGGTTTTCCAATTATACGGCAATGAAGTCCAATGTTCATAATCTTCGAACCCTCATATCTTTCCTCATACAGGCAGTCAAAACTATCCTTCAAATAATTGAAAAAATGCTCGCCATTATGAAACCCTTGAGGTGTCAGAAACCTCATGTCATTTGTATCAAGGGTATATGGTATAATTAAATGCGGTTTTTGAGTCAATTGAGACCAAAATGGCAGGTCATCACTATAATCATCTGAGTCATAAAGAAAGCCTCCTTCTTCACAAACCAGATCCCTTGTATTCTCCGAGGTACGACCAGTGTACCAACCCATAGGTCTTTCCCCACAAATTTTTTTTTGTATCTCTATTGCTTTTTGCATATGCTCTTTTTCAATAGCCTTGGGCACATCTTTGTAATTTATCCACCTAAGTCCATGAGAACAAATCTCATGATTATCTTTTAAAATTTGATCTGCAATTTTTGGATTTGCTTCCAAAGCCTGTGCTACTGCAAAAATTGTTATCGGGATTTGTCTTTCTCGAAATAGCTTTAAAATTCGCCATGCACCAGCTCGGGTACCGTACTCATACAAACTTTCCATCGACATGTGTCTTTGGCCAAAAAATGGCTCAGCACCGATTATCTCTGAAAGGAAAGTTTCAGAATGCTTATCTCCATAAATGACGGAATTTTCACCACCTTCTTCTAAATTCAAAACGAATTGGATCGCTAATCGTCGACCCCCTGGCCAGCTAAAATTGGGAAGATTACCATGATAACCTTCTAAATCTCTAAGTTTTCTTTCCACCACGATCAATTCTCTTCACTTAATATTTCCTCAATCTTATAAAAAAGGTTTGCATATAATAATCGTTCTTCTTCTTCTAGAAACGTAATATTGCCCGGTGGCATTGCCTTTGATGCCGCCACTTGCTTATAAATAGTTTCATAATTATTAATCAAGTGACTAAATTCGCTAAAATAAACGCCTTTAGGAGGATTTTTCATTCCTTCCCAAGATGGCTCCATAAGATGGCATGTGGAACATTTATAAGCCGTTACTTCCATTATACTATCTTTAAACTCTTGCGAAAATGATCCCTCAATGCGGCTTAGTTTTTCCGGTGATAGTTGATCCAACCTTGGTTTATCAACTTCAGACAGCATCAGAGAACCCCATGATAGGATTATAATAGGAACTGCAACCCAATATGGGGTTTTATTACCAGCATGCCTTTCGTTAAAAAAATGTCTAACAAGACCTCCAATAATGATTGTCAATACAATTATCACCCAAGAGTAAGAGGTAGCATAGGCAGTAGGATAATGATTACCAATCATTATGAATATTACAGGGAGGGTCAAATAGTTGTTGTGAAGAGATCGTTGCTTTGCCCGAATACCATATTCCGGACTGGGTGTCTTTTTTGCGATTAATTGTGCGACCACTTTTTTCTGACCTGGAATGATTACCATCAGAACATTTGCTACCATTATTGTACCAAGAGTTACTCCCATCTGCATAAACGCTCCTCTCGGACTAAGAATTGAGTAGGATGCCCAAGACAAAAATACAAAAAACACTAAAAGTACGAACGATAATATTAAATTAGATTTCTCTACGAGTGATCTACAGATTAGATCATACATCACCCAACCAAATATTACTCCGCCAACTGATATCAGGACAGCAGCAGTTTTAGACAATTCTATTTTTTCATAGTCTATAAGGTATAGTTCGGCGCCCAGATAATAAACGAGTATGGATAGAGCTGCACCGGTGATCCACGTAGCATAAGCCTCCCACTTAAACCAAGTTAAGTGATCAGGCAAGTGGCTCGGAGCCACAAGATATTTTACTAGATTATAAAAGCCCCCTCCGTGCACTTGCCAAGCTTCTCCATGAGCCTCCTGAGGTAAAGAAGGTGATTTTCTCAGACTTAAGTCAAGGGCAATGAAATAAAAGCTGGATCCTATCCATGCAATCCCAGCAATTACATGGAACCATCGAACCATAAATTCTATCCATTCAAGGTAATCAAAATTCATACTTAACTTCCTCGATAGGTACTGTAACCAAATTTAGAAAGTAATAAAGGAACATGGTAATGTTGTTTTAGCTCGTTAATTTGAAAGGATATTGAAACGTTATCAAAAAACAACTCAGCTGATCTCATTTTGTGTTTAGCGATCAAATACTTTCCAGCATGGAAAACCATTTCATACCATCCAGCTCGAATATTAGACTGATCGAATATAGGTTTATCTAACCTTCCATCCGAATTGGTTACAAACTTGGAAAGTAAGTCTCTGCGATCTGAATCTGTCTTATAAAAACTAATTTCAAGTTCACATGCAGGTTTCCCTAAAGTCAAATCTAAAACATGTGTAGTAAGGCCTGTCATTGGTAAAAGCTCTTTTTTTTATGTAATAACATGGTAACTATTAAGAGATAAAAAACAACTAAAGAAACGAGGCAGATTTTGGAGCGAGAAAAATTCATTAGGCATTATGGAAGTTTGTATGAAAATTCACCTCACATAGCAATTGAAATATATGAGCTTCACAGCTTGGATACTTTATCACCCCTGGAAAGACTAAAACTAATGAAAGATTATGTGAACAATATGGATAAAGAACTCAAAATGAAGCTTATTTTAGAACATCCAGAATTAGGCATAAAAAGAGGCCAACCAAAGAACCTAACATCTTATTCAAAGCAAGAACAAAAACGAGCTGGTCTAGATAATCTTTCTGAAAGCGAATATAACCTACTACGCAGCTTAAATGAGGAATATATGAATAAATTCAAATTTCCTTTTATTATAGCTGTTTCAGGCCTAACCAAAGAAAAAGTCTTCGGAAATATTAGAGACAGGCTCAAAAACAGTGTTGAAATGGAGTTCAATACAGCCATAAATGAGATACATAAAATAGCGGAAATAAGGCTCCAAAACTTATATTGAACTTATTTCATTTTTTTCCCAGCAATAAATACAGCTTCAATAGCTCTGTCATCACCGAGGGTTTGAAGAATGAAAAGTTCTTCCTCAATTGTTTTACATTTTTCCATTCTATGTCTCATCAAAGAAGTGCTTTTACTGTTTAAAACTATTAAATCAGCATAGTTTCCCATTTTTATTGATCCTATCTGATTCTGAAGCCCCAAGCACTCAGCATTTCCCAAAGTTGACCAAAAGTATGTTGCGAGGGGGTTGAGGCTATAGTTCTCCAGTTGCTGAACCTTATAAGCTTCGTCCAGCGTTCTAAACATAGAAAAGGATGTACCACCTCCAACATCTGTCGCCACTGCAGTTCTAACTCCTTTTTCTTCTAATTCTTTATATCTAAACAGTCCACTTCCGAGGAATAGGTTTGATGTTGGGCAGTGAACGGCTATGGAGTTGGTTTCTTTCATTCGTTCCGTCTCATTTTTTTCTAAATGAATAGAATGCGCAAGTAAGGTCTTATTCGAGAGCAACTTATATTTGTCATAAATAGACAGGTAATCTTTACACTCAGGAAAAAGTTTCAGTGTTGCTTTAATTTCATCAATATTTTCAGAGAGATGCGTCTGCACATAACATGAATTATTTTCAGTATATAAACTTTGAGCAACTTCCATTAATTCGGGCGTAGAAGTAATCGCAAATCTGGGTGTTATAGCATATTTGCATCTGCTAACATTATGCCATCGGCCTATTATTTCTTTGCTATTTGAATAGCTTTTATCAGCTTTTTCTAATACTGTGTTTGGCGCATTTCTATCCATCAAAACATTACCAGCAATTAAACACATGTTTCTTTTTTGAGCTTCTCTAAATAAATACTCTACCGAGCTGGTATGAACTGACCCAAATGACACGGATGTTGTGACACCGTTACTATTTAATAAATCAAGAAACATTTTTGACTCACGTTCACAATGCTTATCATCAGCAAACAAACTTTCGTTTGGGAAAGTATATTTGTTTAACCACTCTAGTAGTTTAGTTCCATATGATGCTATGACTTGCGTTTGAGGAAAGTGGTTGTGGGAATCAATAAAGCCCGGACAAATAATTTTTGAACCAAAGTCCTCAGTTTCTGCATTCTTATATTTCTGGCTTAATTTCGAATAATCATTAATTTCAATTATCACACCATTACTATCACATACTACTGCGCCTTTTTCTAAATAGATATAAGAACCAGTATCATTGATATCCTCTGGTTTTCTTAAAAACGAAAAAATTCTTCCCTTAAATATTTTCATTTTCAAAAGATCTCCAAAAAAAAGGCCCTTTTTTTAAGGGCCTTTTTAATTAGTATTAACAACACTTATTTGGGAATATCTCCCTCTATGCCTTCAACGTAGAAATTCATTCCAAGAAGTGTTCCAACATCCGCTGTTTCCCCATTTTTAAGCCATGGAGACCCATCTTGTTTGTTTATCGGTCCAGTAAATGGGTGGAGTGTACCAGAAGCAATTCCGTCTTTAATCGCCATTGCTTCCTTCTTTACACTATCAGGAATATTATCATTTAAGTCACCAATAATGACCATACCTGCGCCGATCCCATCAAAGACTTGCTGGTTACCTTTCCAAGTACCTTCCATTCCCTGCTTTACTTTTTCCACATAGTAAGGAGCCCAACCATTAATAATTGCTGTTAAATGAGCATTAGGCCCAAAAGCACTCATGTCGGAGGCTTGCCCAAAAGCGTAGACACCCTTTTCTTCGGCAACTGACATGATTGCTGAACTATCTACGTGCTGTAGCACCACATCTGCGCCCTGAGATATAAGTGTTTTTGCCGCATCCGCTTCCTTTGCTGGGTCGTACCAAGTAAAAATCCAAATGATCTTAAATTTAACATACGGATTGGCTTTCTTTGCCGCCAAGTATGCAGAATTTATTCCTCTCACCACTTCTGGAATTGGAAACGATGCAACGTATCCAACAATATTTGTCCTAGTCATCTTTCCCGCAACGTGGCCTACTACAGATCTACCCTCATAAAACCTTGCGCTATAAGTAGATACATTATCTGCAGTTTTGTACCCTGTTGCATGTTCAAATTTTACACCGGGAAACTTTTTGGCTACGTTAATAACGGGATCCATATACCCAAAAGATGTCGCAAAAATCATATCTGTTCCTGCTAGAGCCATCTGACTCATCACGCGTTCAGCGTCTGCACTTTCAGGGACATTTTCTTGAAAAACAGTTTCTACTTTATCCCCATACGCTTCCTCTACAGCTTTTCTCCCAACGTCATGTTGGTAATTCCATCCATGGTCACCAGGTGGTCCGATATATATAAAGCCAACTTTATACTTATCAGAGCTAGCAACCTCTGTATCCTGTCGAGAACTCCATATACTCAAAGCGAGTACCACAGCGATTAGACCAGCGATTGCGATCAATACATTTCTATTCATTTTTTCTCCATTCAAAAAAATTAAATTTTAAACTGTTTTTACAAACGATTTACCAAGACACCCCGGTGCTCCCCTCGTCCCGTGGAGTCCACTCGATGATATTAGCACTAAAGCTAGAATAGTTGCAAGATAAGGAGCCATAGACAAGATAGCAATATTGATATTAACACCTATTGCTTGTAGATTAAGTTGAAGAATAGTTATGCCACCGAAGATATACGCTCCAATCAGCAGCCTTCCAGGCCTCCATCCAGAGAACACAACTAGTGCTAGTGCTATCCATCCTGCTCCTGCTGTCATTCCTTCCGTCCACTGTGGAACTCTAACGAGTGAGAGGTAGCCTCCGCCAACACCTGCCATTGCGCCGCCAAATGTTATAGCTAGGAACCTGATACTTATAACCCTATACCCCAAAGAGTGAGCCACATCATGATCCTCTCCTACTGCTCTTAGAACAAGCCCCAACCGCATCCGGCTTAGAAAATACCAAACACCAAAAACAGCTATTAGTGATAGGTAGACTATTAAGTCGTGTTGAAAAAACATTTGTCCGATGATCGGGAGATCACTCAGAAAAGGTATTGAAATGGTTTGTATTTGAGGTGATTTTATACCTGTGTAAGGGTGCCCCATCAAGGCCGCTAATCCCAGACCAAAGATTGTTAACGCGAGGCCAGACGCCACTTGATTAGCTTGCATGATCAGAACAATAAAAGCAAAAAGAAGTGAAAGTAGTGCTCCCGCAATTGCTGCTGCTATCATACCAATGTAGGCGGACCCTGTTTCTACTCCGACTATAAATCCTGATACCGCACCTATAATCATCATTCCCTCTACACCGAGATTTAAGACACCAGATTTTTCAACCACCAACTCACCAAGTGCTGCTAAAACAAGGGGAGTAGACGCCACGATTAAGCTGGCTACTAATACCGCGAAGTTGATTTCTAAAAGATCCATTTTCTAATTTCCCCTTAGTCTAATTTTGTAATAAACAAAAAGATCAAATGAAAGTAAGAAAAATAGAAGCATTCCTTGAAAAAGTTGTATAGCGGCAGCTGGCAAATTTAGCATAAATTGAGTAAGCTCTCCACCGACATATGTTAATGCCATGACGAGACCAGCGAAAAGAATTCCAATAGGATTTAGTCTGCCAAGAAATGCCACTATAATTGCCGTAAAACCATACCCTACATTAAAATCAATATTGATCTGTCCTGCAGGTCCAGCAACCTCCATTATTCCGGCTAACCCGGCAAGACCTCCAGATAGAGTTAAACAGATGAAAATCAGTTTATTAGGGTTTTGACCTGAAAAACTATAAGCTTTTGGGGAGCTTCCTAGCAACTTTATCTTGAACCCCAGGCTATGTCTGAAAAAAAGAATATAGAAAAAGACAATCATAAATAAAGAAAGAACAACACCTAGATGTATTCCTGTTCCTAAGATGAGCTCTGAATTTGAGGCTGAAGGGTATTGACTTAAATTGCGTGAACCTGGAAACCCCGCGCCATCTGGGTTTCTTAAAAATCCTAAAGATGCGAGAGCAAGAATTTGTTCGGCAACGTAGACTAACATAAGAGACACGAGTATTTCGTTAACATTAAATCTTATTTTCAGTATTGCTGGGATCAATGACCACAAACAACCTCCAGCTATTCCTATAAAAACCATCAAAGGGAAAATAAATGCACTCTCCAAAGGATATAAAGAAAGCGCAAATGAAGCCCCAAATATCGCTCCCATAATGTACTGCCCCTCAGCCCCTATATTCCAAATATTAGCCTTGAAGCCAACTGATAGACCAAGTGCAATCAAAATCAAAGGAGCGCCTTTTATGAAAATTTGTGGGATAGAATATGTTGAGAAGGTCTCACTCATGAGCGGATCCCAGAAAATCATTTTTATGGCTGCGAACGGGTCTACTCCAAGAAAATAGAATAGTATCCCACCTATCAACATTGTAAATCCAATCGAAAAAAGAGGCCCTAACAAAGAAAGAACTGGGGATACGTTTTCTCTTGGTATTAACTGTATCACTAAATAGTTTCCCCTGCTCTAAGACCACCCATCAAAGCGCCAATCTCACTTGATTTTATGTTTTTCGTTTCAGTAGGAATTGAGAGTAGTCCATTTGTCAAAAACGCTACCTTATTTGATATCTCCAGAAGCTCATCAAGATCTTGACTAATCAAAATCACTGCCGCACCACTATTTGCTATTTCAACAATGGCCTCCCTTATGTTCGCAGCTGAGAGCGCATCAACACCCCAAGTAGGCTGGTTGACTACTAATAAGGATGGTCTTTGCCCAACCTCTCTTCCTACTACAAACTTCTGAAGGTTACCCCCAGACAAAGAAGAAGCGACAGCCTGCGCACCTGTTGTTTTTACATTAAACTTCTCAATCACACTCTCTGTGTAGTTTCTTAATTCATCAAAATCTATAAAGCCTAAGTTTGTTTGAAAACGTTTTTTTGGATCAGTTATCAAACTGTTTTCAGATAAACTTAATGAACCAACTGCTGAGTGTCCAAGCCGTTCCTCTGGAGCAAAAGCCATACCCAGTTCTCGCCTTTTATGAGGATTTAACAATTGAATGTTTGAATCCAAGTATTTTATATCAATACTACGATCAATTCTCTCACCTGTAATTAATTGCATGAGTTCTTCTTGTCCATTACCTGCAACACCACCCAATCCAAGAATTTCAGATTGATGAACATCAAAATTTATATTTTTTAACGTAACTCCAAATTGAGTATCTGGTTTGACCTCGGCCATCGATACAGAAAGAACTCTATTCTTTTTCTTCGTTGCACTGGGTCGCTTTGGTTGAGATAGGGTTTGACCAACCATCAACTCTCCCAGCGCCTTTGCTGTCATCTTTTTTGGATCATACTCTCCTATAAGCTCGCCTTTTCTAAGAACACTGGCCGTATCACACAAAAAGGAAATTTCTTTTAATTTATGAGATATATAGAGAATTGAAGTACCCTCACTAGCTAGTTTTTTCAGTGTCTTAAATAGTTTTTCGCATTCAAAAGGTGTCAGCACTGATGTCGGTTCATCCATAATCAAGAGTTTTGGTTTTTGTAGCAAAGCTCGAATAATTTCGACTCGTTGTCTTTCTCCAGCCGATAAATCTCCAATATAAGAGGATAGGTTTACCTCTAGCCCATAACTTTCAGACAATGTCTTAACCTCCTCACGGAGTGACTTAACATCTATATTTTTATCCAGTCCTAGAAGTATGTTGTCGAATGCTGATAGCGGTTCAAATAACGAAAAATGCTGAAATACCATACCAACTCCGAGCTCCCTGGCATCTTTAGGACTTTTGGGAGCATACTCTGCATCAGAAAACCTCATCGTACCGCTATCTGGCTGAAGCAGCCCATAAATAATCTTTACTAGCGTGGATTTCCCTGCTCCATTCTCGCCCAGCAAAGCGTGAATTTGTGATTTTCCGACTGTAATCGAAACATTAGAGTTAGCCTTGACACCAGAAAATTCCTTATTTATCGCGGAGCATTGAAGTAATATATTTTCAGATTGGCTGCTCAAATCGTTCATCATGTAATTAAATCAAGTTAATAGTGTAGAAAGTTTGTCACAGTTTAACCACTCAAAAATAAACATGGCTTTAAAATTATTGCCACGGATATTTAATTAGAATATCTTGTGGCTAGTACTCTATCAACAACAATATAAGGAGAAATTGATGAGTAATTCAAATATAAATAGTCAATACGCAGATCCAAACATGACACCCCCATTGGGAGAAGCTAGCGCCTTGGGACTTCAACATGTGCTTGCTATGTTTGCTTCTAATGTTACTCCATCGGTTATAGTGGCTGGTGCTGCAGGATTGGCATTTGGAGGAGCTGAGCAGATCTATCTTATTCAAATGGCTATGCTTTTTGCCGGCATAGCAACACTTTTTCAAACTGTCGGGTTTGGGCCAGTAGGTGCACGACTACCTATAATGCAGGGAACTAGTTTTGCTTTCGTGGGCGTACTAGCGGGTATAGCGGCAACGCAAGGACTATCCGTTGCATTAACATCCTGTATAATAGGTGGTGTAATTCACTTTTTACTTGGCGCTGTAATAAAAGATATCAGGTGGCTTTTCCCTCCACTTGTAACTGGATTAGTGATTTTGGCAATTGGTCTATACTTAATACCGGTAGCTATTAAATATTCAGCTGGAGGAGCAGCAGAGTTCCAAATGAAGGCAGAAAGTTTTGGCTCTCTAATGCATTGGAGTGTAGCGGGCGCTGTGGTAATTGTTGCTTTGCTATGTAAGTTTTTTGGAAAAGGCCTGATTTCAAATGCTGCTGTTTTAATTGGTATAATAGCAGGGTACATACTGGCGTTTGCGCAAGGAATGGTAAATTTCGCCCCAGTAGCGAAAGCGAGTTGGTTTTCTGGCCTCACACCTTTGCCCTATGGTTTTGAATTCAGTCTCGGAGCTGTAATTGCTGTCACGCTCGTTTGTATCGTTTCCGCAATCGAGACCGTCGGTGACACCTCAGCCACTACCAAAGCCGGAGCAGGAAGAGAAGCCACCGATGAGGAAATCTCAGGTGCAACATATGCAGATGGACTCGGTAGCGCCGTAGCAGGAGTTTTTGGCGGGCTACCAAATACCTCATTTAGTCAAAACGTCGGTATCGTTGGTATGACGGGGGTTATGTCGCGTCACGTGGTGACAATTGGAGCTATAGCGTTAGTTGTTTGTGGCCTTATACCCAAAATAGGTGCGATAATAGCGTCAATGCCTCTTCCAGTCTTGGGCGGCGGTGTCATAGTTATGTTTGGTATGGTAGCAGCAGCTGGCCTAAACGTGTTAAGTGAGGTTAAGCTTAACAGAAGAAATATGGTTATAATTGCTGTTTCACTAGCTATTGGACTAGGATTGAATTTAGTTCCTTCCGCAGTTCAATATCTTCCAGGCGTTGTAAAAGTGTTAGCAACTTCTGCTGTTGCACCAACCGCGCTGGTCGCCGTATTGCTTAACTTAATTTTACCAGAAGAAGACTAATTTCTCGAAACAAGAAGGGCAGTAATTCATGCTGCCCTTCTTACTAATTACTATCATTTTTGTACTAGACAGTTAATTGTTCCATCGAGCACTTTCGTACCCTTCACCACTGTCAGCTTTAATGGAATGTTCCTTTGCCTCGAACAAAAAATCCAGATCTAAGCTACAATTTTTATAGCCATCACTAATAACATCAAAATACTTTCTGGATGGTGGGGCAATTCCATAGTTAGCCACCATAACATAAGTCATTGCAGTCACCAATTTGCCATTTAGATTTATATCTAATTTATGTTTGTCATAGAGCTGCGGATAATCTTCATAAACATCCAAAGCTTTTTCGCACTGATCACTAATTTCAAAAACCCCCACTGGAACTTCCTTCCTTATGTCCTTTTCAATTGTGGCTACCGACTTAAATATTAATCTCCAGCCCTTTAGTATTGTACTCCCAATGTAACTAGCTTTTGGACATCTTTTGGCCATTTGCTCGTGGTTTAAATTGGATCCATATGCTATGTATATTGTTTTCAACGGCTACGACTGCCTCTCTTATTTAATTGTGATGTTTGATGTACCATCATTGAGGAATCAGAGATAGTGTTAACATACGCTAAAAGTAATTTTTTCTTGAGAAGGGATTTGTCTGATGGTTGAACAAATGTGGGGATTATTTCTTTATTCTGTAGTTACTGGTATGGGATTTGAAATATCCCACTCGATTTCCGACTTAAATCGTTCCTATCTAACCAGAAATGCATGTATCGAAGCTGCAAGGTCATTAAATCAAAAACCGAATCGTGATAAACAGATAGGCCTTGATAACGGCGTAACCATTAGATACGTATGCATTCTAAAGCCGGAAAATGACCTCAGCATATAAAAAATTTACTATAACAAAAAAAGCAAATTTTCTTCTTTTTCAATAAGATAGTGCCTGTGGATAAAATTGTTGATAAAAAAGCCATTGACTAGCTTTGAAAAATAAAATCTAACCCACCTTAAGATCATGTAGTTAGCTCAATTTAATTAAGTAGTTGATTTTATTTACTTTTTTATTGATCATGGAGCTAATTTTTAGAATTGTTAAAACAAAAAATATATTTTAGCTGATTCTAATCCATGGTGGAAAAAACGAATCAAGTGCAAAATTTCCTAACGCTAGCTATAATTGATAATTTGGCGTTGAAACTGATATTTTTTGTTCATCTTCAGTCATTTCTTCAGGAATATCTTCAAACAATGGAGAAGACAAATATCTTTCGCCTGTATCCGCCAACATACACAAAATGTTTGAGTCAGGTGGAGCTGTTTTTGCGATCTCCATCGCAACGGCAAAAGTCGATCCTCCTGATATACCCGTTATAATTCCTTCAGCACGCGCTAATCTTTTTGCCCATACAATCCCCTGTTCACCAGAAACAGGTATTAATTCATCAAAATAATTGTTGTCTATAGTCTCTTGAAGAACAAACGGTATAAAGTCTGGGGTCCAACCCTGTATCAAGTGAGGGTTCCATGAAGAGTGGCTAGATGCAGGTGTGTTATCAGCATTCCTATCTTGTTTTAGTTTACTTCCAATTAAAGATGCATTTTCGGGCTCAGATAAAATGATTTTTGTTTGAGGACTTTTTTCTCTTAATACGCGACCAACACCTGAGACGGTTCCTCCAGTACCATACCCACTAACCCAATAATCCAGACCGATCTCTGAAAAATCATTTATTATTTCGTTTCCTGTAGTATTCTGATGTATTTCAGCATTGGCTTCAGTTTCAAATTGCTGAGCAAAAAACCACCCGTTCTTTTCAGCGAGCTCCTTTGCCTTATTGTACATCCCGAAGCCTTTCTCGGCTCTTGGTGTTAAAACAACCTTGGCTCCTAAATATCTCATAATTTTTCTTCTCTCTATAGAGAAACTATCCGCCATAGTGACAACTAAAGGATACCCTTTTGCTGCGCACACCATTGCCAATCCGATACCAGTGTTGCCACTGGTTGCTTCAACAACTGTTTGGCCAGGCTTTAGCACACCTTTTTCTTCAGCAGTTTCAATTATACTTATTGCTAATCGATCTTTAACTGAACTGGCGGGATTAAAAAACTCAGCCTTAACATATAAACTCACATGTTTAGGCGCAAGAGTATTAATCCTTATGGAAGGGGTATCTCCAATAGTTTCCAGCACACTATCGAAAAGCTTATTTTTGCCATTAGTCGTTCGTTTCTCCATTTTGTTATCCCTTAATGTTTATCTTTCATCAATTACCCTAACAGCCTTTCCCTCCGATCTTGGGACAGAACCCTTCTTAGAAACATTTACTTCGATATTTAGACCAATATTATCTTTGATACGATTTTTTAGGTCAACAGCCAATCTCTCCGTATTTTCTTTTGATAAGTCTTCGGATTCATAGTGCTCTGCACTTACTATCATTTTATCTAACCTACCCTCTTTGATTAATCTAATCTGAAAATGGGGAGATAGATCACTGATTTTTAGAAGCTGTTCCTCAATTTGAGTTGGAAAAATATTCACACCCCTAATTATAATCATATCGTCGCTACGACCTGTTATCTTTTCCATCCTACGCATTGAACGGGCAGTTCCACTCATCAATTTAGTCAAATCCTTGGTTCTGTACCGAATTATCGGAAAAGCCTCTTTACACAAAGATGAGAAAACCAGCTCGCCCTTCTCCCCATCATCCAACACATTACCAGACTCTACATTGATTATCTCCGGGTAAAAATAATCTTCCCAAACATGCAGTCCATCTTTTGACTCTACACACTCATTAGCCACCCCTGGCCCTAGCACCTCGGACAAGCCGTAGATGTCCACAGCATGCATGTCAAATTGGGATTCGATTTCCTGGCGCATTGAATTTGTCCAAGGCTCTGCTCCGAAAATGCCCACTTCCAAGGAGCACTCCCGAGGGTCAAGCCCTTGTGCTCTGAACTCATCTAAAACAGACAAAATATACGAAGGCGTAACCGTTATACCTTTAGGCCTAAAATCATTGATTAGCTGAACTTGTCGAGCTGTCATCCCACCGGATACAGGGACAACCGTTAATCCCATTTTTTCTGCCCCCCCGTGTAAGCCCAGACCACCAGTAAACAATCCATAGCCATATGCATTATGAAGCAAATCTCCTTTCTTCATGCCTGAAGCACGGAGGCATCGTTCGATTAAATGCTCCCACATTGCCAAATCATTTTTGGTGTAAGCAACGACTGTGGGTTTACCTGTAGTACCGGATGAAGCGTGTATCCTTGCAATATTCTCTAGTTTACAAGCAAACATTTTGAAGGGATAATTGTTCCTAAGATCCTCTTTTGTTGTAAATGGAAATAGCTTTATGTCCTCCAAATGTTTTAAATCTCCAGGATGAACTCCAACTTCATCATATTTATTTTTGTAAAATTCTACGTTGTTATAGGCATGATTAATAGACCACCTCAATCTATCAAGTTGTAGCGCTTTAATTTCGTCAATTGATGCGATCTCAATTCGTTCCAATTCATGTTTTTTCGGAGATAAGTCTTTCATGATTTTATTCCTTGAAGTTTTGTCCGCCTATTGTTCTTGAAAGTCCTCTAAATTCAGCTATCTTCTGTTTTTTTTCGTTAAAAACTGAAACATCATAGATCCCCGAACGACCTGTCCGGCTTACCTCTCTCGCTTTTGCAATTAGCTTCTCACCTCTCTGCGCGGGCGCTATAAAAGTAATCATGTTATTTTGAGCAACTGCCGCTTGGTTATAGCTATTGCAAGCAAATGCAAACGCACTATCTGCGAGAGTAAAAATAAAACCTCCATGGCAAATATCGTGGCCATTTAAGTGTTTGCTCTGAACTGTTAAACTTAAATCAGCCTTTCCAGGGGCTACACTCTCAATTTTTATACCAATCCCCTGAGAGGCTCTGTCTTTTTTCCACATTATTTCTGCGGATTTTTTTGCGCGTTCTAAAGGCGTCATGCTCTCTCTTGCTAGTATATAAAATTGGACTTGGGTTAGATTAACATTAGATAAATTTTCAAAGCAATTTTTTTTGATATAATAGCGGTTGATATTGAAGATTAATTTTTTTTATCATATAAAGTATACTGATATTTTTAAGGAAGACGGTAATTGGAGCAATGACTACAGAATTACAAAAAACGGGCTCTTTAATAAAAGAATTTGAGGCAAAAATTGACCAGGATGAAAAGATAGAGCCCAAGGATTTTATGCCAGAGGCCTACAGGAAAACGCTCATTAGGCAAATAGGACAACACGCGCACTCGGAAGTTGTGGGAATGCTTCCTGAGGGCAATTGGATTACGAGGGCACCTACACTTAAAAGAAAGTTATCTCTTTTAGCAAAGGTACAGGACGAAGCAGGCCATGGTTTGTATCTTTACTGCGCTGCCGAGACACTTGGAAAGTCTAGAATGGACATGACCCAAGAATTACTATCTGGTAAGGCGAAATATTCGTCTATTTTCAATTATCCTACACCTACATGGGCAGATATTGGAGCTATTGGATGGCTCGTAGATGGTGCAGCAATAATGAATCAAATTCCACTTTGCCGCTGTTCATATGGACCTTACGCGCGAGCTATGATCAGAATTTGTAAAGAGGAAAGCTTTCATCAGCGCCAAGGTTATGAGATCATGCTTACTCTAGCAAAAGGTACAGAAGCACAAAAAGACATGGCCCAAAGAGCACTTAACAGATGGTGGTGGCCTAGTGTTATGATGTTTGGGCCAAGCGACGCAGATAGCACTAATACGGAAGACTCTGTTAGATGGAAAATAAAAAGATATACAAATGACGAACTGAGGCAAAAATTTGTAGATGCCATAGTGCCCCAGGCTAAAAAGATTGGCCTTACCATTCCTGATAGGGATTTAAAATGGGATAAGAAAAGAAATAAAGGTACAGGTGGTTATGCTTATGGAAAAATCGACTGGGATGAGTTCTGGAGAGTTATTAAAGGCGATGGCCCTATGAATAACGAAAGATTAGCAGCTAAACAAAGAGCGTGGAATGAAGGTACTTGGGTTAGAGATGCTGCACGCGAACATGCCTTAAAGAAACAAGCGGCTTTACAGGCTGCAGAGTAGATTGACCAAAGAAGAAAAAGAAACGTGCCTTTGGGAGGTTTTTATTCAACCAAAAAATGGTCTGTCCCATCGTCATTGCGGGTCAGTTCACGCTTCAGATCGCGAATTGGCAATACTATCCGCAAGAAACGTTTACGCACGCAGAGGAGAGGGTCAATCAATTTGGGTTGTAAAGTCAACTGATATAGTATCGTCTGACCCTGATAAGAAAGATGAAGTTTTTAGCTCCGATGACAAGATATATCGCCACCCTACCTTTTATGATGTCCCAGATGATGTAGGCCATATGTAATGCGAAAGAAAATGACCGATATGGTTTTCGAGGGTCTTTTAAGATTGGCTGATGATAATTTAATCTTAGGTCACAGAACCTCGGAGTGGTGTGGACATGCGCCTACATTAGAGGAGGATCTTGCATTACCCAATATAGCTCTCGACTTAATAGGGCATGCCCAGGCATTATACATACTAGCTTGTGAACTGAACCCCAAATATGCGAATGAAGATGCACTAGCTTTTCTGCGACTGGAACATGAATACAAAAATGTACTGCTGGTGGAGCAAGAAAACGGACATTTTGGCAATACTGTCTTACGCCTCTTCTATTTTTCGACATTCATGAAATATTTCTGGGAAGCTTTAAAGGAACAATGCTGTTTTGAAAAATTAAAGAAATTTTCTGAAAAAGCAGTTTTGGAAACCTCATATCATTCACAATACTCTTCTCAGTGGGTAATCACTCTGGGAGACGGGACCGAGGAAAGCAATAGAAAGATGTCTGATGCAATAATAAATTTAGAGCCGTTTGTTGGTGAGCTTTTCAGTGAAGACAATTTCACAAGAGAGAGTTTTCAAAAGGATTTTTTCCCAGAACTGGGGCTAATATGTGAGAAATGGAAAGCTGAGGTTCAAAGTGTTTTCACGAAAGCAAATTTAGATTTGCCGAATATAACTCTGAAAAAAAGAGGGGGCCGTAACGGGGAACATACTGAGGTATTTGGGTATCTTCTTTCGGACTTACAGTACATGCAAAGAACATTCCCTAACTCAAGTTGGTAATCATGAGAAAGAACACTGAAAAAGCATGGGATGTGCTTAGAGAATTGACGGACCCTGAATTACCCTTCCTAACCTTGAATGACTTAGGAGTGATAAGAGATATAAAAATAAAAAAAGACAATTTTATAGTAACCATCGCACCTACATATATTGGTTGCCCTGCTCTTTCAGTAATTGAAGACAACATTACAGGCGAGCTGAAAAAAGTTGGTATAAATGCATTAATTGAAAAGTCATTCTCTCCACCATGGAGCTCAGATTGGATATCAGAAAATGGAAGAAAAAAAATGGAGGAGTTTGGAATTTCACCTCCTCTTCTTAAAGACCGAAGAAATCTCGGAGATGCCACTTCGAAAAAAGTTAGGTGCCCTCAGTGTACATCTTTTGAAACTGAGAAGGTTTCAGAGTTTGGTTCAACTGCGTGCAAATCGTTGTATAGATGTTTAGCCTGCAAAGAGCCGTTTGATCATTTCAAGTGTGTTTAAATGAATAAACAGGCTTTTCACAATCTAAGGATTCAATCTATTGAAAAAGAGACTGAAGGTAGCAGCAGAATAAGGTTTGCTCTGCCTGAAACACTTCTTGATGAGTTTCATTTCAAGCCTGGTCAATACATCTCCATAAAGTTTGAAATAAAAAAGAAAGCCCATGTGCGAACCTATTCAATTAGCTCAGAACCAGATAGAAACTTTATTGAGATCGGTGTCAAGCATATAAAAAATGGCATGTTTTCTAAGTTTCTAAAAACAAAAAACTTAGAAGATAAAATACAAATATCTAACCCAGAGGGTAACTTCGTTCTTGATAGTAAGGAACCTAGTCGGGTGCTACTGATCGCTGCCGGGTCTGGAATTACTCCTATGGTATCAATTTTGAAGTCGCAATTAAAAAAAAATACTCGAACAAAGGTAACACTTCTTTATTCAAATAAAACCTATGCTGATATGATGTATAGGGACGATATTCAAAATTTAAAGGATAAATATCTCGATAGGTTAGTAGTTTTTAATTTTTTCTCTCGAGAAATCCAGGACACCGATTTTTTAAATGGCAGAATAACTAAAGATAAAATCACTTTTCTTAGTGAAAGAAATCTTATTGATATTCAAACTATAGACCAATGTTTCATTTGCGGACCGATGGAGATGACAAAGGCACTGAGATCCTTCTTAAAAGACAGAGGTTTATCAGAACGAAAAATAAAGACTGAGCTTTTCTATGTTGCTGAGAATAAGACAACAAAAAGCATAGCTAAAAATTTTGATGCCAGTCAAAGTAAAATAGAGGTCTTAATTGATGGTAGTAAGAAAATTTTTTATATGAATAAAAATGATGATTTTATAGAAAAGGCTAAAAAATACGGAATAAGTGTTCCCTATTCTTGCAAGAATGGCATGTGTGCTACCTGCCGTTGTAAGGTTAGTTCAGGGAAAGCGCTGATGAGAAAAAACTTCTCATTGGAAGATTGGGAAATTAAAAAAGGGTTTCTATTATCCTGTCAATTAGAACCGTTTGACAAAGAAATATGTCTCGATTTTGACATCATATAGGCCAAAAACTTAGAATATTATAACCGATAAATATACTACGATTTAGTTATTCAATCTCTTGCCTTTTATTGCGTATGTTTGTTAGTATTTCGGAACAATGGGGGATTTAATGAGCATACCGTCAGAGGCACGAATTGTAATTATCGGAGGTGGTATATCAGGATGCTCGCTTGCCTATCATCTTGCAAAAATAGGTTGGAAAGACATTGTTCTTTTGGAAAGAAAAAAATTGACTTCAGGGACCACTTGGCATGCAGCGGGGCTTATTGGGCAATTAAGACCAACCTTAAATATTACGAGATTAGCTAAGTATTCTGCAGACCTCTACATGAACCTTGAGAAGGAAACAGGAATTTCCACGGGTGTAAAACAAAATGGCTCATTAACAGTAGCGCTAACTGAGCACCGTCATGAGGAGATACTTAGGCAGGCATCGATGGCTAAGGCATTTGATGTAGAAGCTAATGAGATTTCCGTTTCCGAGTTGAAATCTTTGCATCCATTTTTAAATGTCAATGGCGTAAGAGGTGCCGTACATCTGCCACTAGATGGTCAAGGTGATCCTGCGAATATCACAATGGCATTAGCAAAAGGAGCACGAGATTTAGGTGTCAAAATTTTTGAGGATACAAAGGTAACTGGATTGAATACTCATAATAATTCAGTTAGTGGAGTTCACTGGAAAAATGAATTTGGAAAAGGCCTCATAAAGACTGAAAATGCTGCAAATTGTGCAGGCATGTGGGCAAGGGATTTTGCCGAAAGCCATGGTGTTAATGTTCCACTTCATGCCTGTGAGCATTTCTACATTGTGACAGAACCAGTAAAGAACCTGAGTACATTGCCAGTTTTGAGAATGCCCGATGAACAAACTTATTACAAAGAGGATGCAGGAAAGTTTTTAGTTGGGGCCTTTGAATTGGAAGCAAAACCATGGGGAATGGATGGAATTGATGAGAATTTCTGCTTCGACCAGTTGCCAGAGGATCTAGACCACTTTGAACCAATATTGGAGAAAGCAATTAATCGAATACCAATATTAGAAAAATATGGTATTCAAACATTTTTCAATGGCCCGGAGAGTTTTACACCGGACGATAAATACTATTTGGGAGAAGCTCCCGAACTTAAAGGATTTTGGGTGGCAGCTGGCTATAATTCAATTGGAATCGTCTCTTCAGGTGGTGCTGGGATGGCCTTAGCACAGTGGATCGACCAAGGTTCACCTCCCTTCGACTTATGGGACGTTGATATAAGAAGAGCTCAACCCTTCCAAAGAAACCGTCTTTATTTGAAAGATCGAGTAAAAGAGTCATTAGGATTATTGTTTGCAGATCATTTCCCCTATCGACAGGTTGAAACATCACGGGGAATCCGGAGATCAACGCTTCATGAACATCTAAAAAAGGAAAATGCAGTTTTTGGTGAGTTAGCAGGTTGGGAAAGAGCCAACTGGTTTGCAATTGGGAATCAGGAAAAAAAGTACATCTATGATTGGAAAAAACAAAACTGGTTTGAAAATCATAAACTAGAACATTTAGCGATCCGAAATAATGTTGGTCTGATAGATATGAGTAGTTTTGGAAAAATAAGGGTTGAAGGGATAGATGCTCTTTCATTCTGCCAAAGGATGTTTGGAAATAACGTCGATGTAGATATTGGAAAAATAGTTTATACCCAGATGCTAAACTCAAATGGTGGTATCGAAAGTGACCTCACAGTCACTCGTTTAGAGCGGGATTGCTTTTTATTAGTAGTGCCCGCTACCACTCTCGTGCGAGACTTAAATTGGCTTAACCGCCACAAAGAAAGCTTTAATGTAGTGGTAACTGACGTTACTTCATCTGAAGCTGTTTTAGTATTAATGGGACCTAATTCAAGAAAACTATTATCAGAAATATCACCAAACAAATTTGATAACAATAGCCATTCATTTGGACTAGCTAAGGAAATAGAAATAGGGTATGGACTAGCTAGAGCACATCGAATTAGCTATGTTGGCGAATTGGGTTGGGAACTTTTTGTCAGCTCCGATCAGGCTTGTCATGTTTTTGAAACAATACAAGAGGCTGGAAAAAAATATAAGCTTAAGCTCTGTGGTCTCCATAGCTTAGATAGCTGTAGGATTGAAAAAGCCTATCGTCATTTCGGCTATGATATTACTGGAGAAGATCATGTCTTAGAGGCTGGGCTTGGTTTTGCGGTACAAACAGACAAAGATGATTTTATAGGTAAAGAATCTGTTATAAGGAAAAACAACCAGGGGCTAGAAAAATATCTCTACCAATTCCAACTAGAAGATCCAGAATTATTCCTCTTTCATAACGAGCCGATATATCGAGATGGCAAACTTATTTCCTATTTGACTTCTGGTAACTATGGTCACTTTTTAGGATCAGCTATCGGCATGGGTTATATTCCATTAAAAGAAGAAGCCATAAAATCAGTTGAGGCCTCTGATTTTCATATTGAGATATCAGGTACAATGGCAAAGGCAAAGATATCATCAAAACCATTGTATGACCCTAGATCTGAAAAAGTTAGGGTTTAGCATTTTTAGTGGATTTTTCCTTGGAGAACGAAATGATAATACTCGAACGCTGAGGCATAATTGCAAAAATTGCTTTAAATGGAGCTCCCTTATCTTAATGATCCAAGCCTGCAAAAAAAATAAATTTATTATAAAACAAAGGAAAAGTTAAAAATTTATGTATAGAAAAATTTTCATAACTGTTGTTTTTGCTTTTCTATGTTGTTGCTCCTCAAATCTAAACCGTGAAATTATAAGACTTGACCCAACCAATGAGAAATATCATACGCAGGGGTGCAGAGAAATAAGAAAAAAAATACTTGATCAAAAAAGTGACCCCAGCGAGAGCGTAGCACGAGGCGCATTGTCGACATACTTTTTAGGAGCGATCAGCCTACCCGCTTTAGGTTTTTTAGAAATAAACTCTGCGGAGTATAAGAAGAGTCTTATAGCTGAACTTAAAAGAAACTGTTATTAATAAAATATAAGGTTTTAGTAAGGAGCACCATTTGATTGACACAACACAAATCCGGGAGTCTGTAGCAGCAATTTGCCAGAAATTTGGAGAAAAATATTGGCGCAATCTCGATAAAAACAAAGAATATCCAACAGATTTTGTTAAAGAAATGACGACGAGTGGTTTCTTAAATATACTTATTCCCCTAGAGTATGGCGGCGCTGGACTGGGGTTAAAAGAAGCTTGTGTTGTTTTAGAGGAAATAAGTCTTCAAGGTGCGCACGCTGGTGCATGTCATGCTCAAATGTACGTCATGGGTACCCTTTTAAGGCACGGATCGGACAGGCAAAAAAAAGAATTTCTTCCAAAAATATCTTCTGGAGAGCTAAGACTTCAGAGTTTTGCTGTTACTGAGCCTAACTCAGGAACTGACACTACCAGTATCAAAACAATGGCAAAAAAAATACATGGTGGTTGGACCGTAAGTGGGCAAAAAGTATGGATTAGTCGTGTCGAACACTCTGACTTAATGATCCTTCTCGCAAGAACCAAACCTCAGGGAACCCTTACCAAAAAAACTGATGGGTTTTCTGTTTTCCTAATTAACATTGAACAAGCTAAAAAAAGTGGTCTTAAAATCGTAAAAATTGACTCTATGATTAACCATCATTCCTGCGAATTGTTCTTTGATGACGTTTTCATTCCTGATGAAAGCATAATAGGTGAGGAAGATAAAGGATTCCGAGTGATTATGGATGGAATGAATGCTGAAAGAGTCCTTATAGCTTCAGAGTGCATAGGAGATGGAAAATATTTTATTGAGAAATCTGTTAACTATGCGAAAACCAGAAAAGTGTTTAACAGAGAAATTGGTATTAACCAAGGAATTCAATTTCCAATTGCCGAATGCTATGCGCAAATCGAAGCAGCATCACTTATGGTAGATAAGGCAGCATCGCTTTTTGACCAAGGTAAAAAATGTGGTGCGGAAGCTAATATGGCGAAAATGTTAGCGGCAGATGCGAGTTGGAAAGCTGGTACGACGGCTATGGAAACGTTTGGGGGCTTTGGCTTTAGTAAAGAGTATGATATTGAAAGAAAGTTCAGAGAAACACGTCTTTATCAAACAGCTCCCGTTTCTCGGAATCTGATACTAAGCTATCTCGCTGAGCACGTTTTGAATCTCCCAAGAAGCTTTTAAAATGAATTTGCCACTTGATGGAATATTGGTGGTTTCAATCGAACAAGCTGTGGCAGGACCTTTTTGTTCCAATAGACTCAGATTAGCTGGAGCCCGGGTAATTAAGATAGAAAGAAAAGATGGTGGAGATTTCGCTAGAGGCTACGACACCGCAGCTGCAGGTGAAAGCTCATATTTCATATGGCTTAATCAAGGTAAAGAAAGTATTGCACTGGATCTGAAGACAAATGATGATCGAAAAATATTCCTAAATATGATCGCTGACGCCGACATTTTTATACAGAATTTCTCTCCAACTACTGTGAGAAAATTGAGAATAGATAGTGCCACTTTAAAGTCAATTAACCCAAGACTTATTTGTTGCGATATCTCTGGCTATGGGGACACTCCTGAAATGATGAAAAAGAAGTCATATGATTTATTAATTCAAGCGGAAAGTGGGCTGATAGATGTTTCTGGATCTCAGGAAGGACTGGGCAGGATAGGTGTCTCAATTTGTGATATTGGCGCTGGGATGGCAGCACATGCCGGCATAATAGAATCTTTATTATTAAGGGAACGTTTTGATAAAACAAAAGATGTTAAAATTTCACTTTTTGATGTTGCTGCAGACTGGATGACTGTTCCATATATTCATAGCAAATACGGGGGAGCAGCTCCTAAAAGAGTTGGCCTTAAACATCCCTCTATTGCTCCCTATGGTGCTTTTCTGTGCTCCGAAAATACTAGCTTCATAATTTCAATTCAAAACGAATTTGAGTGGAAAAGATTTTGTGCAGAGGTTCTCAAAAGCTCTGCCGTTTCAAAAAATAATAAGTTTTCTAGTAATACATTAAGAGTAAAGAACAGGGAATTATTAGATGAGACAATTCAGTCAATATTATTGTCACTTACGGATAAAACCCTCAAAAAAAGGCTTGAAAAAGCCTCAATTGCATACGGAAGATTAAACACAGTTAAGGATTTAGAAAGACATTTGGCATTAAAAAAAATAAATGTAAGAAATACTCTGGATGATAATTTATCTATTCCCTCGCCACCTTTGGTTTGGGAAGATTCGCAGAAAAAAGCTCCTAAATTTAATCAACACAATGAGATATTAAGAAAAGAGTTTCATGACACTACAAACAAAAAATAAACACATTTTTGTTTTTGGGATATTCGCAGTCGATATATCTTTCTATGTCGACAAGAAAGTAAAACCCGGAGAGACCATTATCGCAAAAGGTTCAAATGTAGGCCCTGGAGGGAAGGCGTCAAATCAAGCTATATCAGCGAAAAAACTTGGAGGAAATACAACTTTAATTACTCGATTAGGAAATGATAATTTTTATAGCTATGCAAATACTATTTGGGGAAAAGAAAAATTATCTACTAGCGTAAAAATAGACAGAACTTTGCCTACTGGGATGGCTGGCATATTTATCGATGATAAAACTGGAGAAAATAGTGTCATTGTTCATCCAGGGGCTTCAGCTCAACTCAGCATAAATGACTTCAACTCACAAAAATCTAAAATGCAAAGGGGAGATATCTTTTTAACCCAATTTGAGCAGTCCTCTGACACTACATTTTCAGTTTTAAAGGAAGCTAGAAAATTAGGTATGATTACTATTTTCAATCCCGCACCTTTTGGAAAGATTAATAAAAAAGTTTATCAATCTTGTGAAATAATTACGCCTAATGAAACAGAGGCTGAACAAATAACAGATATTCCTTTGAAAGGAAAA
This sequence comes from Alphaproteobacteria bacterium, assembly GCA_003331935.1. GTDB lineage: Bacteria > Pseudomonadota > Alphaproteobacteria > Rhodobacterales > Rhodobacteraceae > CACIJG01. The sequence goes on along the minus strand of QOQE01000009.1, from coordinate 3,484 downwards.
AGAGACGTACAGAAGGCTATAAATAAAATTCGTGACCTAGGAGTTGAAAAAGTGATTATTACACTGGGGAAAAAAGGTGCAGCTGTTTTTGATGGAGACGAAATAACGTTCTGTCCCGGCAAAAATTTTGGAAAAGTAATTGATACCACAGGAGCTGGAGATTGTTTCAACGGCGCTTTAGCAAGCGCATTGTCTTTTGGAAAAGATTTAAAACAATCAGTAGAATTTTCGTGTGCTGCGGCAGGTCTAAGTGTTTTAAAAAGAGGAACAGCTCAGTCAAGTCCGACTAAAATTGAACTCAATAAAGCTCTGAAAACTATTTGAGATTATGTCTATGAGATAATTGGTTAATAGAGATTGGTATTTCAATAACATTTACTTTTTTTGACTTAAGAGCCCTTGAAAAAATTGAAGAGAACTCCGCTAGTCCATTTACTCTGTAAGCAATGGCCCCCATAGCTTTACATAACTTTACAAAGTCAGGGTTTTTCAAATCTGTGGCTATTTTGCGTCCTGGATAATCTCTCTCCTGATGCATTCTAATTGTCCCATAACTACTATTATTAATAAGTAAGATAATTATCTTTGTTCCATAATGGACTGCTGTAGAGATTTCCTGACTAGACATCATAAAACCTCCATCGCCTACACAACAAAGTACTGTTTTTTCGGGACTCAATAGTGACGACGAAACTGCTGCAGGAATTGCATACCCCATGGATCCACAGGTAGTCGCAATTTGTCTACGGTATCTTCCATAACTTAAAAACCGTTGAGGCCAAGCGGCATTATTTCCGGCATCCAGAGTTACGATAGAGTTGTCAGGGAGTTTTTTTTCCACTATTTCAAAAATTCTACTTAGATTATTAAAATTTCTACTTTTCAGCGATTTAATATCCTCTAAGTAATTTCTACGTAGTTGACTCCTCCACTCTTGCCATGATCTTGAGTTTTCTATTCTCAAATCTTTTAGTCTCTTGCAACACTCTTCCATGCCGACGTTTATGCATACCTCAGCGTTATAAACTTTATTCAATTCATTTGGATCTACATGAATGTGGATCATATTCTTAGATTTATCCAGAGGGCTTATAATACTGTATCCTTGGGTTGTCATTTCACCCAATCTAGCCCCTAAGACAATGATAAGATCACTGCTTGCCACACTGCTTATCAATTTTGGGGATACAGATGTACCAAAACTCCCTACAAAGTTCTCATCTTTATGGTCAAATAAGTCTTGTCTGCGGAATGATGTGGTTACAGGAATATTATTTTCATTTATAAACTTATGAAAGCTAGAAATAGACTCGTTAGTCCAACCCGAACCACCAATTATAAAAAGTGGCTTTTTTGATTTTTCTAACTTTTCCGTAACGGCATTGAACCCGATAGAGGACATCTCACTTTTAATAATTGGGCTAAAAGACGGGGCTTTTGCTTTTGTTATCTGAGTAAGCATATCTTCTGGGGTTACTAAAACTACTGGTCCAGGTCTTCCAGAAGTGGCCAAACTGAAAGCTCTATTCATATATTCTGGTACTCTATCTGGATCGTTGATTTTGGCTACCCACTTTGATATTGGTCCGAAGAAGCTCTTGAAATCTACTTCTTGAAACGCCTCTCTATCTCTAACATTTCTGGAAACATCCCCGACCATGAGTATCATTGGTGTGCTATCTTGAAATGCAATATGAACACCAACCGATGCGTGACACGCTCCAGGTCCTCTGGTTACGTAAGCTAATCCGGGCTCCCCAGTAAGTTTCCCGTATGCCTCCGCCATATTACTAGCACCGGCCTCGTGTCGTGCGTTTACTATTTTAATCTCGTCTTTTCTGTCTAAAAAAGCATCCAGTGCGCCAAGAAAGCTTTCCCCAGGAACTATAAATATATGTTTAGCCTGATTAGCAGACAAACAATCTACAAGAAGAGAACCGCCGCTCTTGATAACTGACTTATTTTTTGTCAACTAACTCTCTAAAAACAAAGTTATTTATCTGGCCTTTTGGGTAATGGTTTAAGCTTTTTTACTTCAGGTAAAAGACTGTTTTCTTCACCATCTTTAGGTTCATAATATGATCCCAAAATATTTTGCCGCTTTTTTATCGAGTGTAATTTAACCAATCTCACATACTTATCAAACACATCATCAACTTTCTTTGTGGATTTGGAAGCGGTCACACCATCTATAAATTCATTCTCTACTGCTTTTTTTACTCTGGCTGTAGTCATTCCTTTAATTTTTACCAAACTATTAATTGCGCTTCTAGACATAGATGCAACTTGATCCTCCATTGCTTGCAAGTCATCAAGTGTTGGCTTCGGTACCGTTACAGTTATTAATTGTTGTTGAACATCAAACTTAACATTTTTGAGATTATTAGCCTTTATCTCTTTAGCTATAAGTTCAACATGTTCTCTAGCAAATGGCATTACGTCCAACGTTCTTGGTTTTGTACCGATCATAACTTTGCCCAAGTCAGCTATCCTTCGTGGCTTTTTCTCAACCATGACCTTCATTCCAAATAATGCATTTTTGAAGGCATCTTCTGACCCAATATCTTTTATGGTATCCCCAAAGGAAAACATATATTCCTGCATATTTTGTAATGCCTCAGATGAATACGAGTCTTCAAATTCTTCTGCCATTTTTTCCCCTCCTCTTTCTGAATTTAATGATTTCTTCATTTGAAAATTCAAAAGTTTTGGTTAATGATACATCAAATAGTTTAAAATATCAAAATTTCTAAATTAATAGAGATAGAAGTCGATATATATTAAGATGTTAGAAAAGCGTAGAGAATGAAAAAGTTTTTAGTGATTAGCATAATATTATTGTTTCCAAGTATTGGGTTAGCTGAAGGCCGAGTTTATGAAAATAAAAAACAACCACATTGCACTCTCTGGGATACGATGAGGCTTAAGTGGCCTCAAACTATTATGGGGCGTGAGAAAATAAAGTGTCGAAGACGTGCAGTATTATCAAATACTGGACCAGTAACATGCCGTTATAAAAGTTGGAAGTGGAATGATGATGATCCTACACAGAGAATGTGTACTTATGTCAAGGCTGGTTCACGAATGGATCCCCCAACCGTAACCATTGTTATCGAAAATAAAGGAGCCTGCCCACGAGAGTATAAATGTGCACGAAACAAATGACATTCTTCTATTATTTAGCTTTTTAACAAAAAAGATTGATACTTTGAGAGGAATTGTCGATTATTATCAGCACTATGCTAAATACTAATTCGACATACCCAAATGAAGTGATTTTTGTCAAGCAACAAAACTCATTTAATCTTCCTAAGGAAGAAACCGAATACCTAGTAGAAAAGAGAAATGACTTCGATGAAATAGAGAAGCTTATAAAATTTTTTCCAGTTAAAGATGGCACTATAGAGCTTAAAATTTCATCGCCGGAATACTCCAAGTCCTATAAACACGGTGATATTTATAATATTAGCAAAAAAAAATCTGG
>QOQE01000008.1 GCA_003331935.1 Alphaproteobacteria bacterium | reverse complement strand
CTACCTGTACACCCACTGTGGTCCTGCATAGGGGTAGACAAAACGGTAGACAAATATGTGCGTCTTGACATGAACTACACTTTACCTAACATATTGATATTGCTTACTTTGATGTAGTCATTGGTGCGGGTGATAGGACTTGAACCTACACGCCCGAAGGCGCCAGAACCTAAATCTGGTGCGTCTACCAATTTCGCCACACCCGCATCAAAATAAGTAATAGCAACAAATATTAAAATTAAAATAAAAAAAATACTTAGACGTTTAATTCGATTAACCAACAAAAACAAAAGTAATATTTCATTTTGCTCATTTTTTATGCAAATGTAAAAAATTTAATCATTTTTCTGTAAAAAACGAGATTTTTGAAATTCTTTAATTGCTGTTAGATTGAAATCTTTCTCATAACACAAAATAAAGCAGGAGGAGTGTTAGAAATGAAAAAAATCGAAGCAATAATAAAGCCGTTCAAGTTAGATGAAGTGAAAGAGGCTCTTCAAGAAATTGGTGTACAGGGTTTAACAGTTACGGAAGCAAAGGGGTTTGGCAGACAAAAAGGGCATACCGAATTATATAGGGGTGCAGAGTATGTTGTCGATTTTCTTCCAAAAATAAAGATAGAAATAGTTGTGCCCGACGAAATTTATGAGGACGTCGTAACGACGATAACAGAAAAGGCAAAAACTGGAAAAATTGGTGACGGGAAAGTGTTTGTTACGGATGTCTTAAATGCAGTTAGGATCCGGACCGGAGAAAATGGTGAGGATGCACTTTAAATTAAAATTTAATTCGAAACTTAAGAAGGGGTTATTTTATGACAATCAAAAAAGTACTAAGTGAAATTAAAAAAGGCGATTACGAATACGTTGACATGAGGTTCACCGATCCAAGAGGAAAACTGCAACACGTATCAGTAATGGCATCTGAAGTGGATGAAGGATTTCTTAAAAGTGGTTGGATGTTTGACGGCTCCTCAATTGCTGGCTGGAAATCTATCAACGAGTCTGACATGAAACTTATGCCGGATCTTGAATCTGGATACCTTGATCCCTTCTACTCAGAGAAAACCTACTGTCTTCATTGCAATGTGGTGGAGCCTGAGTCAGGAAAACTTTATGGCAGAGATCCAAGGAGTACTGCAATAAAAGCGGAAGAGCACCTTAAAAAAACAAAAATAGGAACAAAGGCTTTTTTTGGACCAGAGGCTGAGTTTTTTTTGTTCGATGATGTTAAATTTTCAAACGCTATGAATAAAGTGAGTTTTGAAGTGGACGCAATAGATGCGGCTTGGAACACTGATACAAGCTACGAAATGGGCAATATGGGCCATAGGCCTGGCGTAAAGGGAGGATACTTTCCTGTTAATCCAACCGATGCGGGCCAGGATATTCGATCCGAAATGTTGTCTACAATGAAGCGTATGGGAATGAAAGTTGATAAACATCACCACGAAGTCGCTTCTTGTCAGCATGAACTTGGTCTTATTTTCGACTCGCTGAAAGTTCAAGCAGATAATCTTCAGAAATATAAGTACGTTATTCAAAACGTAGCGCACTCTTATGGGAAATCTGCCACTTTCATGCCTAAACCGGTTGCAAACGATAATGGAACAGGAATGCATATTAATATGTCAATTTGGAATAACAATACTCCTGTTTTTTCTGGAAAAGAATATTCAGGATTGTCGAAAAATGCTCTCTATTATATTGGGGGCATCTTAAAGCACGCAAAAGCTTTGAACGCCTTTACAAATCCTTCTACGAATTCATACAAAAGACTAATTCCAGGGTTTGAAGCCCCGGTTTTGCTTGCCTACTCTGCTAAAAATAGATCCGCTAGTATAAGAATACCTTTTGTAGAATCTGCAAAGGCAACAAGGGTCGAGGCTAGGTTTCCAGATCCAACCTCTAACCCATATTTAGCGTTCTCTGCCCTGCTCATGGCAGGTCTGGACGGAATAAAGAATAAGATAGATCCAGGAGAAGCGGCAACCAAAGATTTATATGATCTGCCACCCGATGAGTTAGCTGCTATCCCAACTGTATGCGGGAGTCTAAGAGAAGCTTTACATAGCCTTGAAAATGATAATGAATTCTTACTTCAGGGAGATGTATTCAGCGTTGATCAGTTAGAAGGATACATGGACCTTAAATGGGAAGAAGTGTATGCAGTCGAGCATACCCCTCACCCAGTAGAGTATGGTTTATATTACTCGCTATAAATGCTTTAAGTAACTTGATGGGGCGTAGGATAGAGTCTTACGCCTGATGGTTATGCTAACGTTTTACTGTCAATTTTTAGATTGATGTTGTAACGTTATGGCTCACTAGCTTGAGGGACTTGTATCATTAAAAATTTTAAGCACAAATATGACGCATCTTCAATAGAAGTTCTTGAGGGTTTGGAACCAGTAAGGAAGCGTCCTGGTATGTATATTGGCGGAACCGATAGCAAAGGCCTTCACCACCTTGTATCTGAAGTTTTAGACAATTCCATGGATGAAGCAGTTGCTGGCTTTGCAACAAAAATTGATATTGAGTTTATCTCTGAGGAGGAAATAGCTATAGCTGATAATGGAAGAGGGATACCTATAGATTTTCATCCCAAATTTCCGAACAAAACAGCTTTAGAAGTTATTTTGTGCACTTTGCATGCGGGTGGAAAATTTTCTGACAAAAACTACGCAACATCAGGTGGCTTACACGGTGTAGGCATTTCAGTTGTTAACGCGCTATCAGAAAAGTTAACTGTAGAGGTGGTAAAAAATAGAGTTTGTTATTCTCAAAGTTTTTCTAAGGGCGTACCATTGGATAAGCTTAAAAAAATTGGGGAAAAAGCTACTAAATCTGGTACTAAGATCACATTTTCCCCTGATAGAACAATATTTAGCAGTAACAAATTTTTTAATCCTGAAAAAATATATGAGCTAGCTAAGTCTAAGGCGTATCTATTTTCAGGCGTGACGATTGACTGGAAGGCACCAAATATCAATGAAAATCAATTAACAAAAATACCGACAGCCGAAAGGTTTCACTTTGAAAACGGCCTAATGGATCTCGTTAAAGCTAATACTGCGTTAGAATATAACATTACGAATGATTATTTTACAGGAAGCGCAGATTTTAAAGAAAAATTTGATCCAAGGGAAAAAGGATCTATACAGTGGTGTGCTTGTTTTAATACTTATAACCCTACAAGCAAATCATTTTGCAATACAATTCCTACAAGCGATGGAGGAACGCACGAGAGTGGTTTTCTGAACGCAATTGTTAGGGGCTTCAAGTCATATATTGAATTAATTGGGGACAAAAAGTTCTCCGCTATTAATAAAGACGATGTGCAGGAAATTTTGTCTAGTTCTATATCTGTTTTTGTTGAGCACCCTCAATTTGTTGGGCAAACAAAAGACAAACTATCAAATGTTGAGGTGCAAAAGAAGGTAGAAGGCACAATAAAAGACAGATTCGAAAATTGGTTAGCGAATGATAAGGTGAGAACACTATTGCTAATTGAAAACCTTCGAATAAGGGCTGAAGAAAGAATTAAGAGTAAACAAAAAAAAGAAACACTCAGGAAAACTCCATTAAAGAGACTTATGCTTCCAGGCAAACTAGCAGATTGCTCCATTGCAGATAAGGAAGGCACTGAACTGTTTTTGGTAGAGGGTGATAGCGCTGGGGGAAGCGCAAAGCAGGCACGAAACAGAAATACACAAGCTATCCTTCCTTTAAAAGGGAAAATTCTAAACGTTGTAGGCTCCAGCAGCAAGAAAGTTTCTGAAAATCAGGAGATTGATGATCTTTGCAAAGCTTTAGGAATGAAGCTAGGCTCCCCCAGTGATACCAGCGATCTTAGATACGAAAAGGTTATTATAATGACCGATGCAGATGTCGACGGGGCCCATATTGCATCTCTTCTTATTGCTCTTTTCCATACCAAATTTCCAAAAATAATCGAGGAGGGTCATCTTTTTATCGCAGTGCCACCCCTCTATAAAATTTCATACAAAGATGAAGTATACTATGCAAATAGCGAGGAAGAAAAAGAAAGTCTTCTACACAAGCTTAATTCATCAATGAATAAAATACAAATTAGCAGGTTTAAAGGTTTAGGAGAAATGAACCCTTCTCAACTCAAAGAGACTACTATGGACGTTAAAACACGACGATTGATACAAATAAAGCAAGACTTGAGCCTTCTCAAGGAAACAAATGAACTTGTTGACAATCTAATGGGGAAAAACCCTGAATATAGATTTAACTTCATATCAAAAAATGCTAAGTCATTAGACAGCACCAGTATATTATAGTTAGTGCCTTGGATGAACAAATTAATAAATTTGTTTTAGCAACCCAAAGACCACCAGTTATGGAAGTTAGAAATTGGGTTAAGCTTCACGGTGTGTCTGATACACCTCTCTTAAATCTTAGCCAAGCCGCACCAATGTCTTCGCCTCCTGATAGCTTACTTAAATTTTTATCCGAACAAGCCCTTTTAACAGAAAATCATTTGTACGGAGATGTTCTTGGAGATGTTCCCCTAAGAGAGAAAATAGTAAGTGTATGGAATCAAGAGTATAGCTCTACACTCTGTATTAATAACGTTGCTATAACTTCTGGTTGTAATCAGGCTTTTTGTGCAGCACTTTCAACAATTGCTTCTGCAGGTGACTCAATCCTTGTACCTGTTCCTTGGTATTTTAATCATGAAATGTGGTTAACACTTCAAGGAATTAAAATTATTCCTATACCATGTGATATTAATATGCATCCTGACATTGAAACAGCTGAGAAACTTATAGATAAAAAAACAAAAGCAATTGTTATGGTGACCCCAAATAATCCAACTGGCATTGAATACCCCTCAGATTTAGTCCAAAAATTCAGCAATCTAGCAAGAGATACTAAGATAAAATTAATAATTGACGAAACTTATAAGAACTTTGGCGATAAACAGAGTAATATTCTGTATAAAGGAAAGTGGAATGATCATTTGATCCAACTTTATTCTTTTTCAAAAGTCTATAGGTTAACAGGACACCGCGTAGGGCTAATGGTTGCGTCTAAGTCATTTATAAAGCAAGCTGAAAAATTTCTTGATACCACTACTATTTGTCCAAATAGATTAGCACAAAAAGCTGCATATTTCGGACTCCTGAACTTGCAAGAATTTGTTGTAAAAGAGAGGTTAAAGATCAAAAAACTTAAAGATACTTTTGAAAAGGAGGTAAGCCTACTTCCAAATTGGACACTATTAGGTATAGGCGGTTATTTTGCTTATCTGGGTTATAATTCAAACTTGGACTCCATATCAGTAGCAAAAAAACTTCTAGCTGATCAAAACATACTTACGATCCCGGGAGATATGTTCTTTCCCAAGAAAAAAAAGCTCTTTATAAAAGAGAGACGCTCAATTAGAATTGCGTTTGCAAATTCTACAAATGAAGAAATATATGAACTGTTCAGGAGGCTAAAGAATTTTAGTTTATAAAAGTAATGTTTGATTGGAGATAACGTGGCGAGCCTTAAAAGAAATATAAGCAAATTTTTTGCATGGATAATGGTGTCCATAGTAATAGTAAGTCTGGCAGGATTTGGAATTCAAGACGTGATTTTGGGATCTATGGGCCAAAACATTGCATCAATAGGAAAAGAAAAAATAACTGTCGATGAATTTTTGAAAAGTGTAGAAAATGAGATTCTTGATTTCTCTCAGAGAAACAATGTCACACTATCCGTAGAAGATGCAAAAAAATATGGGTTAGTAAACAAAGCATTAAACGATTTAATTGCAAAAAAGATTTTTGATAACCTCATTAAAAATGAAGAAATTTCTAGAGAGAATAATAGTGTTGTGGAGTATATAAAAACAGTTGAATCATTTAAAAATTTAAATGGAAATTTTGATGTTGAAAAATATAAGCGCTATGTAGCAGCAACCGGAGTGAATATAAAAGAGTTCGAAAGCGCTTTAAAAGATGATCTTGTTAGAGAGCTTGTTCTCAACGTTTTTCAAGCACCCTCTAAAATTGATACTGTAATGATTGAGAAATCAATAGAGCATTATTTCCAGAGCAGGAATGTCTCGTTTATAGAGCTCAACTTGAACACTTTTAGGAATGTCGCAAAGAAACCTAGTGATATAGATGTTTCCAAATATTTTGAAAAAAGAAAAGACCAATTTAAGTCTCCTAATATAAAAAAATTGAAACTTGCTTCCATTAAATTTTCAGACCTTGTTAATGAACAGACAATCGAAAACAGATTAATCAAAGAATATTATGATGAGAATATAGCTTCCTTTAAAAATGAAGAAAAACGCCTTATCGATATTTTATCTTTTTCTAATGAAGGAGATAAAAGCAAAAAACGTATCCAAGCAATCAAAGAAAACTCAAAATTATTCGATGAAGAGATTGCTTCTAGAGGTTTGAAAATAGAGGACGTTACACTGGGATCAATTAATAAATCAATGTCTAAAAATAACATTAACCTCAAAAAACTATTTGATAAAAAAACTATTGGGGTTTACGGGCCATTTGAAACAGATTTAGGTTTAGCAATTTACAGAATAAGAGAAATTAATGCAGAAAATCAGATAACCTTTTCTGATGCTAAGAGTGAAATTAGAACTCTCCTCGCATCTGAAATTGCGAAAGATGAAATTTTTAAACTCCTAGAAGATCTAAATAATGAAGTTGCTGCGGGGCAGACCTTAGAAGATTTAGCTCCAAAATTCTCGCTTTCTTTGGAGATTTTAGAAATCGAAAACAATGCATTGCCAGAGAGGTTTGAAAAAGACCCTAATGCAAAAGAATTATTTGATGACGTGAGTGAACAAATCACTGAATTTGTATTATTAGGCGATAATTCTTTGCTTGCTGTTAAATTAGATAATGAGTTAAAATCAAGGGCTTTGACATTAGCCGAAGCATCTAAAGATATTAAAGAGCTTTTGCTCAAAGAAAACTTGCTTATTGGCGCAAAAGCCTACTTTGATAAAAAATTAAAACCAGGAAACGAAAATTTTTTAAACCAATTATTTGAAATGAATAGTAGTGAGGAGGTCTTCGTTGAGGTTAAAAATAGAAAACTTTTTAGATTTAATCCCGACAGTCAAGTAACAAAAGAGGATATGGAAAAAATATTTTCTATTAAGGAAAAAGAATTCATCCTTTTTAATATTAACTCTAAGCTTTTTTTAGCGTTCGTTGAAAACATAACTCCTAACGATATAGACAAAAAACTAAAAAGAACATTGTTGAAACAACGTGAACAAATTTTCAAACAAAGCTTAAGGCAAAATTTCATCAACAATTATTTAAATTTTATAAAGCAGGATACTGATATAAAAGTTAATGAAGGGTTAATAGAAGGCACATTATTAAATCTTAGAAGAACTGGCTGAAATGATTAATGAGATATTTCCTAGCTTCAAGAAATTCAAAGAAATTGGTCAATGCAATCAGCTAATTTTTAAAAAAATAATTGCCGATAAAGAAACTCCTGTTTCAATATTTGAAAAAGTTTGTAGTGGCCAAAATAATTGCTTTTTACTCGAGTCAGTAACAGGTGGAGAAAATAAAGCACGTTATTCAATTATAGGAATGAAGCCAGACCTAATTTGGGAAAGCGTAGGAAATAATTGTAAAATTGCGGAGAACTTAAGGGAAGGAAGAAAGCCGGAATTTCGCAAATTAAATGCTGAATCTTTGGTAGAGCTAGAAAAAACTATAGATAGATGCAAAATAGATATTCCCACGGGACTTCCTCCGATGGTAGCCGGGTTATTTGGTTATGTAAGCTATGACGTAATAAGGCTTATGGAAAATTTACCCAATACTAACAATGATGCTCTAGGTGTTCCAGACATACGACTAATTAGACCGACTGTTCTAATTGTATTGGATTCAATAAAAAATGAATTAATTGTAGCGTCTCCAGCCTGGGCAAACGAAAAGCAACCTTTAAGGGAAACCTATGATATTTCTGTAAAACTGATTGAGCAGACAGTCATGCAAGTTGCCTTACCCAGAAAAAAAGCAAAGACAAAGAAAATACCTAAACCTTATCTTGGGAGACCAGTATCTAACTTCACAAAAACTGCCTACTTAAATATAATTAATAAAGCGAAGAACTACATAAAAAGTGGGGATATCTTTCAAGTAGTACCAAGTCAAAGATGGAAAATGAAATATTTGCTGCCAGGTTTTTCATTATATAGATCACTGAGAAGAACTAATCCCTCTCCCTATATGTTTTATTTTGATTTTAACGATTTTAGTATAATAGGGTCTAGCCCAGAGATCCTTGTAAAAGTCGAAAATGATGAAGATGTTACAATTAGGCCAATTGCTGGGACTAGGCCTAGGGGGTTAAATGAAAGACAAGATAAGGCACTAGAAAAAGAGCTATTAAATGACGAAAAAGAGCTTGCAGAACACCTGATGCTTCTAGACCTAGGACGAAATGATATAGGTAGGGTATCTGAAGTAGGATCAGTAAAAATTACAGAAAGTTTTGTTATTGAAAGATACAGTCACGTCATGCACATCGTTTCGAACGTAAAAGGCAAACTCTCTAAAGGTATAAATAATGTAACTGCCCTACTGTCGGGTTTGCCGGCCGGAACGGTTTCGGGAGCTCCAAAAATTAGAGCTATGGAAATAATTGATGAATTAGAAAGAGAAAAAAGAGGTATATTTGGAGGAGGAGTTGGTTATTTTGGAACGTCAGGCCATATGGATTTTTGTATAGCTATAAGAACCGCTATACTCAAAGACCAGAATTTGTATTTACAGGCTGGAGGCGGCGTAGTGTTTGATAGCGACGCAGAAACAGAGTTTCAAGAAACAGTTAATAAATCTAAAGCCTTGCTAAAAGCTGCGCAAGACTCAATACACTTTTTTGGAGATTAGAATGCTGTTGATTATTGATAACTATGATAGCTTTACCTACAACCTCTACCATTATTTTGGTGAATTGGGTTATGAAGCTAACGTTTATAGAAATGACGAAATAACAGTGGATAGTATCATTGAACTGAAACCAAAGGGAATTGTGATTTCTCCAGGGCCTTGTGGTCCAGACAAAGCTGGAATATCCATAGAACTAGTCAAAGCAGTTGCACTCCATCAGAAAATACCACTTCTAGGAGTTTGTCTAGGTCACCAAGCTATAGGTGCAGCTTTTGGCGCAAAAATTATAAGCGCTCCAGAGATAATGCATGGAAAAGTAGATAAGATACACTATTCTCAGGAACATTCTATATTTAGAAACTTATCAAACCCTTTTGAAGCCACAAGATACCACTCTCTTTGCATAGACCCTTTAACGTTACCAAACTCACTTGTAGCTATTGCAAAGACAATAGATAAGACTATCATGGCTATCATGCATAAAGAGCTTCCAATATTTGGCCTTCAGTTTCACCCAGAGTCCATTAAGACAAGTTGTGGAAAGCAAATCCTAAATAATTTTTTGAACGTTTTGGAATGAACTGATGCATGAAAATATGAAAGCCTTATTATCTAACGCAACGAAAGGACCCATCTCATTTAAAGATGCCGAGTTTGTCTTTGAAAATATAATGGATGGTAATCTGTCAAAGGTCGAAATATCATCATTCCTTACTTCTTTAAAAGTGCGCGGCGAAAGTATTGATGAGCTTACAGCTGCGGCATCTATTATGAGAAAAAAATCCATCAAAGTTTTAAAGAGTGAGGACTCAATAGACATAGTAGGAACAGGTGGAGACGGCATGAATACTTTAAATATTTCTACCGCAAGCTCTCTAACTGTCGCCTCCACCGGGGTAAAAGTTGCTAAACATGGAAATAAAAAAATTTCTTCACTTGCTGGAGCATCCGATACTCTCGATATGCTTGGGATAAATACTCAAATGGACCCAGAAGCAGCACAAAAATCATTAGAGAATTTTAATTTTTGTTTTATGTTGGCTCCTATTTATCACCCTGCTATGAAAAACGTTATGCCAGTTAGGCAAGACCTTGGGTTTAGAACAGTTTTTAATATCCTCGGCCCTCTAACAAACCCAGCTTCTGTTAAATATCAACTTATTGGTGTTTATGAAAAATCATTAGCAGTAAAGATGATAGAAGTTCTTAAAAATTTGAATACAAAACGAGCTTGGGTTGTCCACGGATCAGATGGAACAGATGAAATTTCTATTACCGGTGACACTTATGTAGTTGAGCTTGATGATGGCAACATTAATGAGTTTAAAATCAACCCTCAGGATGCTAAGCTTAAGACATGCAATTTCTCTGAAATTTTGGGTGGCTCGCCCCAATTCAATGCACAAAAAATCGAACAGTTAGTTGATGGAGAGAAGAGTGGTTTTTTCCAATCTGTTATTTTTAATAGTGCAGCAGCCTTAAATATTAGTGAAAATACAAAAAATCTTCAAGATGGAGCGAGGTTGGCTACTGACGCGTTGCTTTCAGGAAAAACAAAAAAGCTTATTGAAAGTTTGAAATCGTTAAAACCTTCCTTGTCATGAGTATTTTAGATAAAATAAAGCTTACAAAAATGAGGGAAGTACGTGCATTAAACAAAAATCAGCTTGAGCATGACAGACTAAACTTCCTTAAGTCTTCACCTAAAAAACTGCCATTTGAAGACTCTTTAAAAGAGCCTAGAAATAATATCTATACGTTAATAACAGAAATTAAAAAAGCATCGCCTTCAAAAGGTATAATTAGGGAAGATTTCAACCCACGTGAATTAGCAATTTCTTATGAAAAAGGTGGCGCTTCTTGTCTTTCAGTATTAACAGATGAAAACTATTTCAAAGGCTCCAACGAATATATTCCTCAAATAAAAGATGTTGTATCTTTGCCTATTCTACGCAAGGAGTTCATGATTGATCCTCTTCAAGTGATAGAGTCAAAAAACCTGGGAGCTGACTGTATTCTCATTATAATTGGCATGAATTCGATCAAAGAAAATAAATTAATTGAATCAACGGCGCTAGATATTGGATTAGAATGCATCTTAGAGGTGCATTCTCTTGAGGAACTTGAAGCAACTAAGCATTTTTCTTCAAATATAATTGGGATAAATAATAGAGACCTCAATACATTTATTACTGATACCGATACTACAATTAAGCTATTGCCCCATATACCCAAAAACAAAACCATAATCTCTGAATCTGGATTATCGAAAAAGGGTGAATTAGAAAGGCTGGCCGAACTCGGAGTATCATCGTTTCTTGTTGGAGAAAGCTTGATGAAACAGAATAATGTAGAAAAAGCAACAAAATCGTTACTGGAATAATAATGGAAAACAGATTCAGTCATCTAGATAAAAAAGGCAATGCAAGAATTGTAAACATTTCAAAAAAGAAAAAGTCATCGAGGTATGCAAAGGCGCAAGCCACCATTTGGCTTTCAAGTAAAATAATTTCAATGATAAAAAACGATGCGTTTAAGAAAGGAAATGTTATTAGTGTTGCTAGAATTGCTGGAATTATGGGAGCAAAGCAAACATCAAATTTAATTCCTTTATGTCACAACATTAGTCTGGATAGCAGTGAAATTAATTTTAGATTGCTAGAAGAAGAACTTGAGATAGTTAGCATTGTACAATCTGAGGAGAAAACTGGTGTGGAGATGGAAGCACTAACCGCCGTATCGATCTCTGCTCTCACAATCTATGATATGGTAAAGGGAGTGGACAAATCTGTTTACATTAAAGATATATTTCTTTTAGAAAAAAAAGGTGGGAAAACTGGTGACTACAAAAAATAGTGAAGATTTAAAAAAATGAATGTTTTCAATGCTTTAAAGGTATTATTTGAACATAAATTTTCAATCTCAACCGAAAAAATTTTCTTGAAAGACTCAATTGGCAGAACACTATCAAAGCCACTTACTGTAAGCAAAAGTATCCCTGAATTCGATACTTCCTCGATGGACGGATTTGCAATAAAAAAATCATCTTTAGGAAAAATAAAGAGATTTAGGATCCTAGGTGAGATACCTGCTGGATCAAAATCAGGATACGTGATTACGCCCTATGAGTGTGTCAGGGTTTATACTGGATCAAGGATGCCAAAAAATGCTGATTTTGTAGTGCTTCAAGAAAATACTACGATAGAGAATGATTTTATGCGTGTGGAAACCGTTGATAAAAAAAGTCCTTATGTTAGGAAAAAAGGACTTGATTTTGATAGGGGCCAAGTCATCAACCACCCAATGATTATTGATTTTAAGCTTATTTCAGCTTTAGCTTCTCTTAATCTGGAAAAAGTTTCTGTCATAAAAAAGCCTAAGGTTTGTATAATTCCAACAGGAAATGAGATATTAACGCTTGGAAGCAAAGCTAGAAAAAATAGTATTTTTTCATCTAGCCCATATGGCATAAAGTCTTTGTTAGAGGCTGAAGGAGCTGAAGCAACTATTGCTCCAGTATGCAGAGATAACCTAGCTGATATATCCTGCGCCCTTGAAAACACCAAACAATCACAAGTAATTATAACTCTAGGTGGTGTGTCTAAAGGCAATTATGATCTTATACGGAAACATTACAGTAAACTAGGTATAACAATCCTTGTGGACGGAATACCTATAAGGCCAGGAAAACCTATAATTATAGGGCAAATTGGCAAAAAACTTATTTTTTGCTTACCAGGCAATCCAATATCAAGCATAGTTTGCGCGAGATTGTTTATAGTAACGTTAATCAGAAAAATGCTGAGTGGAAACCGTAAAGAACTGCTTACCCGAAAAGCTTTTTTATCTGAAGATATTAAAATTTCAAAATCACAAAGAGAACACTATATGAGAGCTTTTACATTCCAAAAGGGAACAACAATTTACGTTAAACCGTTCTCAAAACAAGATAGCTCACTACACTCTGTCCTTATACAATCTAATTGCCTTTTAATTATACCTCCTTGCTCGTCTCCTCAAAAAAAAGGTGGGATTGTAGAAATTATTGATTTTTAAATTGACAAACAAAACAAGAACATTTACCGTTTACCTCGGAGGTCTAGATGTTAACGAAAAAACAACATGAGCTTTTCTTATTCCTAGAAGAGAGAATATCTTTGTCAGGAGTTACACCCTCTTTTGAGGAAATGAAGAAAAAAGTAGGGCTTAAATCAAAATCAGGTATTCACCGACTTATTTCAGGTCTTGAGGAGCGAGGATTTATTAAAAAGTTACCCTTTAAGGCAAGAGCTATAGAAATATTAAAACCATCTAACGCAAAGCAAATACTCTCAGATCATAAAAACACAAAAAGCAATGATCATGTTGTTAAGTTGCCTGTAGTTGGAAGAATAGCTGCTGGGTTACCTATAGAAGCTATAGAGTCTGGTGAGAATTGTTTACATGTTCCAAAAAAATTAACCAAAGGGTCAGATAGCTTCGTTCTTGAAATAAAAGGCGACTCAATGATTGATGCTGGTATAAATGATGGAGATTTTGCAATTATTAAGAAACAAAGTACAGCGAACAATGGAGATATTGTGGTTGCTTTGACAAATGAAAATGAAGCTACACTAAAAAGATTTAGAAAGCGTGGAGACACCATTGCCTTAGAGGCTGCGAATCAAGCATTTGAAACCAGAATATATTCAGCGGGTCAAATTACCATTCAAGGAATTTTGATTGGCTTGATAAGGCAATATTAATCACCTATACATCTAAGTTATGGAAATAAGAACTAGATTTGCACCTTCTCCTACTGGAGACCTGCATCTTGGAGGAGCTAGGACAGCTCTTTTCAATTATCTTTTTGCAAAAAGCATGAAGGGAAAGTTTCTTGTACGTATAGAAGATACTGATTTAAAAAGATCAGATAACTCCTTATCAAAGAAAATTTTGGATGACCTTGAATGGTTAAATATACCATGGGACGAACATGTTGTTTTTCAGCGAAATAACAGTAATCGGCATCAACAAATTATCGATCAATTATTAGAGAAAGGGTTAGCCTTTCGATGCTTTATGAGCAAAGAAGGTGCCGAGAATAGCACTAAGAAAAAGGAAGCCGCGTTTAGGTCACCATGGAGAGATCGTAGTTTAAATAAACTGCCCTCTGAAGAATACGTTGTACGTTTTAAAATTCCCATTGAACCCTCAAGGATTTATTTCACTGATAAAATAAGAGGAGAATTATCATGGGATTTGAACTCAATAGAAGATTTTGTAATAGCAAGAAGTGATAATACCGCTACCTATAATCTTGCAGTAGTTGTGGATGATTATGACATGAATATAAGTCATGTTATCAGAGGCGAAGATCATCTTACAAATACCGTGAAACAGTTGCTTTTATACCAAGCTTTGAAATGGCAACCTCCAACGTTCGCTCATATCCCACTTATTCACAATAGTGTTGGCGAAAAACTATCAAAGAGAGACGGAAAAAGTAACTTGCTAGACTTTAAGCAAGCGGGCTTTTTGCCAGATGCAATGCTAAATTATATTGCCAGACTCGGTTGGAACTATAAAGACAAGGAGTTCTTCAATTTGGAACAAGCAATCTCCTGGTTTACCCTTGAGGGAGTTGGTAGAAGCCCGTCTAGACTTGATTTAAAAAAACTATCATTTATTTCTAAAAAGCACCTGACCTCAAAGCCAGCAAGCGAACTCCAAAAATTGCTATTGGAATATATAAGAGTTTATAAAAACGTAAACTTAACAGATTCTTGCATAGAAAGATTAAAACAGTTTTTGCCTTTAGTTTCTGGGAGGTGTAGTTCGCTTGGTGAAATCTTTAATGCTGCTTCTTTTCTATTTGACGATGTTACAGTTGGAAAGGAAAAATCGTTAACTTTGTTAGATGATAGATCTAAAGAGATTATTCAAGGTTTTGCGAACTCAATTGGGTCAACACAACTAAAATGGGAAGCAAATTATTTGGAGGCATTCATCAATACTTATTGTGATGAAAATAAACTTAAATTTCGTGATATTGGTTTGCCTCTTAGAATAATAATAACTGGATCAATGTCATCTCCTAGCATAGTGCATATCATGGAAATACTAGGTGAAGATGAAATCCTTAATAGATTAAAGATAGACATAAGTTAAATCAAAAAATTGATTATTAATTATTATAAACTATAATGTTATTATCAATAGGGGATTGGAAGTTTGTTAGATAAATCACAAAAATATGCCGAGCTTAAAATAGACAAAAAGAGTATCAAGGTACCTGTAAGCAAAGGTACTTTGGGACCTGACGTTCTAGATATAAGAAGTTTATACAAGGAAACGGGATTATTTACATATGATCCTGGCTTTACTTCAACAGCCTCGTGTGACAGCAATATAACTTTTATAGATGGAGACAAAGGAGAATTACTTTATAGAGGTTATCCGATAGAAGAGCTGGCTGAAAAATCTACATTTTTAGAGGTTGCTTATCTTTTACTGCGTGGCGAATTACCAGACAAGCCACAATATGACGATTTTTGTAGCAGGGTTACCCGGCACACAATGTTACACGAGCAGATGCTAAATTTCTTCAGAGGATTTAGAAGAGATGCGCATCCGATGGCAATAGTTTGTGGCGTACAGGCGGCTATGTCTGCGTTTTATCATGACAGTACAGACATCAATGACCCATGGCAACGAGAAGTGGCAACAATTAGAATGATAGCAAAGCTGCCTACTATTGTTGCATGGGCATACAAGTACTCTATAGGACAGCCTTTTGCTTATCCAAAGAATAATCTCCAATATGCTCCTAATTTTTTGCAAATGTGTTTTTCTGTACCTGCTGAAGAATATGTTTGTGATCCCATTTTGAGTAAAGCTATGGATAGAATATTTATTCTCCATGCTGATCATGAGCAAAACGCCTCCACTTCAACAGTAAGACTAGCAGCTTCTTCCGGAGCAAACCCTTTTGCTTGCATAGCTGCAGGAATAGCGTGTCTTTGGGGCCCAGCTCATGGCGGAGCGAATGAAGCTGCACTTAATATGCTTAAAGAAATAGGAACTCCAGACCGCATTCCGGAATATATTTCTAAGGCAAAAGACAAGAAAGATCCATTCCGTCTTATGGGATTCGGGCATCGCGTGTATAAAAACTTTGATCCGAGATCAAGGGTCATGAAACAAAGTGCTGATGAAGTGCTTGATTTAATGGGAGTTAAAGATAACCCGACTCTTCAGGTAGCCAAAGAGCTCGAAAAAATCGCATTAGAAGACGATTATTTTGTTGAGAAAAAGCTCTATCCCAATGTTGATTTTTACTCAGGAATAATACTTGAGGCGATGGAGTTTCCTACTTCAATGTTTACCCCTATTTTTGCTTTGGCACGAACAGTAGGCTGGCTTTCTCAGTGGCAAGAGATGATTTCTGATCCAAATATTAAGATCGGTCGCCCTAGACAACTTTTTACGGGGGCAACTCATAGAAGCTATGTGCCTTTGAATAAAAGATAATACTTGATAATTATAGTTTGAGAAACTTTTTTATTGATTTCGCAGCTCGTATTGAAGGGTCTATTGACCCGTATCCAAGCTCTCTGATAGCCTGTTTTGAAGAAATAAGTTGAGCCTCTGCTTGCTTCTTTTCATCAAGCAATAATTTAGCTTGCGAATAAAAGTTTTTAGAATTGCAACGATTGAAGAGAAACTCAGGAATATCATTTCTTTTTGTAATTAGGTTTACCAAATTTGCCGAAGGTATTTTTATAAAAAGTCTATAAATAATCTCAGTTAAAAAACCCGCACGATATCCTACAATCATTGGGACACTAGCCTTTGATAACTCTAAAACTACAGTCCCTGAAGTCACAAGCGCTAAGTCTGTACACGCATAAAGAGAATTTTTGAGCTTGTTAAATTCATCACTCGAAACTGACTCAGCGCTAATATGTTTTATCTTGATATTACTTTCAGATACTAGTTTTTTAAAAGACCCTTCAACCACTTTTGGAGTTGGACATATAAACACAGTGTCAGGAAACTTAGCACTTAATAGACGTGCTGTTTCCAAAAAAATTGGAAGCATTCTGTTTACTTCACTAATCCTAGACCCTGGAAGAAGAGTTACAATTTTTGTTGTATCTTTGATATTTAAATTTCTCTTAAATGAAATTACATCTCTTGTTTTCGGCTGTAAACTTGAAGATATTGGGTGTCCAACAAAATCACATTGAATATTAAACTTTTTCAAGAACTCTTTCTCAAAAGGTAAGATTAATAAAATATGATCAATGTTCTTTTTTAAAATCTTCACTCGACTTTGCCGCCATGCCCAAACAGATGGTAAAACATAATGTACTATTTTTACATCTTTCCACTTTTTTCTTATCCTTGAAGCTAGCCGCAAGTTAAATTCAGGAGCATCTATAGTTATTATCAGATCAGGTTTCCATGCGAGATTATAATTACTTGCTTGTCTCAAGATCTTTAAGATTGGGAAGAAATTTGAAAAAATATCTTTTATTCCCATGACTGAAAGTAAAGAGAAGTTGAATATACTTTTAAAACCTTCACTTTCCATCAACGGCCCCCCTACTCCCTGGAAGTCAAGATGGTTTTGAGCATCTAACTCATTTTTTAACGCTCTAATTAATCGTGCACCCAGTAAATCGCCAGAATGCTCACCAACGCTGATAAATATTTTCAACATTGAAGGTTTTTTTTGAAGAAATTAGTTGAGAAAAGAAACATATTGTAACTCTCAAGAAGAGTTATGATTAAATCCCTATTCACAAGGATAACTTTGTTACTTTCAATAACCAATCCTTTCAACTTTGCTTTATGTGCCAACTTTATAGTATTAGGTCCAATAACCGGAGTATCAATATCTAGGATTTGCTTAGGCTTTGACCCCTTAATCAATATTCCACCAGAAAGTGACTTGCCGTAGTTACTCTTTCTGTAGTTAACAACTGCTTTTATCATCTCATCAGTACCAGTAAGTGTCTCCATACCCAGACAGTGCCCGCCTTGAAAGACTATAGATTGACCAACATCAAGATTCGCATAGTCAAGAAAAGTCGATATGCCTCTTTCTATTTCATGAGTTCTGATTATTTCTTCAAAAGATGATCCCAACATTCCAGGCGGCAATGTTAGTGCAGGCAAAAGGTCTTGTACTTTTAACATATTGAAATTTTCATCAATAAGCATTTTTTTTACAGCAGCAAAGATGGCTCCATCTCCTTCGTTAAGAGTCGAGACAACTTTTGATAGAATTCTTTGCGACTTTTGCGATGCTTTTAAAACATCTATTACAGGTCTTTCCAAATACCCAATCAATGCTATATCGCTTATACTGTTTTGCTTTAAATACGAGAATGCCTCACCAATTTTTTCATATCGTATATCGATTTTCTTAATGCCTCTTCGTATTTTAATTTGACTACATGGTAATCTTAATACAACTATCTCATGCCCTAAATTTACTAATTTCTCCACACAATAAATGGCTAAATCACCACTTCCTATAATAAGGCCAATTTTTTTTTTTTTTGATGTCATATATCTTTCAGGTTTTTGGGGCAACATATGATCTAGTGCTCTCTTGTTTCATAAACTTTATAACCTTTTGAACTTCAGTAATTTGATACAATTCGTCTTTATCTATTGCTTCTAATCGTTCCTGAAAACTCTGATTTCCTTTTTTTTCAAAAAGTCTCGAAAAGACATCAGCAAGCTTCTTCATATCTTCTCTCTTACTCCCTCTTCTTTTTAAACCAACTAAGTTCACACCTGATAGTACTGGCCGCATGCCAACGATCATAGAGAAGGGTATAATATCTTTAGAGACCATAGCATGCGCTCCGATCATTGAACCCTCACCTATCCTACAAAACTGATGAACACCAACTAACCCACCTATATTTACATTATCTTCAATTATAACATGACCGGCTATAGCAGAATTATTAGCAATTATAATATTGTCCCCTAACTTACAGTCATGCCCCACGTGACTTCCTAGCATAAAAAGGCAGTTATTTCCAATACTGGTAATGCCCCCACCGCCATCTGTGCCTGTGCTAATACTAACACATTCTCTTATCAAGTTATTCTGACCGATTGTAAGAGTGGATTTTTCTCCTTTATATTTAAGGTCTTGTGGTTCACTGCCCACGGAAGAAAAAGGCCAAACTTTTGTTCCTCTGCCAATAAATGTCCTCCCTGAAACAACCACATGACTTACTAAACACACATTATGGTCTAAAGTGACTTCAGGTCCAACACAACAATATGGACCAATTTTACAGGAATTACTAACTTTTGCCCCGTCTTCAACAATTGCTGTTGGATGAATATTTGGAAGAGTAATAGTCATAGCTCCCTACACCTTTTTATTGGCCAAAATCCTAAAAAAGATTTGGTACATTTAGTTTTATGCAAAAATAGTTTTTTGAAAATGACATCTTTAAATTCTCATCATTGCAGAAAACTCACACTCAGAGACTCTTTGAGAGTTTACCATGACTTGACCATAAAATTTCCATAATTTATTTCTTATTCTTTTAACGGATATAACAAGTGACATAACATCGCCAGGGATGACTGGCTTTCTAAATTTTGCGTTATCTATTGTAGTGAGAAACACCAAGGCATTGGATTCGGAAAAATTTAAACTTTTTGCAACCAAAACAGCCGCAGTTTGAGCCATTGACTCAACTTGTAGTACGCCTGGAACTACAGATGACGAAGGAAAATGACCAGGGAAGTAAGGTTCATTTACGGTTACGTTCTTAACTCCTGTAGCTGACTCATTTTTCACTATATCTGTTACCTTATCAATTAATAAAAATGGGTATCTATGAGGAATTAATTTTTTTATTTCATCAATGTTGCAGCACTCTGTGGTCATAAAACTCTCCTAATCATTTACCTATGATTATCTCTAAATATTTTGGATCACTCTTATAAAGAGTATCCAATTCAAGAATCACTAATTCAGTTATATCTATTCTATTATCAAAAAATAAATCAATTTGTGATGAATCTAGCACAATGAAAGAATTATAGTTAGCCATTATTGGTTGAATAACTCTTCCTGATAACTCAATAAATTTTTTTTTCCAAGACTCCAACTTGCTTCTTAATTGGCTATCTTTCAAATCGTAAAGGTTTCTGGCTTTTTGAACTCTTTTATCAAAGTCGTCTGCTACTTTATTGAATTGCTTTTTAGTCAAAATTTCTCTCTTTTTAGTTAGCTCTAGCTCTTCGTCCTCAAACTTTTTTACGTTTAAGTCAGCCTCCTCTTTTAATGCTAATGCAGCCTCTTGAAAAGAGACTAATATATCATTACCTAACTGGGATCTCTCAAAAACATTTATACTGTTGATTACAAGAACAGCTGTTTTGATATTTTTTTGTTGAGAAAAAATAGGGCTACAAAATATAAAAACGAGTAAAAGAAGGTTTAATATTAGCCTCAAGGTATTCTTATAAAAAGTAATCAAAATCTTGTGGCTAAATTGAGACTAAAATATTCAGTACTATCAGCTTCTAAATATTTTTGTGGTCTTGACCAATTAAACTGAAGAGGGCCGATTGGAGTTTCCCAATTCATTGCAAAACCTATTGAAGTTCTTAAGCTTCTATCGGTCAAGGCAATCTTATCTGACAGTCCTGATACGTTTGGGTCACTTTTTAAATCCCATAGAGTGCCCGCCTCAGCAAATATACTTCCAAATAGCCCTAACTCTCTGGGCAAACCTAGGGGAAAAGAAGCAGCAAATCGTGCGATAGCATATTTCTCACCCCCTAAAGGGATGGTGTATGCTCCACCAGAAAGCTCCCTAGGTCCTATTCCACTAAATTTATAACCTCGAAAGGAACGACCACCCAATTGAAATCTATCGACTATTTTCGAATAGCCTTTGCCCATTGTTAAAATACCACCTTCCAATTCAGTAGAAAAAATAATGTTATTTCCATATATACCTTGGTATATTTTTCCGCTTGCCTCAGCTTTAACAAACTGCTCATCTCCTCCAAGGCCAGCAATCTCGGAACCTAGTTTAATCATGTAACCTTTAGTAGGTTTAATAATTGAATCTCGTTTGTCATGCCTAAATGACAAATCAATTAATGACCTTGTAGATTGCCCAAGATCCTGCTTCAAAACCTCTGATGTACCAACGCCTGTCACATCTAGATTCTCAAACTTATAAACAAGTTTAACCCTAGTATTTGACGACAGGTTAAAGCCAATTGCTGGCTTAACAGCTAGAAGGTTTGCCGTGTACCCAGTAGCGCGTGGTTTTGAGTCAGTATAATCAATATCCATTGACACCAAAACATCTCTTCCAAGGAATCCTCGCTCTTTAAACCCAAGCCCAACAGAGGAACTGTCTTTTGATGAAGAAACACTTAATCTGATACCTTGGCCGGCACCTCTGAAATTTGTCTCACTGAAGGAAAACTGAGCTGAAACATCTGTATCAGTAGAGTATCCCAAACCTAATGAAAGGGATCCGGTGGGGGCTTCCTTTACATCTATATCAACAATCGCATTTTGAGAACTTGAACCTTGTCGAACGTTGACTTTTACACTCTCAAAATAACCTAGAGACTGCAACTTCTCTTCTGATCTTTTGAGCATAGTTGGGTCAAACGCATCTCCTTCTTCGACTTGAAATTCGCGTCTGATAACATTATCACGAGTATGCGTGTTACCGCTAATTTCTATCTGTTCGACAAAGAGCTTTGGGCCTTCTGTAATCTTAAAAAGTATATCCACTTTTTTTTCTCTAAAGTTTCTTGTCGTTTCCACCTTCCCGACAAAGAAAGGATACCCATTGCTTACAGATACTCTCTTAATATTATCTAGAGTTTCTTGTATCTTGGAGAAATTAAAATTGTTTCCCTCATAAATGACTACTGAATTTTCATAGATAGATGATCCCACACCTTTAACTAGAGATTTAACTGAAACCTTCCCAAATTTGAATAGAGGGCCTTCATAAATTGAATAAGTTAAGAACGCTGACGATCCCCCATCTTTAAGTCCGCCAATCGAGGCAATAACTTTTGCATCTGGAAAGCCATTGTCTTTATAAAATTTTTCTAAAAGAAACTTATCTGCTTCTTGACTATCTTCAGAATAATTATCACTAGTAAAAAAAGAAGAAAAAAGCCCTGCTTTTCTAGATTTAATCGCATCTTTAAGCTGTCGGTCAGAAAAAATTTTATTTCCTACAAAGTCAATTTGAGAAATTTGCAAAACATCGCCCTCATTGATCTCAAAGACTAAATCCACATATCCTTTTTCTCTTTCGATTATCTTTGGCTCTACTTTTGCAGAGTATCTAGACTTAAATCTGTAGAAATCTGAAATAATTCTACTATCTTTCACAACCTGTGATTTACTAAAGGCTTGTCTTTCCTTCGACTTTATTAACGGAAGCAACTCTTTGTCCTCTATTTTTTTGTTTCCTTCAAAAACTAAGCGACGTATTCTTCTATTTTCCTTTACTTTTATAATTATCGTCTTTCCTTTAGGGGTCACTTCGACATCCTCAAATAGATTGCTACTATACAATTTTTTTAAAGCCGAATTTAAGTCTGAAGCTGAAAGAGGTATGTTTTGTTTGAGGCCTGATATCGATTTAATTGTTTCAATATCTGTAGTGGTATTTCCTTTTACAACAATCTGAGAAAACCTAAACTGCGCTTTTACTGGGTTTGAAAAGCAAGCTACAAAAACCAAGAAAAAGAAAATAAATTGAAGTCTTGCTCGTCTCAAATGTGTCTCCCTAAAAATTTAAAAATAACACCAGCCTTGAAATATCATTAAAGGTGGTAAACAATAGCAAAGATAGTAACAAAACTAAACCAAATATCATAGAAAATCTTGTTATTTCCTCAGTGGGTTTTGAACGAAAAATATATTCATACATTAATAAAACAATGTGTCCACCATCTAAGATCGGGATGGGAAGCAGATTTACAAACCCTATACCTGTTGAAATGATTGCTACTAAGGACAAGAAAGTTACAAGACCTGACTTGATGGAGTCTGAAACCGCGTGCGCTATCCCTACTGGACCTGAAAGGTGCTTGGGATCAACTTGACCACTAATTATACCTTTAATACCTTTAAAAGAAGCCATGATAACTCCTTTTGTAGCTTCTGCTCCCAGCACCAACGCTTTCCAAAAACCTGGTGAAGTCGTACGAGGATAGAATATTGGACCCCCAGCTACACCAATTCGGTAAATAGTATCAAAATTTCCATCTTGATCCTCAATTGGACTCAAAACTGGTTTAATCTCTTTTTCCAGGATCTTACCATTCCGAAAAATAGTAATTTTCATGACTTTTCCTTCAGAATTAATGATTTTCTCTCTTAAATCATTGAAGTTGGATAGTTTTTTCCCTTCCATAGTTAAAATCACATCACCAATTTCCAGACCAGAGAGGGATGCGGCAGAAAGAGGCTCTATAGCTTCTACTACTGGTTGCAAAAGATAAGGAAGCTCAATCTCTTTCTCCAAATCGCCTCTTTTAATCGTAAACGAAGACATCTCTGATTTTTGTCTTTTCAAATGAGAAAAAATGTCAGAAAATGAACTTACTTTTTTATCTTCAACTTTAAGAATTTGGTCATTGACTTTAAGATCATAATTATTCTCGTAATACGAATTGACCTTACCAACCACAGGCTCCTCTACAGGAATTCCTTGTATCACGAAAATTAGAGAAAAAATTAATACTGAAAAAAGAAAATTTGCTAGTGGTCCAGCTACTACTGTTGAAAATCTACTAAATAACGGAGCCAAATCAAATTCCGCGTATTTTGAGGCTCCCGGGGGGGAATTGGCTTTTGTTTTTATGGAGGCAATATTCTCATCTCCTGAAAATTTTACAAATCCTCCCAATGGAATAATTGCGATTTGCCAATTGGTACCCTTCTTGTCTTTAAAAGACATTATCCTCGGACCAAAGCCAATACTAAAAACAGAAACTTTTATCTTATTAAAACGTGCGACTATAAAATGCCCGAACTCATGTACAAAAATAACGACACCGAAAGCACACACGATCGCAATAAACTGAAAAAAAATAATACCTTGCTCCTAAAACTTGATTTTTTCTGCAATACCCCTGGTAAGTTCATTTATCTCTATTATGTCAGAAATTTTTTGAGGCTTTTTGAGAATTTTATTGATAAGCGAACTTTCCGCAAGAGTTTTTTCTACTAGCTCTGCCATATCTAAAAAAGCTATTTCTCCCGAAATAAATCTATCCAAAGCTATCTCCTTTGCGGCGTTAAATATAACTCCTAAATCTAAGTTTCTTCCGACTTTTTCTACAATTTCTAAAGAACGAAATTTTTCTTTGTCAGGCATGTAAAACTCAAGAGACCCTATTTTTGCAAAATTAACATTTTCTATATCAATGTTTAATCTTTTTGGGTAATTAAGGGCATAGCCTATTGGACCTTTCATATCAGGTACAGACAGTTGTGCCAAAGTAGTTCCATCCTTAAAATTTACCATCGAATGCACTATTGACTGAGGGTGAATTATTACCTCTACATCAGAAAACTCCAATTCAAATAAATGCATTGCTTCAATTAATTCAAGCGACTTGTTAAACATTGAAGCGCTATCAATAGTTATTCTTGTCCCCATGCGCCAGTTTGGGTGGTTTAACGCTTCCTTAAGCGTTACGGAACCCATTCTTTTTAGGCTCCAGTTTCTAAATGGGCCACCACTAGCAGTTAGGGTTATGCTCTTGAGGTCTTTTCTCCTTTCCCCTGTCAGACACTGGAAAATAGCGCTGTGCTCGCTGTCAACTGGAATAAGTTCAGTGTTATAAGTTTTACAAATAGATAATAGTAGTTTTCCAGCACAAACAAGGGCTTCCTTATTCGCAAGTGCCAAAATTTGTGAGTGTTCTGCACAAAGTAAAGAAATCTCAACTCCAGAAAAACCAACTATTGCAGACATGGACCAGTCAACTTTTGTACAAGCTAGGTCCAGAAGTGCGTCTCGACCATAGCTTAAGCTAATATCAGTATCATGAAGAGCGTTTTTTAATTTTAAAAAATGTTTTTCATTTCCAATATTTGCATACTGCGGTTTGAACTCCAAACAGTCTTTTATAAGTTGATCAACATTGTCATGTGCTGAAAAAGCAATAAAATCATACTTACCTTTGTATCCTCGAAGAACTTGGAGTGTACTTTGGCCAATAGATCCGGTGGTTCCAAATATATTAACTTTTTTCTTGCTCATGTTAGTAAATAAAAATCGACAATTTTAACAAAAAAGCTTGCAAATATTAATCCATCAAATCTGTCAAGTAATCCGCCATGCCCAGGTATTATATGACTAGTATCCTTAACTCCAAAGTTTCTTTTCATGAAACTCTCAATAAAGTCACCCACCTGAGATGACAAAGCGATTCCTAGAAACACAAAAATGAAAAAATCAGATAGAAATAACTCAAAATATCTTAGTATTTGGTAAAATAAAAATACTGAAATCCATCCAGCTATTATTCCGGCCCAGGTTTTCCCGGGGCTAACCTTTTCCAAAACCTTTGGTCCACCAATTATACGACCACCAAAATAACCTCCTATATCTGCAACTGCTACCGCTAACACGAAAACAACAAAAAAACTTACTCCTCCAACTTCTGTAGGCGACGCTAGTAAGCTAAGCAAACATGAAATTGATAAGTTTACGTAAACAACAAGAACGCCTAGGCCCATGGATCTTGATAAATATAAGACTAAGAAAAAAAGAAAAAAATTAAAAAAAAATGTTAGAGCTAAATCAGTTTGTAAAAAATATAAAGGAATAATACAGATAGTAGCCAGAATTATTTTATTAAAAGGAAGCTTATTTTTGAAACTGTAAAGATCAAACAGTTCCCTCAAAAACAAAATATTTAACATATAAATCGAAGGTACAAGTAAAATGGGTATTACTAAGGCAAATAAAAAAAGAATAGACACCAATATTGACGCAGATATAGCCCGTAATTTTAGATCCTCAAACACAAACTACACGTACTACACAGAAAATTCTTTGGCGATATATCAAAATTTCACGATCTCTGACTGTTTTTCTTTTTGCAAGCTTTCTATAGAAAGCGTCATTTTATCTGTCAGGGCTTGTATTTCGTCACTCCAAACCTGAGATTCATCTTCTGACATTCCCTCACTACGAAATTTTTTAATTTTATCCATTCCATCTTTTCTTACGTTCCTGATCGCTATTTTTGCGTTCTCTGCATAAGTCGCCGCGAGTTTAGCTAATTCCTTTCTTCTTTCCTCATTTAATTCTGGAATTATAAGTCTGATAAAATTACCTTCCGTTTGAGGGGTGAGCCCAAGTCCTGAATTAATTATTGCCTTTTCAACCATATTGACATTGTTGACGTCCCAAACGTTTACTGACAGCACTCTAGATTCAGGCACAGTTACAGTCGCACACTGATTTAAAGGAAGTTTTGATCCATAAACTTCTACCACTACAGGCTCAATCATTGAAGACGATGCCCTTCCTGTACGGAGGGAGAGAAAGTCATTTTTCAGCGATGCTATCGCGCCAGACATTCTTTTTTCAATATCACTAATATCTAAACTAAATTCATTCATGACTTCAATTTACCAAGGAGAACTTTCCCTTCCCATTAACAATACTCAAAAAATCGTCGGTTTCAAACAAAGAAAAGACAACAATGGGGATATTGTTATCTCTTGCTAAAGCGATTGCGCTCGCATCCATAACCCTCAATTTCTCTTGGAGAGCCATATCATAGGTTACTGTTTCAAGATACTTTGCTTTTGGATTTATTTCAGGGTCTTTATCGTAAATGCCGTCAACCTTTGTAGCTTTAAAAATGGCCTGGCATTTCATCTCTATGGCCCTCAAAGTAGCAGCAGTATCAGTTGTAAAGTATGGGTTTCCCGTTCCAGCTGCAAAAATGCAAACCCTATCTTTTTCTAAGTGCCTGACGGCTCGCCTGCGAATGTATGGCTCACAGATTTGATCCATTGGGATCGCTGATATTACCCTTGTATTAATATTTATTTTTTCTAGCTCAGATTGCATGGCTAGTGAATTCATTACAGTAGCTAACATTCCCATATAATCCGCTGTCGTCCTTTCCATACCTTGTGCGCTGCCTTGAAGACCGCGAAAGATATTTCCACCTCCTATTACTAAGCACACTTCAACGCCCGTTTCATGAACTTTTTTAATTTCGGACGCTATTTTATTAACTGTAGGGGGGTGTAATCCACCATTAAGTTGACCCATAAGCGCTTCACCAGATATCTTTAGCAATATGCGTTTATATCGGGTTTTTGCTGTCAATGTCACGTGACCTAACTGACTATATCTTTTACTTCTGTAGCAAAATCGCTTTCTTTCTTATCAATACCCTCACCTACTTTAAATCTCGCGAAACTGATCAAAGTTTGTTTATTATTTTCTAAAACCTGCTTTATTGAACTATCAGGATCCATTACAAACTTTTGGTTAAGAAGGGTATTTTCTTGGTAAAACTTTTTGAGTTTACCTGAAAGAATTTTCTCAGCAATATCTGCAGGTTTTCCTTCTGAAAGAAGCTGTTCACTAATAATTTTTTTTTCTCTATTAACAATATCCTCAGCAATATCTTTCTCAGACATCGCCAACGGAGCGGTTGCTGCAATATGCATTGCTAACTTTTTTCCAAAATCATCATCTTTTTTTCCTTCTAAAGAAACCAAAACACCTATCTTACCGCAGTCGTTTGAAACAGAATTATGAACATAAGAGTAAACATTGTCGCCTGTTAAACTTGAAACTCTTCTCAAACTAATATTCTCTCCAATAGTGGCTATCTTATTGTTAATATGATCTTGGATAGTTTTTCCAGAAACACTCTTATCCAAAACGTCATCTTTTTCATTGACTCCAAAACCTTCTTTTAAAATCAGGTCTACTAACTCAATAAATTCCTTATTCGTTGCAACAAAATCTGTCTCTGAGTTTAACTCAACAATCATTCCTTGATTATCGTGTACTTTTACCCCAACCAACCCTTCTGCAGCAATTCGAGACGATTTCTTTTCGGCCTTTAAAAGTCCTTTTGTTCTGAGCCAATCTTCTGCCGCCTCTAAATTACCATCGGTTTCAAGAAGCGCTTTTTTAGCATCCATCATACCCGCTCCAGACTTTTCTCGTAATTCCTTGACCAATAAAGCTGATATCAATTTATTCTCCCTTAGCTTTTATTAACAACTATGTTTGTTGCTCATTATCAGACAAATTGCCTTCATTAGTTTCTTTAGCAACCTCATTTGTATTTTTATCTAAACCAAGTTCACTATCTTGCGGATCTGATTCACTACCCTCTTTGTTATCTTCACTGAGGGTCTTATCCGAAACTTCAGGTTCTAAATCTTTTTCTAGGGGTAATTCTTCAGACATAGGTTTTTCCGCTTCTCCTAAATCAATACCAGCTGACCCTAACTGAGACTCCATTGCGTCTAAAATAGTTTTACTTACTAACTCACAATATAGACTTATTGCTCTAGAGGCATCATCATTACCTGGTATCGGAAAGTCAACACCATCAGTAGAAGAATTAGAGTCAAGTATAGCGACCACTGGTATACCAATTTTTTTTGCTTCCTTTATTGCTATAGATTCCTTATTTGTATCCACAACGAAAAGCATATCTGGGATGTTTTTCATATCCCTTATTCCACCAAGTGACAAATTCAGCTTTTGATGTTCTTTCTCTATATTAAGTCGTTCTTTTTTAGTAAAAAGTGCTAATTGGCCTTCATCATAAGACTCAAGATCCTTAAGCCTCAAAATAGAATTCGATACTGTATTCCAATTGGTTAAGGTTCCTCCAAGCCATCTGTAATTTATATAATATTGTGCACACTTCGATGCAGCGTCTCCTATAGGTTGTTGTGCCTGCCGTTTTGTTCCAACAAACAAAATGCTGCCTCCTTTAGCTACAAGCTTATGAATTTCACTCAAAGCCGCGTCTAGCATTGTTACTGTCTGTGTAAGGTCTAAAATATGGATCCCATTCTTTGACCCGTAAATATATTCATCCATTAACGGGTTCCATCTATGGGTCTGATGACCAAAATGCACCCCTGCCTCTAGCAACGTCCTGATGTTAAAACTTGGTAAATTCATTGTCTTTTCCTTTTCGGTTTTACCTAAACGCACATTCCACTTATGGACCGAAATTATTCGCGCGTCTGTGATTTTTGAGTATAATTAAGGCATCAACAGCCCAATATCAAGAATTTATTTATTTATTTTATATATACTTCCCTTAGAGTGTACGCATGAAGTCTTCGAAGAAGAAAATTTATATATTTGGTTGTACAATGTGGGATATTGTTGGAAAGCCGGAAGAAAGAATTAGCTCTGGAAAAGATTGCCCTGGTATAATTACTGAACGGCCAGGAGGTGTAGCCTTTAATGTAGCTACGGGACTTTCGAAGAATTTAAATACACAAGATTTTGAACTTAATCTTGTGTCTGTAATTGGAAAAAATGAAAAAACAGAGGCTATATGCAATTCTCTCAGTGACAATCAGATTAAAACAAAATATTTGATAATGAAGGGTGAGCAAAATGATGCATATGTGTCAATTGAGAAAAAATCTGGCGAAATATTTGGCTCAATCAATTCATCACATGTTTTCTTGTCAAATCTGTACATTGTAAAAGAAAATTTCTCACAAATATGCCTAATGCATAAAAAAAACCACTCTAGTGCAACTTTAATTTTCGACGGGAACTGTCCAAAAGAGTTCTTAGATTTTGTCAAGAAAGAGACAACGGAAGGTATATTTACAAAATATTTTATACCTGCTAACTCTTCAAAATTAGTTGAGTTTAAAAGTGATCCAGAATATTTCAAGGGATTCAATCTTTTTATAAATCTCAAGGAAGCCAATATTTTGCTTGGACCTAAATCTCGAAAAAACTCAGTAGATG
The DNA here is from genome assembly GCA_003331935.1 of Alphaproteobacteria bacterium. Taxonomy (GTDB): domain Bacteria; phylum Pseudomonadota; class Alphaproteobacteria; order Rhodobacterales; family Rhodobacteraceae; genus CACIJG01. The sequence continues at coordinate 39,012 of QOQE01000008.1, read as the reverse complement.
CATCAAAAGCTATCTTTAAAAAGATGGAAACTGCAACAAACGTTGTAGTGGTTACAGATGGCCCAAACGTTGCATGTGGGGTTAATAAAGAACAAATAGTAAAGGTAAAACCAAGCATTATTGAAGGGAATGTTTCAAGATTGGGGGCTGGTGATGCTTTCTTTGCCTACTTTCTTTCTCATAAAGAATTAAACCCTGATGCATCCCTTAAAGAAGTACTATCTAGTGCGGATAAAAAAACACAAGAGTTTTTAGAAAAAAAATGATGAAAAAATTTTTAAAAGAACACAAAAAGTTAGTCAATTGCTCTAGGGAGGTATTGAAAGCGCTTGAAAAAAAAATTCCACTGGTTGCGCTGGAGAGCTCAATAATTTCCCATGGCATGCCTTATCCCCAATCATTAGAGATGGCAAAAGAAATTGAAGAAATAATAAGGGCTGAGGGTGCACAACCTGCGACCTTAGCAATTATAGACGGCAAAATACAAATTGGCCTTGATCCAGAAGTTTTAGATGCATTTGCAAAAACACGAAAAGTAGAAAAAGTTTCTAGCAGCAACCTGAACAGCACCATATTTTCAAAAAGAGCTGGAGGCACAACCGTTGCTGGTTCTTTAAGGATCTGTAAATTAGCATCGATTTCAGTATTCGTAACGGGTGGAATAGGAGGAGTTCACAGAGACGTATCTGAAAGTATGGATATATCTGCAGACCTTCAAGCAATAAAGGACTCAACAACCATAACGGTGTGTGCGGGCCCAAAAACAATACTTGACATACCAAAGACCTATGAAGTGCTAGAAACACTATCAATTCCAGTGTTTTCATACAGACAAAAAAACTTACCCGCTTTTTGGTACCGAGACAGTGGATTGGAATCAACTTATCGAGTCGAAAGCCCAGAGGCAATTGCAAATATTTTTACTATTGCTGAGGCTACAAATTCTGCTAATGGTATATTGTTTTGTAATCCCATTCCAAAAAAGTTTTCTATTGAACAGACTTACCTAGAACCATTGATTGCAAGTGGAGTTGTGGAGTTAAAAAAAGCCAACATTACTGGTAAAAAACTAACTCCGCGCTTATTACGCTATCTAGTTCAAAAGACAAATGGGAAAACCCTTCATTCAAATATTGAACTTGTGAAAAATAATGCGATACTTGGAGCAAAAGTTGCTAAAGCTCTTGGTGCTGCTTAAAAAATTTATGGAGCTCTGAAAATGGGGAAAATTTTTCAAAAATTACGACGCGATTTTCTAACTGGATTAGTAGTTTTAATACCCATTGTGCTCACTGTTTATTTAGTTTGGAGCGTGATTAGCTTTATTGACAAAGTTGTTATCCCAATTATTCCACCGAGATATAATCCTTTAGACCTATTTGAAATATATATTCCTGGTCTCGGCGTTTTTTTATTCTTGATTACAACTACTCTAATTGGATCTATAGCGTCAGGTTTTTTAGGAAGACAGGCTATTTCTTTGGGTGAGAAAATTCTTTCCCGTACGCCAGTGGTGAGTACTATATACAGCTCAATAAAGCAAATTATCCAAGCTGTCTTCAAACCCAACGGAACAAGCTTTAAGCAACCATGTTTGGTAGAATATCCAAAAAAAGGGGTATGGGCGGTAGCTTTTATTTCAACGGAAACATTCGGTGAAATAAAGAAAAAAATAAACATTGGGCCCCTTGTAACAGTTTTTTTACCGACCACTCCAAATCCAACATCTGGCTTTATGTTATTTGTTCCTAAAAATGACATAATCCTTCTGGATATGTCGGTAGAAGATGCTGCTAAGCTCATTATTTCGGCAGGATTGGTAATGCCAGAGAAAAAATAAAAAAAAGTTGGTAATTTCTTTAAATTTAAGTAAGCTAGTTCCACTGCTCGATAGGTTTCTTGCCTGTATGAAACCTGCCTCAATAACTGGCGCCTTCTTTTGAGGGCGCCTCTTTTTTTAGAAATTTTTCTATATTTTTTAATAAGTTATAAGCTGAACTTAAATTTTCACCTTTCTCTCTTTTTATAAATAATTTTTCATTTGTAGGTTTAACGTTATCCTTATCTGATTCTATAAAAGCCAGTAGTCCTGTGACATTTTCTACTTTTCCATCTCTAAACTTAACTGTGATACCTTTCGCGCCAACCTCGAGCAACTCAATTTCAAGGTACTTACACTTCTCTTTTATTTTAAGAATGTTTGCTAAGTTAATAATTTCTTTGGGCAATTTTCCAAATCGGTCAATTAATTCTGCAAGCAAGGACTCCAGTTCGACTTGAGTTTTAAAATTTGATAACCTCCTATAAAAACTCAACCTTAAACCCGAGTCCTTTATATATTTTTCAGGTATCCTAGCAGTTGTTGGAATTCTTATAACAGGAGACCAATTTTCTTCGAGATAAGAATTATCTCCTTCATTTTTATTTAGTTTCAAAGAATTGATAGTTTTTTGCAACATTTCTTGATACAAAGAAACTCCCACTTCATTTACTTGACCTGTTTGCTCCTCACCTAAAATATTTCCTGACCCTCTCATTTCTAAGTCTTGAGAAGATAGAGTGAACCCCGAGACTAAGGAATTTAGCTCTTTAATTAAATCCAGACGCTTCTTAGCAGTTTTCGTTAGATTTGCATTTTCTTTTGTAACCAAATAGGCAAAGGCTCTCTTATTTGAACGACCAACCCTCCCTCTTATCTGATATAGCTGACTCAAACCGAATAACTCCGCTTTGTATATTATAATTGTATTTGCTCTCTGTACATCAAGACCACTTCCGACAATATTTGTAGAAACAAGAAGGTCAAATTCTCCATAGTAAAAATCTGAAATAGTTTTTTCTAGCTCTCTATTATTCGTTTTTCCGGTAGCAACCATATATTTAATTTCAGGTAAAACGTCGTTAAGAAAATCTTCTATAGCACGTATATCTTTTATTCTTGGAACAACAAAAAATACTTGCCCATCTCTCTTGATCTCACGCATGATAGCAGATCTTATCGTAGCTCGATCAAACTCAATAACATTTGTTTCAATAGGCATTCTGTTTTTCGGAGGGGTATTAATCAGAGACAGGTCCCTAATTCCTGAAAAAGCCATTTGTAAAGTCCTTGGAATTGGTGTGGCCGACAGTGTTAATATATGCACTTTAGGAAATAAAGATTTTAACTGCTCTTTTTGACCGACTCCAAAACTTTGCTCTTCATCTACAATCAATAAACCTAGATTAATAAACTTAAGGTTTTTATTGATAACACTATGTGTTCCAATCAAGATATTAATATCACCATTTGAGACCCCTTCTTTTATATTATTTACATCTGAAGCGTTCGTTAATCTGGAAAGCATTTTTATTTTAATAGGATAGCTGTCAAACCGCTTTTCGAAAATTTCGTAATGCTGTTTTGCTAATAGTGTCGTAGGAGCCACTAATACAACTTGTCTATTGTCCGTCACCATTAAAAAGGCTGCTCTTATCGCAACCTCCGTTTTTCCAAAACCTACATCACCACAAATAAGTCTATCCATAGGATTGCCTCTAGACAAATCTTCGACGACGTCCTTTATTGATTGTAACTGATCAGGGGTTTCTTCATAAGGGAACCTATTACAAAATTCTTGAAAAAGGTCGTTTTGCACAAAAACCTTCTTTGTACTAACAAGTTTTCTTTCTGCGGCAACCTTAATTAATTTTTCTGCGATTAATTTAATTTTCTTTTTAATTGTTGCTTTCCTTAGTTGCCAATTAGCAGAACCAAGTTTATCTAGCTTAGCATCGGACAGACCTAGAGGTGATATTAATTCTATGTTCTCTACGGGTAAAAATATCTTATCAGAGCCTGCATAATTTATTTCAAGAAAATCATTATTAACCCCATTAATCTCAAAATTTTTAAGCCCTCTGAACTTTCCTATTCCATAATCGATGTGAACAACCAGATCTTCTACATTGAGCGAATTCAAATCCTCAAAAACAGCAGTAAAGTCACGACGCTTTGCCGCTTTGCCACTTCTTAATTTACCCCCAAAAATTGCTTTTTCCGTTATTATTTCGAACTGATCAGTTGAAAACCCCATATCTAATTGTGTGACTGCAAAGTAAATTTGCGTGGTATGGTCATCCACCTCGGTAACACTTTCTATTTTTCTTGTTATATTTAAATCATGCTCTTTTAAGACATTTAGAAGCCTTTTTATTGATCCCTCAGAAGCACCAGATAATATGATCGATCTTTGGTCTAATCTTTGCCGCATATATTTTACAACTTCGTTAAAAAGAGATATGTCTTCCTTATTTCTCTCTACTGAAAAGTCTTTTGTCGAATTATAAATTGTTTCTAATTTATCAGTAAAAATCTCATCAATTTTCTTAATGTGGTAGAAACGAATAGATTTCTTAAATTCGTCAGGAGACAAATAATGCAAATCGGGCTCAATTAAAAAAAGTTTGTTATTATTGTTTCTATCAGCCTTCAAATCATAGCTTCTGCTTTCGATTATCTGTTCCCATTTTCTATCAATCATAACATTTAGATCATGATCATATGAAAAAGAGGCCCCTCTGAAAGCAGAAAATATAGATTCAAGATTTGGAGTAAATAAGGGCAACCAATGTTCTATTCCCTCAACTAACACTTTTTCTGAAATTGAGTTATATACTCTATCGCTCATTTGCACTGTGCCTACAGTTCTTCGATAATTTTGCCGAAATCTATCAATTGTTTGCTCTTCTAATATTATCTCTGACACAGGAAATATTTTTACTTCTTTAATAGATCCATTAGACCTTTGGCTTGATGGATCGAAGGTTCTTATTTTTTCTAACTTTTTTCCAAAAAAATCGAGCCTGATAGGGTGTTCAATTTCGGGGACATAAATATCTAATATACCACCCCTTAAAGCATACTCTCCAACTGAATAGACATTTTCTTGCCTTGAATACCCCATTTTTTCGAGCCACTCTATAAGGCTTCTAAAATTCACATCTTGATCAGTGCATAGAAAAAAACTTTTTGAAAAAATCTCATTTATGGGAATGATTTTTTGAAGGATGCTATCCAATGACATTAAAATGATTTTACGATTTTTGTCTGCGCTTTTAGATGCTCTTAAAGCACTGTACCTTTTAGATATAATCTCTTTTCTAGGAGACGTATTACTGTAGGGTAAACAGTCCCAGGAAGGAAAAATAATTACTTCTATTTGTCTATTAAAAAATTTGATATTATCCGAAAACTGTTTCAGATCTCCTTCACGATCAAAAAGATGTATGTGTATCGATTCATCAGAAATTTCAAAAACTTTCGATAAAGCAAAAGCTTGAAATTCCTTACTATAATTTTTCAAAAATTTATTATTCATACAGATTCTCTAACAAAGTTATTGCCGATTAAAGGAATAAAAACTAGGATAAAATAGACATATATATTTTAAGTAGCCAGGATAATTATGATGTTAAGTAGCTTTCCTAACAGAAGGGGAAGAAGATTACGGCTTAATAGTGGGATTAGATCTTTAATAAGAGAAACCAGCCTAAGTAAGTCGGATTTGATTTGCCCCGTATTTATACGAGAGGGTAAAAATATTATTGAAAAAATCCCCTCAATGCCTGGGGTATACAGATATTCGATAGATAAATTAATTCCATATGTAGAAAAACTAGTTGGGTACGGAATATTGGCTGTAGCACTTTTTCCTTTAACACCAATCCAAAAAAAATCTTCCAATTGTGAAGAAGCTTGGAATCCTGAAAACTTAGTCAATTTAGCCACAAGGCAATTAAAAAAAAATTTCCCTGAACTTATCATAATGCTCGACGTAGCACTTGATCCCTATAATTCAGATGGCCATGACGGTCTGCTAATAGACGGAAAAATAGTAAACGACGAAACCTTGTTAGCTCTGGATAAGCAAGCGTTGGTACAAGCTGAAGCAGGAGCGGATATCCTTGGTCCGTCCGATATGATGGACGGAAGAATAAACTCTATAAGAACCGCTCTAGAAGAAAATCAATTTAAGGATACTCTTATAATGTCATATGCAGCGAAGTTTGCTTCTGCTTTTTATGGACCTTTCAGAGATGCAGTTGGAGCACAAGGCTTGCTTAAGGGTGATAAAAAAACTTACCAAATTGACCCACCCAACATCGAAGAAGCGATAAGGGAGGTTAAAGAGGATATCAATGAAGGTGCAGATATGGTCATGGTAAAACCAGGAATGCCTTACCTTGATGTAGTTTCGGCAGTAAAGCGAAGGTTTAACTTCCCAACTTTTGCCTATCAGGTCTCTGGAGAATACGCAATGTTGATGAGTGCAATTGAAAATAATTGGCTGGATAAAAATAGGACAATCATAGAAAGTCTTAGTTGTTTTAAGAGAGCAGGTTGTGATGGAATCTTGACGTATTTCGCACTGGATGCAGCTATGATTTTAGACAAAAATGTTTAATATTTAAGAGGTCTTTTATGCTTTCAGTTAAAACTTTAATATCCAATTTTTTTTTATTAATAACTATCTGCTCATTATCTTCTTGCCAGAGTATAGATGAAAGAAATAGTGGGAACATTATTAATAGAGATGCTGAGCTAGTTTTACAGACACTATTCGAAATTGATCCTGATACAATAAGTATATATAAGAACGCTTCTGGAACACTTATTATACCCAGAATTACCAAAGCTGGGTTTGTGCTCGGCGGTGCATATGGAGAAGGAGTGCTAAGAATAAATGAGGCACCAATTGATTTTTATTCTCTGGCTTCTGCTTCATATGGATTGCAAATTGGTGCTCAACAATACTCTAATATTATATTTTTCATGACGGAGGAGGCGTTACAAAAGTTCAGAGTAAAGGATGGCTGGGAGTTGGGGGCTGATGCAGAAGTAGTGTTTAGAGACAAGGGGTATTCCCTTGGCATTAGCTCAAAAACAATTTCTAAACCTGTCTACGCTGTAGTATTTGACCAGAAAGGACTTTTAGCAGGAACTTCATTAGTTGGAGCAAAGTTTTCAAGATTGATTAGGTAGCCTATTTTTAATCAAACCTGGTTAAAAGGCTAGAAGTATCAAACTTTGAACCACCGTTTCTTTCAACCTCTGCATAGAATTGGTTAACTATCGAGGTTATCGGCAGGGAAATGTTCTCATTGTTTGCATGCTCAAGACATATATTTAAATCTTTTCTCATTAACTTTACAGCAAAACCGAAATCGAATTTACGATCAACCATGGTCTCTCCCCTGTTACTAAGTTGCCAACTACCAGCTGCACCCCCGGAAATTGCTTGTAATACCTTCTTAGTGTCTAACCCATTCTTTTCAGAAAATGAAATTGCTTCGGACAGGGCTTGAACAAGTCCCGCTATGCAAATTTGATTAACCATTTTTGCGACTTGCCCTTTTCCTGGACCACCGATTAGGGTTATTTTCTTCGCATATGCTTCCATTATCGGTTTTACTTTTTCAAAAATTGCGTTTTCACCACCAATCATAACCGTAAGCTCTCCTTTAATAGCCCCAACTTCTCCTCCTGAGACTGGAGCATCTAAAAAATAAATATTTTTTTCCAAAGCTTTATTGTTTACTTCAACGGCAACATCGGAGGAGGTTGTGGTATGGTCCACAAACAAACTGCCAGCTTTCATGGCCGAGAATGCTTTATCTGCCCCCAACGTTATATCTCTCAAATCCGAGTCATTCCCAACACAACTAAACACAATATCGCTACCTTTAACCGCTTCTATTATTGAAGTAGCATAAGTTCCGGTATACTGCTCAGTCCAGAGTTTTGACTTTTCTACAGATCTGTTATATACAGTCACGTCGTAGCCTTCTTGCGAGAGATGACCCGCCATAGGCGACCCCATCACACCCAATCCTATAAAGGTTATTTTTTTCATGACTAAATCCTTAATAAGTGAAAATCATAGTATTATAGTATAATCTAGTTTTTAACAAAGTTGATATAATGAAAATACTGATAAAAGCATTGCCATACCTTTTAATGGCAACCACCTTGTTTTTCTTAACCATCTTTGGTTTCTTCTTTTATTTAAGTTATCAATCTTTACCAGACTATAATAAGAAACTGTTTGCTAATGACATTAAATCAAAAATTATCATAAAGACAGATCCATACGCAATTCCACATATTACAGGAAATAACGATAAAGAAACTTTTTTTGGTCTAGGGTATGTTCATGCGCAAGAACGTCTTTGGCAAATGACTTATCTCAAACGTCTCTCCCAGGGCCGCTTATCTGAAATTAGTGGCAATAGAACTGTACTCCTAGACTCATTCATGAAATCTCTAGATCTACAAACATTAGCAAATGAAATATTTAAAAATTTGCCTTCAGATTTTAAACAAATTTTATCATTTTACTCACAAGGGATTAATTTAAGGTTGAAAGAAATACAAGAGCAGGGGCTAGGACGCGGGTCTCCTGAGTTTTTTTTCTACTCACCTGAGGTCACTCCATGGAGGCCAGTAGATAGTTTAGCCATATTTAAACTAATTGAGTTTTTGTCATCTAATAAAGCGTTAAAAGAGATAGAGCTAACAAGTTTACTATTTTCAACTGTACCAGAGAATAAACTCAATCATCTAATAGGCAATTCATCACACTTACGATCAAAGCTTAGCGAAATTAGCTTGAAATTAGAAGAAGTGAAATTTAATAAATTCGAGAAGCGTAGCAAAAACAATAATGCTAGTTTTTTTTCGCCTTTAAATGCTGGGTTTTATTCCAATGTTTTTGCTGCTGATAGCAGCAGGACCGCTTCAAAAAAATCGTTATTATTAGCAAATTTATTCTTACCTCTATCTTCACCATCTATATGGATGCTTGCTCATCTTAATCTTAACAAAACTTCTGCAGTTGGGGCAACGATCCCGGGTGTGCCAGTAATATTTTCTGGAAAAAATGATAATATAGCATGGGGTTCTTCTTTCTCTTTTGTTGACGATCAAGATCTTTATTTCGAAAAATTAAACCTAGAGAATAATAAAGAATATCTTTCGCCATCAGGATATAAGGAGTTTTCTACTGAGAAAAAATTAATAAAAGTAAAAAATAATGCCACCCGTAGTTTCTTAGTCAAGCGTACTGAAAGCCGGGTAATAATTCCTCATGAACTTTATAGAATGCAATCTATTGTCCCTCAAGGTTTCCTTATTTCCCTGGCTTGGACCGGCTTTAATAGAAACGATACAACTATGGAAGCTTTTCTTAAATTAATGTCTGCTACCAACGTAAAGGACTTTAAAGCCAAAATACCAAATAACAATAGCTTTAATTTGATTTTTGTTATTGCAGATGAAACAGAGGTAAATTCTGTATTTATTGGTGATGCACCGAAAAGGAGTAAAGAAAATGAAACTAAAGGTCAAGTCATTTCACTTGGTTGGAAAACTGAAAATCAATGGGATTTAAGTTTAAAAAAAGAAATTCAACCTATGATTCTTTCTAACAAAGGAGGATTATTCTTAAATACGAATAACAGCTTTCTGGAAGAAGAGTTCCCAAATCACTTTAGCTTCAATTGGGGTGATGAACAGAGACTTCTTAGAGCAACCAAAATGACTAATAATAGAGACTTTCATAGTGTCGAAAGCTTTAAAGAGCTGCAAAATGATTTCATTTCTGAACCTGCTCGTACTCTGTTACCATTAATGGGTAAAGAACTTTGGTTTCAGTACGATGATAACGAACCAGATGACATCAATGAGATAAAAGCTCGCAGTTTAGAACTTTTAACAAATTGGAACGGTAATATGATGACGAGCTCACCAGAGCCTCTCATTTATTCAAGTTGGGTAAAAACATTCAAAAAAATGCTCATTGAAGATGAGTTAAGTTTAAATTTCAATTTTACCGACACAATAAGTCCGCTGTTTTTAGAAAAAGTACTTAGAAACTTAGAGGAAGCTGGGGCATGGTGTGATATAAAGCATTCCGATAAAATAGAAACATGTGCTGAATTATCAAAAAAATCATTAACAATAAGCCTTCGAAGACTTAGAAACGAATATGGATCTGATGTCAACAAATGGAGATGGGGCAATGAGAGAAGGATCAATCATCCCCCTTTTTCAGAAGTTAGTATTCTAGTCCCAAAGTTTTTACGGGAAATATCCAGCGAGGTTTCTGGAAGTGCATATACCTTAAACTCAACTATGTTGAATGATATTTCTCAAAACAATGAAGCAAAGGCCAGTTCGTTTAAAATGATTGTTGATTTTTCTACACCAAACAAAAATATGTTTATTCTGCCTACTGGACAAAGTGGTCATATGCTTTCAAAACATTATGACGATCAAACCAAAATTTGGAAAAATGGAGGTTTTTTATTTTTATCTGGAGCTAAAAAAATGGTGTTAGGTGGTTCTAAAGGTGAAACTATAATTTACCCCTCTTTAACCGAATAGTTTTTTACATTTTTCTAATGACTCAATAAGCATGTCAATTTCCTCTTGTGTGTTATACAAAGCAAGACTAGCTCTACAAGTCGCAGGCACTCCGATAAACTTCATTAAAGGTTGGGCACAGTGATGACCGGACCTAACCGCCACCCCGTTTGCATCTAATATAGTAGCCATGTCATGAGCATGTGCAATCCCTTCCATAGAAAAAGAAAAAATTGCCAGGTTATCACTATGAAACGAATGTTTAGCTAACCAATCAAGCCTCTGCAGTTTAGCTCTAGCATACTCAGATAATGATATTTCATACTCCAACACAGATTTTCTATCGAAGCTTAAGACAAAGTCGATGGCCGCACCTAGTCCTATGATTTCAGCTATACCCGGTGTTCCGGCTTCAAATAAAAAAGGAGATTGATTGAAAGTAACATCGTCCTTTGACACATTTTTAATCATCTCTCCCCCACCGATAAATGGTACCATCTCTTCTATCCTTTTTTTGTTGACATAAAGCACACCGGTACCAGTGGGGCCAAATAGCTTATGACCAGTAAATGTATAAAAATCACACCCTATAGACTTTACATCAACTTCCAAGTGAACGATGGCTTGTGACCCATCTAAAACGGTCACAATTCCTCTTTTTTTAAGATTTTGGCAAATTGTTTTCACGTCTATTATAGATCCAAAAACATTAGACATATGAGTTATGCAAACCATCTTTGTCTTAGAAGAAATTTTTTTCTCAATCATCTCAAATGATATTTGACCATTTTCATCTGGGTCTATCCAAACAAGTTTAACATTTTTTCTAGATCTTAAAAAATGCCATGGGACTATGTTGGCATGATGCTCTAAAGTAGACAAAATGATCTCATCACCATATTCCAGATTCTGATTTGCCCAGGCGTAAGACACCAGATTTAATGCCTCAGTAGAACCAGATGTAAAAATGATCTCTTCAAGATAAGCGGCTCCTAAAAAACTTCTAGTTTTCTCTCTTACGGCTTCAAATTTTTCAGTGGCTAGATTTGACAAAAAATGCAAGCCTCTATGAACATTTGAATACTCATTTTCATAGCAGTTTTTAATTGTTTCTATAACCGATATTGGTTTTTGGGAAGAAGCACCGTTATCTAGGTAAACTAAAGGCTTATCATTAACTTTCTTAGCCAATATAGGAAATTCTTTTCTTATTTCTAAAACATCAAACATTAGGGGTATTACCTACTAATAAAGATTGAAGAAGCGATATGAATATTATGAACATTAAGCCCATGGATAGCGAGACCGTGATAGTTCCTAAAAATGCTGTTAATAAAATACTCTTGTATTTATATAGTACTACCACCACAGAAGACAATGCCCAAATAAACCACAATATTTCTGCAAACCTAAAAATATAGTACAAGTCAATTGAAATAAATACAAAAAAGACTTGAGTAAATTTAAAAATAAAGGCTACCAAAAATAAAAATAATACATTTTTTCCTAATTCTTCTACGCTCACGTTTTGATTGGAAAAATTACTAAAAAATAAAATAGATCCAATCACAGTTGTAATAAAAATTAACTCAAAAGCGAACATACTAAAAGGATCGAAAATAAAGGATAAGGAATTATTTTCAAGTAGCTTCGAGGCATTTTCATATGACTTAAAAATCAACCGGTCCAAAGAGGAATTCAACAAAGAAGTTGTAGCTGCAATGAAAAGAGCTCCTTCAACCAAGGTATTTAATTCTAATTTAACTTGGCTTAATTTGTTAGGTAGTGCGGTTGGCCTTCTGAGGCTTATTATCAACAATTGCTTTAAGTCCATTCTATTTCAGGTTCCTTAACTAAAATTTATAAGCATAACCGGCGTGAGATAAAAACTAATCATAACAAATGTGAACAGGTTTCTATCCCTAAAATTGCATACAAACCCCAGAACTCTCGAAAAAATATAGACGACAATAAGCTCAGAGAAAGTGATAATGACAAGCTCTATGGGCCCATTTGTAAATATTTTTACAACGCTTACAAATAAAAATATTAAAGCAGATAAGGAAAGAGACCAAAACATAGCTAGCCGAGTTTGAAAGCTCGGAGAAATAGCCCCAAACAGTTTTAATACCAAATGAAGTATAAAGCTTGTGATATACATAAAAATTGGAAGAAAAAAAAGATAAGTAACAATCACAGCAGTTATAACCGATAAATAAGGGGCTTGCTGAACTTGGGAAGTAACTTGAATTAGTTGCGACAATAGCAAGATCAAACATGTAAAATAAAGAAGGGGAAGTAATTGACTTTCTCTACCTCTTATTTCAATCTGTTCACTGATTGACTTATCCAAGTCCTTGAATGAATAGAGAATAGCTGTGAAGAAACCTCTATTAATTTTTTCCTGTCTATTCATTAAAAAAGCTTGAGATCCAAATATCAATATAATTACTCAAAGCTGATTTAATGCTACCATCCTCAATCTCGTCTAAAGCTTCAGAAATGAACGCTGAAATTAGCATTTCTTTGGCCTTATTCTTATGCACACCTCTACTTAGCAAGTAAAATAAACTCTCTTGGTCGAGAGACCCGGATGTGGATCCATGCGAACAAATAACATCATCCGCATAAATCTCCAACTCTGGCTTACATAAAAACTTTGAGTTTTCGTTAAGCAAAAGTGATCTGCTAGATTGATAACCATCGGTCTTTTGAGCCACAGGTTCTACATAGATTTTTCCGCGCACTATGGAGGTACAATCATTATCAAGAACTGATTTAAAAACTTGCCTACTTTTACACTCATGAGCATTATGGTTAATTAATACATTTTCGTCGCTTATGTGATTTTCTTTATTTAAAAGGCAAACATTTGCAATTGAAGTACTTATTCCTCTACCGTTTAAGTGCAACTCAATTTCTGTTCTTGTTGCCTTGGTATTCAGCCTAAGTCCAAAATGATTAAAGGATGAATATTCAGCCATATCACAAAACTTATGTGATATTTTTGGAAATAGATTATCTTCTCCCGTTAAATCTAAATAATTTAATTTAGCGTTTTTTCCCAAATAAATTTCAGTTACGTTATTGAAAACCGAAAGATTATTTCCGGTTTCAATTATCGTGGCTTCCACATTCTCTTTAAGAACAATTAGATTTCTTTGAAAACAACTGCTTGCAGAGGGACTAGTTTTATTGTGAATCACTAATGGCTTTTTCAGATTATCGGAAAAATTAAAAACGTACCCAACTTTTGGACTTAAGGTATTCTCTCTTGCCAGAGGCCTGGGGACAAGCCTTTGGGATTTTTTTTCAAGCCTACCAAAGTAACCCTTAGCAAAAGAGTCTTCGTCAGCGATAACGTCTAAAATGCTTAAACCTTCATAACTCTTCTCATCCGCTAACTCTAAAATATCGCCATGAACAGTAAGATTAGGCTCATATAAGCAAGTACCATTAATAGAGTTTAGGTCTATTTGCGATGTATCATCAACAAAGTCAGAGATAATATCTAAGTTGCTTTTTCTCCAATATTCTGACCGTCGGCTAACTTTCTCAATACTTAAACTTTTACTTTTAAATTCATTTATTAAGGAATTATACCAATTACTTATATTTACATGATTCAATGTTTTTCCTTACCAAGTTGAAGGAAATCTTTATAACCAGTATCTTCTACATGAAGAGCGAGACTTTTATCACCAGTTTTTACAATTTTTCCATCTACCATAATATGAACAAAATCGGGGACGATGTAGTTTAGAAGTCTCTGATAATGAGTTATAACAAGAAATGAACGCGAAGACGACGAGAAATTATTTACTCCTCTGGAGACCAATTTCATGGCATCAACATCCAAACCGCTATCTGTTTCGTCTAAAATTACAAATCTTGGTTCAAGTAAACACATTTGTAATATTTCATTTCGCTTTTTTTCTCCCCCAGATGCTCCCACATTGACGGGTCTTTTCATCATTTCGTCACTAATTTCTAATTCTTTTGCTATTCCACGTACAAGCTTCAAAAAGTCTGCTGCGTTGAGTTCTTCCTGGCCTCTTGTTTTCCTCTGTGAATTTAGAGCCGTCCTTAGAAAATTCATGTTACCAACTCCAGGTATCTCAATTGGGTATTGAAATGCCATAAAAACTCCAAGTGCAGCTCGTTCTTCAACCTCAGCTTCTAAAAGGTCATTTCCGTCGAATTTAACGGCACCACTATCAACGATGTATCCATCTTTTCCCGCTAAGACACTTGAAAGTGTAGATTTTCCAGATCCATTTGGCCCCATTATCGCGTGTACCTCACCTGGATTAATTGAAAGGGATAAACCTTTTATAATTTGCTTTTCTTCTTCTTCTAAAGAAACCTTTAAATCATCGATCTTTAACATATTATCCAACGGACCCTTCTAATGAAATTGCCACTAATTTTTGTGCCTCCATAGCAAATTCCATAGGTAGCGCTTGCAGCACTTCCTTACAAAACCCATTAACAATTAAGGCAACAGCATCTTCTTCCTGGATGCCCCTTTGCATACAATAGAAAAGCTGATCTTCATCTACCTTTGACGTTGTAGCCTCATGTTCCGCTCTTGCACTACTATTATTTACCTCGATGTAAGGCACTGTATGGGCTCCACATTTATTACCAATCAGTAGGCTGTCGCATTGAGTAAAGTTTCTTGAGTTTTGTGATTTACCGCCAATTTGCACTAGTCCTCTGTAGGTATTTTGCGCCTTTCCAGCACTAATTCCCTTGCTCACAATTCTGCTGTTTGTGTTTTTACCAAGGTGTATCATCTTAGTGCCTGTATCGGCCTGCTGCATGTTATTCGTTATAGCTATTGAATAAAATTCACCAGATGAATTGTCACCTTTAAGAACACACGATGGGTATTTCCAAGTTATTGCAGAACCAGTCTCAACTTGTGTCCACATTACTTTAGAATTTTTACCCCTACAATCTGCACGTTTAGTAACAAAATTATAAATACCTCCAACACCATTCTCATCTCCTGGAAACCAATTTTGGACTGTTGAATATTTGATTTCTGCTTCCTCTAGAATTACCAACTCCACCACGGCTGCATGTAACTGACTTTCATCCCTTTGTGGCGCGGTGCATCCTTCTAAATAACTTACGTATGCATTATTATCCGCAACAATTAACGTTCTTTCAAATTGCCCAGTGTTTTCAGCGTTAATTCTAAAGTAGGTTGACAGCTCCATAGGGCACTTCACCCCCTCAGGAATATATACAAATGAACCATCAGAAAAAACTGCAGCGTTGAGGCAAGCAAAAAAGTTGTCTGATATTGGCACAACCGATCCAAGATATTTTTTAACTAAATGGGGATATTCCTTGATCGCTTCCGATATCGAACAAAAAATAACTCCTGCGGATTTCAACTCTTCCTTGAAGGTTGTTCCGACCGAAACACTATCAAAAACTGCATCGACCGCAACCTTACGGTTTTCTCCCTCTCCCAAAGGAGCTTCCTCTACCACACCAGCAAGCTTCTTTTGCTCGGTTAATGGAATTCCTAGCTTGGAGTAAGTTTCTAGAAGTTTAGGGTCTACGTCATCTAAGCTTTTTGGCTTTTCTTTCATATTCGCAGGTCGAGCATAGTAGTACTGGTTTTGAAAATCAATCTCGGGTATTTTTAGTAGTGCCCAATCCGGTTGTTTAAGTTTTTTCCATCTATTAAAAGCCTTGAGCCTCCAATCAAGCATCCAACTAGGCTCACTGTTCTTTTCAGATATAAGCCTAACAATATCTTCGTTTAATCCTAACGGTGCGTATTCGGTTTCTATATCAGTAGAAAAGCCATACTTATAGGTATCGCCCACGGATTTAACTGTCGAGAGGGTTTCCTTGTCTATTACGTCCCTTGCCTCATAATTATCTGTCATTTGTGTAGATTCCCTGTCCTTATGTGCCTTGAATATAATTGTTTCCAAGAGAAAATAAAGGCTTCAATATCACTTTTTTTTGTATCAGGACCCAAAGATACCCTTATTGAACTATTAGATAGATCGTCATTATACTCCATTTCCTTTAACATAATTACTTCACTTATTTTTCCAGACGAACATGCAGTTCCTGACGAAACACTAAAGCCCTCTAGATCTAGCCCAATTACTTGGCTCTCACCTTTCCAACCTGGTGTAATCATGCACGATGTGTTGGGCAGTCTCTTTTCTTTTTCCCCGACCACTATAGTATTTTTTGAGATTTCTCTAACTTCATTCTCTAGCATATTTCTTAATACCTCAATTTCTTGCCACACACCATTTTTAACTAGGTTAATAGAATAAGCTAGAGCTTCAGAAAATGCCGCAATAAGAAGAAAATTTTCTGTGCCTGCTCTCAAACCAAACTCTTGATTGCCACCAATGACCGTGGGTTGGACTAAATCACCGTCTTTTACAAAAAGTACCCCTACACCCTTTGGTCCACATACTTTATGTGAAGCTAAAAAAAATGCATCTGGTTGAAGTTCGTCAAATTTACAATCAATTTTACCAACAGCTTGAACTGCATCAGAGCATGCTATACCTTTTGGCATATTTTGTAATATGCCGGTCTCAGAATTAGCAATTTGCAATGCTAGATTTTTTTTTGATTCGCTAACACAAACAAGGCCATTTTTCATTGTAGGTATAGACACATCACACCACTTTTTTACACAATCGTGTTCAATAGCTGAGCATTCCATTTTTTTATCGTGTAAAAATAAGGCTGCCGACTCAGACGCACCAGACGTGAAGATTATTGTACCGCTATCAAGACCAAGAAGATCCATTATATCATCTCGAGATCTTTCTATAATATTTCTTGCTTCTCGGCCCTCTGAGTGAACCGAACTAGCATTACCGACTAAATCTAAATTTGAAACTAAACTATGTCTAGATCTTTCACACAACAAAGAACTGGCGTTCCAATCAAAGTAACGTCTGCCATTTTGCAACAGTGTCATTAAACTTTTTCGAAATTTACTACAGCTTGACAAGGCTCCATTGAGTCGGAAGCGACGTCGTATAATGAAATATTATGCAGAAACAAATACACTTGAGATGAGAATTGCTCCCAAAACTTCTCCGTTAAAACTTGCTCAAAAGGCTCTTTTAAAACCTTAGACCCTAATCTCGTTTCGTTGGATACAACAGCAAAATTTTCATCAACAGCTTCCATAATGTCATGTATTCTAATGTTTTTAGGATGGTGATTAAGGCTGAATCCGCCAGATGCTCCTCTAGAAGCTTTCACTAAACTTGCTTTACGTAATTTCATAAAAAGCTGCTCTAAATAAGTCTGGGATATATCAAGTTTGTTTGAAATCTCCGCAACAGATACTTTAGAATTCAAATCCTTTCGTGCAATGTATGCCATCGCTATCAAAGCGTACTTTCCTTTTGTGCTTAGTTTCATGATACAAACAATAAATTAAGAGCCTTTATGTTTAAAATAGCTTGACTTAGAGGTCAAGCAATTAGTAACTGTATGATATTGAATATAAAGGATCCTGAATGCCCGAAGTACACATATCTGGCCCTAGTGGTAGACTTGAAGCTAGATTTCACCCTCAAAAAAATGAAAGTGCTCCAGTTGCAATAATATTGCATCCACACCCCAAGTTTGGCGGCACTATGAATAACAAAGTTGTTTATAATCTTCACTACTGTTTCTTTAACCTTGGTTTTACTTGTTTAAGATTCAATTTTCGAGGGGTCGGCAAGAGCGAAGGAGAATTTGATGACGGATTAGGAGAATTGGCAGATGCTGCTTCGGCTTTGGATTTTCTGCAAACGCATACTCCAAATTCAACCTCCTGTTGGGTCATAGGCTTTTCTTTTGGGTCATGGATAGGAATGCAGCTTTTGATGAGAAGACCGGAAATAAGTGGCTTTGTTTCCATCTCGCCCCCAGCCAACTCTTACGATTTTAGTTTTTTGGCTCCCTGCCCTTCTTCAGGATTGATTATCAATGGTAGTTTAGATAGCCTTGTGCCGCCATCTGCTATTAAAATCTTGTCGGATCGATTAAAACTTCAAAAAGGAATAGAAGTTTCTCACAAAGAAATTGAAGGCGCTGATCATTTTTTCACCAATTTTGAAGAAGAAATGACAAATGCGGTCAACGAATATCTTACTACTAGGTCAGATTTTTAAATTAATTTAGATTAATGTTGAAAAGTAATCTTCTTAAAAATTTACAGAGCCGAGGCTTTATCAATGACTGCACAGATTTAGCTGGACTCGACGATTTATTAGAGCAAACAAAAATTACCTGCTATATCGGCTACGATGCGACTGCCTCTTCTCTACATGTAGGACATCTTATGAATATAATGATGCTAAGATGGTTTCAAAAAGAGGGGCACAGGGTAATAACTTTGTTAGGAGGTGGCACAACAAAGATAGGCGATCCTTCCTTTAGAAAGACTGAGCGACCACTAATCAATAACGACACAATAAATACTAATTTGGCGAGCCTCAAGTCAATATTTTCGAAATACATAAAATTTTCATCCAACTTCCCAGATGCATTAATGCTTAATAATGATGAATGGTTAAGCAAGTTAAACTACTTAGATTTTCTCAGAGATACTGGAAAGCATTTCTCGATCAATAGAATGCTTAGCTTCGATTCAGTAAAAAGTAGACTACAAAAAAATGATCCACTTAGCTTTCTAGAATTTAATTATATGATTTTGCAGGGTTATGATTTTTATAAACTTAACAAAGATCATGAATGCATACTTCAAATGGGCGGATCTGATCAATGGGGTAATATTTTAAACGGCATCGAATTGACTAGAAGGAAGAATGGTAAAAAACTTTTCGGACTGACTTCTCCTTTATTAACAAATTCTGCTGGCCAAAAGATGGGAAAATCGTTAAACGGAGCAATTTGGCTTAATGAAGAAAATCTCTCACCATATGAATTTTGGCAGTTTTGGCGAAATAGTGAAGATAATGACATAGAAAAATTTCTTCTTCTTTTCACAGAATTTTCGGTTGAAAAAATTAAGGAGCTCACCGCAAGAAAGGGTCACCACCTAAATGAAGCTAAAATCATTTTGGCGAACGAGGTTACCAACCTATGTCATGGGAAAATAAAGACAACGGAAGCATTTAAAACATCTCAAGCCGTTTTCAATGAAAACATTGGCTCCAACAATCTTCCTACAATTGAAATCAGCAAAGAAGAATGCCCCCCAAATATTTCTATCATTCAACTACTCACTATGTCAGGAATGGTAAAATCAGGAAAAGAGGCGAGAAGATTAATAACCGATAAAGCTGTAAAGCTGGAGGGAAAGCTTATAAACAATATATCCGGTACCTACGAAATAAATGATTTTGTTGATCCTCAAAAACTATCAATTGGAAAGAAGAAGCATTTCAACATTATCATTACTTAAGTCTATTTCTTTATATAAACTTTTTTCATAATATCTGGGTTAATAACGGAACCGTTTTTTTTCAAGTCACCTTTTTTGATATTTTTTAAAACTTCCATGCCAGAACTAACCATACCGAAAACAGTATAGTTATTATTTAAGTGCGGAGCAGGCTTAAACATAATAAAAAATTGACTGTTAGCAGAGTTTGGATCTTGTGATCTGGCCATGCCCACTGTACCTTCAACAAACGGCAAGTCAGAAAACTCAGATGGTAAATTCGGTAACGAAGAGCCGCCTCTGCCAACCAGATCCCGGTTAAATGCTTTGTTGTTACCAAACTGTACGTCTCCAGTTTGCGCCATGAAACCATCAATTACTCTGTGGAAAACCACACCATCATATGAACCGTCATAAGCTAGGGCTTTTATTCTTTCTACGTGCAAAGGTGCGAGATCGGGTAATAAAGTTATTTCAATTATCCCGCTAGCCTCTCCTTCTACTTCAATAACAAGATTATTCTCGGCTAAAGCAGACTTAAAGAGAAATACACCAAAAATGAAGCTTATAAGAATTTTTTTTAAAAAGTAGCACCTAAACATTTTTTATTGTCTTTATGAAATCTGGTTCATCAACTTTTCCATTATCTAATTGATCTCCTTTTTTAATTTTATCGACAACCTCCATACCCTTTATAACCTTCCCCCATACAGTATATTGATTATTTAAATGAGGACTATCTTCAAGCATGATAAAAAACTGGCTATTTGCAGAATTCGGATTTTGTGACCGTGCCATGCCTACCATACCTCTAGCAAATGGCTCGGAGGTAAATTCGGCTTCCAAATCAGGTAATTCTGATCCACCCATTCCGGCGCGATTACTTTGGAAGCCCTTTTTCAGGGACCCATACTGCCCATCACCCGTTTGAGCCATAAATCCCTCAATCACTCTATGAAACACGACTTCATCAAAGTATTTATCTTTAGATAATTTCAATATTCTCTCACAATGCTTTGGAGCAAGGTCGCTGAGAAGCTCGATTGTTATTTTTCCTTTGTTTGTTTCTAAAACAATATTCTTTTTTGCACTCTTTTTAGGTACTTTTTTTTTATTTTGTGCCATGCCCAATCCTCTTATTGACTCTCAAATTTACTATTTATTGCCAATGCAATGTCTTCGGTTACAAATTTGTCTATATTACCTCCAAGTTTTGCAATTTCTTTAACTAATCGGGATGCGATAGCTTGGCATCCTGCATCAGCCATCAAAAAAACGGTCTCAATTTTATTGTCCAAAACCCTATTCATTCCAACCATCTGGAATTCATATTCAAAATCTGATACAGCTCTTAAACCTCTAATTATTAGAGAGGCCCCCACATCTTTTGCACACTCTATTAGCAAATTTTTAAAAGGGTGCACCACAATATCTGCCTTTAACGCTTCTAACCTAGCTATTTCTGTTTCTATAAGCTGCACTCTTTCTTCTAATGAGAAGAGAGGGTTTTTATCATTGTTTATGGCCACTCCAATAACTAACTTGTCAACCAATAATGAAGCCCTGCTAATAATGTCTATATGCCCAAGCGTTAAGGGGTCAAAGGTACCCGGATACAATCCTACTCGCATTTTGGTTATTCCTTCTCTTTTCAGCTCTCTATTTAATTACATTCAAACAATATGACTTAAAAACTCTCCTGTAAAACTTTCTTTAATGGTCTTGATATATTCTGGCGTTCCGTGGCAAACCACCTCACCACCTTTATCACCTCCCTCTGGACCGATATCAATTACATAGTCAGCTGTTTTAATAACATCCAGGTTGTGCTCGATAACGACAACTGTATTACCCTTGTCTACGAGCTCATGCAGAATTTCAAGAAGCTTTTTAATGTCATCAAAATGTAACCCTGTTGTCGGTTCATCTAAAATATATAGCGTTGACCCTGAACTTCTTCTCGATAACTCTTTTGCAAGCTTGACCCTTTGGGCTTCTCCTCCCGATAGAGTTGTTGCCTGTTGGCCAACCTTTATGTAATCAAGACCCACTCTTTTTAAAGTTGACATTTTTTCTCTTATCGAAGGAACAGCTTTAAAAAAGTCTTCAGCTTCACTTACCGTCATTTCTAAAACATCTGAAATATTTTTGTCTTTGAATTTAATCTCCAAGGTTTCTCTATTATATCTCTTACCAAGACACTGATCGCATTCAACATAAACATCAGCAAGAAAATGCATTTCTATCTTTATCAGCCCATCGCCTTGGCACGCCTCACATCTCCCACCTTTAACATTGAAAGAAAATCGTCCTGGCATGTAACCTCTTGCTTTTGAAGAAGGTAAGCCTGCAAACCAGTCTCTTATATGCGTAAAGGCACCAGTATACGTAGCAGGGTTAGATCTTGGAGTTCTTCCGATGGGAGATTGGTCTATATCAATTACTTTTTCAAAATTCTCTAAACCTTCGATCTTTTGATGTTTTGCGGGAGTTTGTTTTGAGCCGTTAAGTTTCGAAGCTGCCGCCTTAAAAAGTGTTTCAATCACTAAGGTAGACTTTCCTCCTCCAGACACACCAGTTATACAGACAAACATTTCTGTGGGGAAGGAAACAGTTATATTTTTGAGATTATTACCATTTGCCCCAATTAATTTAACCTCAGCTATTCTTTTATTTCTCCTTTTCTGTGGAATGGGTATACTTTTCTTACCTGAGAGATAAAGCCCCGTAAGTGACTTTTCATTTTCAATCACCTCTTGTGGAGAGCCTTGAGCAACAATATACCCACCCTTGACACCTGCACCTGGACCTAGATCGATAACGTGATCAGCTTCTCTTATTGCCTCCTCATCGTGCTCTACCACTAAAACAGAGTTGCCCTGCGCTTTTAAATCTTTAAGAGTTTTAATTAACCTTCTATTATCTCTTTGGTGTAATCCAATCGAAGGCTCGTCTAACACATATAGTACGCCAGTTAAACCTGACCCGATTTGGCTTGCAAGTCTAATTCTCTGGCTTTCTCCTCCAGATAATGTACCAGAAGCGCGGCTAAGAGTTAGATATTCAAGGCCTACATTGTCTAAAAAAGTTAAACGATTTGATATTTCTCTAATAATGGCTCTTCCAATTTGTAGTTGCGAGTTAGAGAGAACGTTCTCCAGCGTTCCAACCCATACCAACAACTGTTTAATTGATTTGTTACAACACTCACCAATGTTTAAATCTGCAACCCTAACACAGAGAGCCTCCTGCTTGAGCCTGTAACCATCACATTTAGCACAAGCTTTCTCACTTCTGTAACGCTTAAACTCTTCTAACAACCAAGGCTCAACTGTTTCATCAAACCTACGCCTAAGGTTAGAAATGACTCCTTCAAATGATTTTTTTGTATTATAAACCCGGCCTCCATCGTCAAACCTAAAGGTTATTTGTTTTCCTTCATTACCATAAAGCAATATTTTCTTAATATTTTCATCAAGCTCATCCCAAGGAATATTAGGATTGAAATTGTAATGTTTTGATAATGCCTCAATTGTCTGTCGGTAGTATGGGTTTGAACTCCTCGTCCATGGAACAATGGCTCCATCATAGACCGATAATTTCCCATCTATAACCACTAGACTTTCATCAAACTGGTCTTCCCGGCCAAGACCATCACACGCGTCACAAGCACCTGTTGGAGCATTAAAAGAAAAAAGCCTCGGCTCAATCTCTCCTAAAGTAAAACCAGAAACAGGGCAGGCAAATTTTTCGGAAAATAATAGAGAATCTTTTTCGTTATTTTCATCGAAAATATCAACAACGACTAAACCATCAGATATATCTGAAGCAGTTCTTAGGCTGTCAGCAAGCCTTTCCCCGATCCCATCCGTTGAACCAGATATCAAACGATCCACGAGTACATCTATATTATAACGATACTTCTTATTTAATACCGGTATCTCGTCTATATCAAAGAGCTCTCCATTTATTCTGATCCTCTGAAAACCTTTTTTTGTTATCTCGGTAATTTCTTTTTTGAATTCTCCTTTTCGATCTTTAACTAATGGAGCATAGATATATAATTTTAAACCAGGATCGAGATTGAGCAATGCGTCGATCATGTCGGATATTTGTTGCGCTTTAATTGGCTTGCCCGTAGCTGGGCTATACGGCACCCCAATTCTGGCAAACAACAGTCTTAAATAGTCATATATTTCCGTAACCGTGCCAACGGTTGAACGGGGATTCTTACTTGTCGTTTTTTGCTCAATAGAAATGGCTGGAGATAATCCGGATATACTTTCTACATCTGGTTTTTGCATCATATTTAAAAATTGTCGTGCATAAGCTGAGAGGCTTTCCACATAACGACGCTGACCTTCGGCATAGATTGTATCAAATGCCAAAGATGACTTTCCTGACCCAGACAACCCAGTTAAAACAACAAGCTTATCTCTTGGAATATCAACGTCTATTGCTTTCAGATTATGTTCTTTAGCAGAACGAACTTTAATATGTGAGATAGAGTCCAAATAAAATCCTCCTATTTCTCAATTAAAGCAAATAAGAAATATTTAAAGTACTTTTTGATATTCACCTTGATAGTTTGTTGAAATTTATGTACTTCAATGTTAGTTTTATCATCACGAGGTTTTTATAATGGCTGGAAGCTTAAACAAGGTTCTTCTTATTGGAAGATTGGGGAAAGACCCAGAATTACGAGAGTTCCCATCTGGAGGAAAAGTCTGTAACTTTTCTCTTGCTACAAGTGATACATGGAAAGACTCAAATACTGGGGAAAGACAGGAACGAACAAGCTGGCATAATATAGCAATCTATAATAATCGTCTTGCAGAAATAGCGGAACAGTACCTAAGAAAGGGCTCCCAAGTTTATATTGAGGGTCAATTGGAAACGAGAAAATGGCAGGATCAAGCTGGAAATGATAGATATACTACGGAAGTAGTGCTTAAGAATTTTAAGGGTGAGCTCACAATGTTGGGAGGAAGATCAGACGAGTTGTCTAATTCCTCATATCAACCAAATGAAACTCAGCCCTACCAATCAATTGAGTCGGATGGATCTAACCAAAATAACCTTGGGCCTGATGATTTGGACGACGAGATCCCGTTTTAGTTTTGACCAATTTTCAGGAATTCTAACTTTTGACAGATGATGAAGGTAATGAAGAACACTCCGAGAGTGACAAGACATTAGTCGATGATAGCGTATCTCTGGTGTCGCTTGAGTCAGAGATGAAATCTGCCTATCTGGACTATGCGATGAGTGTAATAGTTAGTAGAGCTATTCCCGATTTGAGAGATGGCTTGAAGCCCGTTCATAGAAGAGTGTTATACTCTATGAATGAAACAAATAATACGTTTGACCGGCCGTATAGAAAGTCTGCAAGACCTGTGGGCGATGTTATGGGTAAATATCATCCTCATGGAGATCAGGCTATATATGATGCGCTCGTCAGAATGGCTCAAGATTTTTCAATGTCTTTACCCTTGTTGGATGGACAAGGTAACTTTGGGTCAATTGATGGAGATTCTGCAGCAGCAATGAGATATACAGAAGTTCGAATGGCAAAGCCCTCCTCCGCTTTGCTTGACGACATCGAAAAAGGTACTGTTGATTTTCAGGATAACTATGATGGTAAAGACGTTGAACCTAAAATTTTACCAGCAAGGTTTCCAAATTTATTAGTAAATGGCGCTGGGGGTATAGCAGTAGGGATGGCTACAAACATTCCCCCTCATAACATTGGAGAAGTGATCGATGCCACTTTAGCTGTAATAGAAGATCCAAAAATAGAAATTGAGGAGTTAATGAAGCTTTTGCCTGCCCCTGACTTCCCTACAGGGGGCATCATTCTGGGTCAATCTGGCTCTAGACAAGCGTATTTAACGGGGAAAGGCTCTATTATTATAAGAGCAAAATATACGGTGGAGCAACAGAAAAAAGATAGGTTTTCTATTGTTGTAACTGAGATCCCATATCAAGTAAATAAATCCTCACTAGTAGAAAAAATTGCTGAACTTGCTAGAGAAAAAAAGATCGAGGGGATATCCCACGTTCAAGATGAATCAGATAGGCTTGGCGTAAGAGTTGTTATCGACCTAAAAAGAGATGCCACAATCGAAGTAGTCTTAAACCAATTATATCGTTTTTCACAGATGCAAACGAGTTTTGGGTTCAATCTCCTAGCTCTGGATAAAGGCAAGCCGACTCTTCTGGACTTAAAAACTTTCTTGAATAAGTTTATAGAATTTCGAGAAGAAGTGGTTGCGAAACGCACTATCTTTGAACTTGAAAAAGCAAGAGAAAGAAGCCACCTCCTCTGTGGCTTGGCCGTAGCAGTTTCTAATGTTGATAAAGTCATCACAATAATAAGAAACTCAGAAAACCCATCAATAGCTAAAGAAGCACTTATGACTACCAAGTGGAAAGTAGGGGAATTAAGACAATATTTAGAGCTTATTGATGATCCGCTTTACAAAGTAAAAGAAGATGGAACTTATTTGCTTTCAGAACAGCAGGCTAAAGCGATACTTGAGCTTCGATTACAAAGACTAACAGCTCTGGGTGCATCTGAAATAGGAGCTGAGCTTGAGGAATTATCAGATAAGATAAGGTTGTGCCTCGATATCTTGAGGTCGAGAGAAAAAATAAGAGCGATAATTTCTGATGAGCTTTCGGAAGTTAAGAAAAGCTACACCATACCAAGAAGATCTGAAATTCAAGAATTTGAAGGTGACTTCGAAGACGAAGACCTCATAGAGAAGGAAGAAATGGTCGTAACAGTTACGAGGGAAGGATATATCAAAAGGACAGCATTATCAGAATATAGAGAGCAAAAACGCGGAGGTAAGGGTACTCAAGGAATGAACACAAAGGAAACGGATGTAGTAACTAATCTCTTTGTTACTAATACGCATACCCCCCTATTGTTCTTTTCCTCAGATGGATTCGTTTACAAGCTTAAGACATGGCGCTTGCCGCAAAGTGGCAGGAATTCGAAAGGTAAAGCCATAGTAAACTTATTACCGATAAACCAATTAGCTAGAATTACCACTATTTTACCTGTTGAGGCAGAAGAAGAAACATGGGAAGACCTTCAAATATTTTTTGCAACTTCGACAGGTAATGTTCGAAAAAATGCTTTGTCAGATTTCATAAACGTAAAAGCAAATGGCAAGATTGCGATGAAATTGCCTGAGAACACGACACTAATTGGAGCACAAATTTGTAAAAATGATAATGATGTTCTCCTTACCACTGCAAAAGGGAAGGCTATTCGTTTTAATACTGAAGATGTAAGAATTTTCAAAGGTCGTGACTCGGTGGGTGTCAAAGGAATATCACTGAAAAAAAATGATGCCGTTATCTCTATGGCTATATTAAAGCATATAGAGGTCAGTACTGAGGAACGCTTAGCTTATTTTAAAATGAGAAGAGCAATAACAGGGGAAGATAGTGGAGTTGAAAGTGATGAAACTTCTACATTAGTATTGAGCCAAGAAAGATATGTTGAGCTAGGGGCTTTGGAAGAATGGATATTGACAATTACTTCCCAAGGGTTTGGAAAAAGATCTTCAGCTCATGAATACAGAAGATCAGGCCGCGGTGGGCAAGGAATTACGTCGGCTAACCTTGAAAGACGACAGGATAGCATCATAGCCTCTTTCACTGTTGAAGATGATGACCAAATAATGCTTGTGACTTCTGCAGGTCAAAGCATACGCTGTTCAGTATCTGAAATATCCAGGCAGTCAAGAAGCGCATCTGGCGTCAGAGTGTTTGATACAAAGGGAGATGAAAATGTTGTATCTGTCGCTTGGATAGCGGATACAACAGAAGACTCAGATTAAATGGTAAAGAAAGAAGTAGCTGTAGTTGGTGGTGGACTGGCTGGGAGTGAAGCGGCATGGCAACTATGTCAAATGGGTATACCATCTAACTTATATGAAATGAGACCCAACAAAACCACTCCTGCTCATAAAACTTCTTTCTTAGCTGAGTTAGTTTGCTCAAATTCTTTCAGATCAGATGACGATATTAATAATGCTGTAGGGCAATTACATTGGGAAATGAGAGCTGCTGATGGCCTAATAATCTCAATGGGTGATAAATCACGTATACCTGCCGGAAGTGCAATGGCGGTCGATCGCAATCAATTCTCTTCAAGAATAACTGAGATAATAGAAAAACATCCCTTGATCAGCTTAAACCATAAGGAGATCACAGACTTAAAACAATTGAAAGAGGACCATATAATTATCGCATCTGGCCCCCTCACATCAAACAAGCTTGCACAAGCTTTAATAGAATTAACAGGATCAAAAAATTTATACTTCTATGACGCTATAGCGCCTACCATTTATGCAGACTCCATAGACTATGAAAGTACATGGTTTCAATCCAGGTATGATAAGGGAGATACTGTAGAAGAAAGAGAAGCTTATCTTAATTGCCCCATGACAAAAGATGAATACTACGAGTTTGTTTCTAAAATCTGTAAGAGTGATAAGGCCGACTTTAATGATTGGGAAAAGGACGTACCATTTTTTTCTGGCTGTTTACCCATTGAGGTTATGGCATCAAGAGGCAAAGACACACTTCGGTTCGGGCCTATGAAGCCCGTAGGACTAACGAATCCAAAAAACGAGGTTAAACCATATGCTGTAGTGCAGTTGAGAAAAGAAAACAAAGAGGGAACACTATTCAACATCGTAGGATTCCAAACAAAAATCAAGCATTCTAGGCAAGCAGAAATCTTAAGATCAATTAGTGGTCTGCAAGATGCTAGATTCGCTAGATTGGGGGGGATTCACAAAAACACTTTTTTAAACTCACCAGATATTTTAGATCACCACTTTCAACTAAAATCATACCCTAAAGTCAGCCTTGCTGGGCAAATTACAGGAGTCGAAGGGTATGTCGAGAGTGCTGCTATAGGTCTGTTAGTAGGACGAATGGTTGGAGCAAAAATTTTAGGCAGAGAGGTTATATTACCTCCCCCTGATACTGCTTTAGGGGCTCTTGCTTATCATTTAATTTCTCAGAATGACGACTTTCAACCCATGAACATTAACTTCGGACTTTTCAAGTCAAGCATCAATAATCTTAAAGGCAAGAAAAACAGACGAGAAAGGTACTCAACTTATACATCAATCGCAAAGTCCAGTTTTCAAAATTGGCTGAAGGGAGTGAATTTTGTTTAAAGTAGTTCGACAAAAAAGCAAGATTTAGAGCCAGTATGACAGGCTGCCCCAGTTTGCTTGACTTCAAACAGGACAGAATCTTTATCACAATCAATATATATTTTTTTTATTTCTTGGATATTGCCAGATGTTTTTCCCTTGACCCAAATCTCTTTTCTCGATCGCGACCAATATGTTGCTAAGCCACTTGAGAAAGTCTGAACTAACGTGTCTTTTGAACCCCAGGCGAGCATAAGAATTTCTTTGCTAGCATGATCCTGTACGACACACGGAATTAAACCTTTATCATTAAACTTTAAAGTCTCCATTTTTTGTTTAAATTTTATTTCATTCACTTTATAGTCCTTCTGTCGATATCGGGGTTTTTTAACACAAATGGATTTATACACAAATAATATTTTAGAGCTTGCTTCAACAATTCCAGTGACAAGTAGATTGAAAGATCCAGACATCAGTGTTACCAAAAGGACTGCAATATGCGGCTCAAGTATCACACTGGACTTGAATATTGTAGAAGCTAAGATAAGTGCATTCGGCCTTGACATAAAGGCATGCGCCCTTGGTCAGGCATCAGCATGTATTTTTCTCACCCATGCGATTGGAACTGATGTTGACACTATATTGAAACTAAGAAAAAACTTAAAAACATTCCTTGAAACAGGAAACTTTTCAATTGGAAATCCATTCACAAGATATAAATACTTTGAACCAGTTCAAAAAGTTCCATATAGACATGATTCTGTTCTTCTAGTGCTTGATGCTTCGATTGAAGCCCTCCGAAAAGTTTCTGGCTTAAAAACAAAAACTAACTAATCCATACAGAACAAGTGACATTCCGATAATTAATAAGTTAATAATGTCTACTATTACGCTCTTTTCTATATGTAAAAAAGGTGGTTTATTCTTCATTTTGCTCTCCCTTGATAATATTATAGAACATAAGTAGAACATGTAAAGAACAAATAAAAAACAAATTGCTTTTTCAGTGTTTTTTCAGAGCTACAATTTCAGATCTTGTACCATTTGGTATGCCTCTAAAAATAGCTCCGGTTCCTCTGCAACTTCAGACAACTTAAATATTTTGCGGCCTGATTGCATAGTTCCAAGCAAATCCCCAGCTCCTCTAATTGCCATGTCTTTTTCGGCAATTTCAAAACCGTCTTGAGACCCTCTCATTATTTTCAATCTATGTATAGCTTGATCTGAGAGATTTCCATCATAAGTCAAAAAGCAATAGGATTTTTCTTTCCCCCTACCAACTCTTCCTCTTAATTGATGAAGCTGTGAGAGACCAAATCTATTGGCATTTTCAATTACGATTGCAGTAGCATTTGGGTTGTCTATACCAACTTCAATTACCGTTGTTGATACTAAAATATTAATTTCTCGATTGTTATATCTTTTTAATTCAAGCTCCTTTTCCTCACTGGACATTTGTCCATGAATAAGACCAACCTTAAACTCTTTAAATTCTCTTCTTAAATACTTAAACCTGTCATTTGAATTTGAAAGATGAAGATTTTCAGCCTCCTCTATTAATGGGCAAACCCAATAAACCTGCTGACCTTTAGACATTTGTGTACCTAATTTAACCAATAGTTGTTTAATTTTTTTTATAGAAATAATAAGTGTCTCAATTACTGGTCTGTTTTTTGGCTTCTCTTTTATGATTGTCAAGTCACGATCACCAAAAACTGTCAATGCTAATGATCTCGGTATTGGAGTTGCACTCATTATAATTGAATTAACATCACCTTTTTTTTCTAATCTAAATCTTTGCATTACGCCAAATTTATGCTGCTCATCAATCACAGCCAAACGAAGATTATTAAAATGTACCTTTTTCTGGAAAAGAGCATGAGTGCCTATGACGATCTTTGCTTCGCCACTGGAAATAGAAAGTAACTTTATTGCCTTTTCCCTAGAATTGTCGGATCCAGTCAATATAGTGGGTTTTAATTCACTTACCTCTTGGGTGCTAAATAATTCATGAAGTGATTTTAAGTGCTGCATTGCAAGCACCTCTGTAGGAGCCATAATTGCAACTTGATACCCACCCGAAACCACAAACATGGCAGCAAGTAGAACAACAATGGTTTTACCGCAACCAACATCTCCCTGAAGCAATCTATTCATTTTCGTCTCTGACTCAATATCATCTATGATTTCAGAAAGTGCCTTCAATTGATCTTGAGTAAGTTTAAATGAAAGTTTATTAATTAGGTTTTTTACGAGAGCTTTATCTCCTTGCACTTCAAATCCCACTTTTTTCTTAGCGGCACGTTTGAACTTATCCAGTTTAAGATGATGTGCATAAAATTCATCAAAAATAAGTCGCTCTCGAGCTTTCCTTACATAAGAAAGATCACTTTTATCCATAGGTATATGGACTATCCTTAATGCCTTTAAAAGGTTTGGCCAATTCTTTCCTTCAATAAATTTTTTGGGATACCACTCCTCAATCGGATTTAAGTTATTTATTTCGTTCCCTATTATCTTCCTCAAAACTCTATTGCCTAAACCGGGAATGGAAGAATAGATAGGTTCAATTTTAGGGATTTTATTACGCTGATCGAGTTTAACCGAGTAATCAGGATGTATCATGGTCAAGCTTTGGCCATCAGACGTCAATTCTCCAGAAATTACGATATTTTGACCGATTGGATAATAACTATTTAAAAAAGTATTATTAAATGAAAACAGTACAATATTTAGAGGCCAACCGTCTACTTCAGCTTCTATCCTCATTGGTGATCGTCGATTTTTTGGATAAATGTGTTTTTTGATTGAAACTTCCAGTGTAACTAATCTAGGCAGCAACCTTTTATCCACTTTAATCCAATGGTCTCGGTGCTTATATTTTCGCGGTAAAGTAAGAAGAAGGTCAAGTATTGACTTTATTGATGCGTCCGAAAGTCGTTTAGAGGACTTAGGCCCTATACCCCTGAGAGACGAGACGCTTTCTAACAAATAGTCCTGACCTACGCTTTTTATCAGGATCTTCATATATTTATATCAATTAAAACTTTAAACTCTTCCTCAAAAATTTGCTTTACACCTAATTCACTAGCCTTCTTGACCTTTGAACCAGGAGATTGACCGACCACAAGAAAATCTACATTCGCTGACAGAGCTGTCAAAACCTTAGCCCCGTTTTTCTCGCAGATAGACTTCAACTCTGCTCTTGAAAATTCTTTAAAAGTGCCTGTTAACACCAATTTTTTATTAGTTATGGCTGTCTCAATTTTATTGTGTTTTATAAAACTTTCTATCTCGATATAATTTAGCAAATCTTCTACTTTTGCTGTCTCTTTATGGTCTGAAAAGAATTCCATTATGGAATTAACCATTAGCTGCCCAATGCCTTCAATTTCAGACAGCACTTGTGCATTATCTTTGGAAATACCTATCTTAACAGCGCTATAAAATCTTTCCCAGGATCCAAAATAACCCGCAATTATTTGGGATACATTTTCTCCAATGTGACGGATACCTAAAGAGAAAAGAAATCTATCCAGCTGTATCGATCGAGAGGCATCTATTGAGTTAATTAAATTCTTAAGTGACTTTTCACCCCAGCCCTTACCGAGAAGCTCAATTAAATTTAATCCCTGATTTGACTTTGTTTCTAATCGAAAAAAATCAGCAGGTTGTTGAATTAGGCCTTTTTGATAAAACTCTTCAATAATTCTTCCGCCTAAACCATCAATATTGAAAGCTTTTTTTGAAACAAAATGTTTTAAACCTGCTATTATTTGAGCTGGGCAGCCTTGAAAATTATGACACCTTATTGCTGAGTCCCCTTTATCAATTTTAACTTCGGAGTTACAAGAAGGGCAAAAATGTGGAAAGGCAAATGGTTCGGAGTTTGTATTTCTCTTTGCAACATCTACATCCTTAATCTTTGGAATCACATCTCCTGCTCTATAAACTGTGACCCAATCACCTATCCTAATATCAACACCAGCTCTTATTTTTTTACCCTTATTATCAAAACCACTGATAAAATCTTTATTGTGTAGTGTAGCGCTTGTAACGATGACTCCACCAATATTCACTGGCTTCAATTTTGCTACAGGTGATAATGTCCCTGTTCTACCCACTTGAATTTCAATATCTTCAATAACAGTAATGGACATCTCAGCTGGAAATTTGTGAGCGATTGCCCATCTTGGTGACGAAGATCTAAAACCGAGCCTTTCTTGCAAACGTAGGTCATTTACCTTATACACGATTCCATCTATGTCATAATCGAGAGTGGGCCTCATAGAAAAAATCTCTTCGTAATATTTTAAAAGCTGTTCTACGTTGCTGAAAACTTTAGAGATATCGTTTGTTTTAAATCCCAAATCATTAAACATTTTCAGCAACATTTCTTGTGTATCTGCTAGCTGATAAGGGTCATTGCCAACGGAATATGCAAAAAAGCATAAGTTTTTATTTCTTTCTTTATTAAATTTAAACTGCCTTAACGTACCTGATGCCGCATTTCTGGGGTTAGAAAAGGTCTTAATACCCGACTTTATAAGCTCTTGATTTAATTCTTTAAATGTTGAATTTGGGAAATAAACTTCTCCCCTCACTTCAAGTGTCTCAAATTCTATTGGTATAGATAGTGGCACATCTGGTATTAGCCGAGCATTCTCTGTTACATCTTCACCAATTTGACCATCGCCTCTGGTCAACGCCTGAAATAAATTACCTTTTTTATAGATCAATGATAAAGACAACCCGTCAATCTTTGGTTCAAACACTAAGTCAATATTACTGGTTTGAGGTAGATCCAAAAATGATCTTATTTGCTTGAGGAAATTTAAAATATCTTCATCACTGAATGCATTGGAAAGAGAGTACATTGGTGTGAGGTGCTTCACTTTATTGAACTTAGAGTTCGGTTTAACACCTACTTGGTTTAAAATTTTAAACTCATCCGCCAGTTCAGGGTATTTTTCTAAAATTTTTGCGACTTCAGCAATATTCTGATCGTACTCCTGATCGGTAATATCTGATTGGTTGAGGTTGAAATAAGCCTCTCTTGATTTCGTGATTATTTCTGATAACTCTCTAAGCCTGGTTGTTGCTTCAGGTTTTGTAAACATATATTCCTCTAAAAGAAACCGTACCATAAGATTACCGATGTTTTTAATACAGTTCAAACGTAGTTTCACGTAGATTTATTGAACAAAAGAGATATTATTTGATTGATCAAAAATCTCATCTAAGTTAGAGAATAAATGATGTACGATTTAGGTGTAAACAAACAACCGGAAGACACTAGAGTAGTTGTGGCGATGTCTGGTGGAGTAGATAGCTCAGTCGCTGCTGCTCTGTTAAAGAACCAAGGCTATAATGTAATTGGCCTTACAATGAAGCTGTTTGACTATAAAAAGATAAACAAAAACAGTAAAACGTGCTGCGCTGGCACAGATATCATGGATGCAAAAAAAGCTGCTGCAGAAATAGGAATCCCACACTATGTTGTTAATTTTGAAAAAGAATTTCGGCAGAAGGTAATTGAGGATTTCATAGACAGTTATTCAGGTGGAACCACACCGATTCCGTGTATTAGGTGTAACGAACGGATAAAGTTTAAAGATTTAATTATAAAGGCAAAAGAATTGAATGCAGACTGTCTTGCTACAGGGCACTATGTTAAACGAGTTGAAGTTGGAAACTCAGTTCAACTGCATATAGCCAGCAACCCAGATAAGGATCAAAGCTATTTTTTGTTCACTGTTACCCCTGACGAATTAAAATTTCTAAGATTTCCATTAGGCTCAATCAAAACTAAATCTGAAACACGTGACCTCGCTAGAAAGTACAATTTAAGGATTGCTGACAAAAATGAAAGCCAGGATATATGTTTTGTTCCAGACGGCTCATACTCGGAAGCAATAAAAAAATTGAGACCAAACGCCTCTGTGCCCGGAGACATTATTAGTTTAGAAGGAGACGTTATCGGCACCCATGAGGGAATAATAAAGTATACCGTTGGACAAAGAAAAGGATTAGGTGTTCACACCTCAGAGCCAATGTTTGTATTAAACATAAATGCCAATACGAACTCCATAACTGTTGGCCCAAGGGAGGCCCTGAGACAGGCTAAATTTCATATAAATGAAGTCAATTGGCTAGATGATATGGCTTTTGAAAAGCTTATTGGCTCAACAAAAAAAGTACTTGTTAAGACTCGATACCAAAGAACGCCTGTAATGGCTGACGTCACCCCTTTGCCTAATAAAAAAGCATTAGTAACTCTTTCTAATGGAGAAGAGGGAATATCCCCTGGCCAAGCATGTGTTTTTTATTGCAAAGAGAAAACACGTGTGTTGGGAGGAGGATGGATAACAAAATGAGTTTAACTTTAATATGACAATAATTATTTCACCTGCAAAAAAGCTTACCCCGACTAATAACAGCCTTGGCTTCGAAACTACAGATGGTGCATTTCCTGGAAAACTTACCGAACTAGTTAATTATGCAAAATCTTTAAGCGAAAAAGATTTAATTGATAAAATGAAAATAAGTTCTTCATTGGCACAGCTTAACTTTGATCGATTTCAAAAATTTCAGGACAAGCCAGGGTTAAACGTGGCCAAGCAAGCAATTTACAGTTTTAAAGGCGACACTTATGTTGGATTAAAAGCTGAAACCTTTACAAAAGACGATATAACTTTCGCTCAAAATAATTTGCTGATTATTTCAGGGTTATATGGGATATTGAGGCCTCTTGATGGAATTCAACCCTATCGATTTGAGATGGGAATTAGAATCGACTATAATGGCTATAAATCGCTCTATGACTTTTGGATGGATCCCCTATTCGAATTCATGAAGAAAAGGGTTGAGTCTAATGAAAGCGGGATACTAAATCTAGCCTCTGAAGAATACTCGAAGGCACTTAATTTCAACAAATTAGGTTGTAAGGTCGTCACGCCAAAATTCAAGCGTAAGAAAAATGGAGAACTGAAAACCATCGGTATATTATCAAAAAGGGCTAGAGGATTGATGGCAAGTTATGTCATTAGAAATAAAATAGAAGACTATGAAAAAGTTTGTCAATTCTCAGATGAAGGCTATGTCTACAGCGATAAACTGAGTACTTCATCAAACCCAGTCTTTATTAAATAGCTCTTCTTACAGTTTTAGCTCTTTTTCTTCTTTGCCTAATTTCCTTTTTTTTATCTATTCCAGTAATCAGTAGGTTAGTCATAGGATGGCCGGGAAATTTTGGTGCATAATGTGCTAGCAATTCCTCAATCGCTTCACCTTGATCTAAGCTTGGGTCCAGGGACATGAGCCAGTCGAAGAATATAACTCTACAAGAGCTTGAGTCGATATCCTTAATGTTATATGCCTCAAAAATAAGACCTGTTTTATCGCAATGAATATCACCCTTAAAAACTTTACTCTGTTTGTATAGCATCAAGTCAACTGCCTCTCTTCGACTTTAAGAAAAGAAAAAAAATCGTACTAATACCTAATATAAAAATAAATGGGCCAAAGAGATATAAAAAAATATTATATCCAGCGAACTTAGGTTTAAATAAAATGTACGTTCCGTATTTTGAAACTAAAAAATTCTCTATTTCTCTATCTGAGCGACCTTCAATTAATTGATCCCTTATGAATAGCCGTATGTCTTTTGCAAACTCGGAATCAGAACTATCAATGTTTTCATTCTGACACACTAGACAGCGAATGTTCGAACTTAATTTTCTAGCTCTATCCTCTAATTGGGGATTACCTAAAATTTCGGAAGGCTCAACAGCTAGAGCTCTTGATGCAATAAAAAAAGCAAATAAAATAAAGAAAAAATACTTCAAATTGTTTTTATACCGTAAATCTATTTCTATAAGAGGCGAAAGATAGAAGAGTTACAAAGCCACCCAATGCTATCAATGTTACCCCAAACCAAATAAAAGAAATAAAAGGTTTAATATACGTTCTTACAACCCAAGCATTTCCGTCTAATTTATTTCCAAGAACAATATAGAAATCATTTAAAAGTGTTGGTTTGATTGAAGCTTCTGTCGTGACCTCGTTACGCGAGGGATAAAGTCTTTTTTCTGGGTAAAGTGTTCCAACAAGTTTTTTGTTGTGCATCACTTCAAATGAACCAGAAACCTTTTTAAAGTTTTTTTCTACCGAATAATCAATATTCTTAAATATGATTTCGTATGATGTTATGTAAAAACTTTCTCCGACTTCAATATTTCGTATATCTTCTTTTTCCCAACTTGAAACCGCAGTAACCCCAAAAATAAGCAATCCAAAACCAAAGTGTGAGCAGGTTCTCCCAATTAATCTAAAATTTACTAAAAGAGATCGCTTCGTAATTGTAGATACTGGAAAGTAAAATTGAAAAAGGGGAATAAGTTCTAAAATGCTGCTCAAGCAAACCCATGAGGCCAAAAAAAATCCAATAAAAGTCAAAGGGCTAAGAGTACCAATTAAAAATCCGCTTGCGGACACTCCAGAACAAATAAGAATAGAACTCAATAGCTTTTTGATATCTACAAAATTTTTACCCTTCCACGCGACTTTGCTAGCAATTGGCAACATGAACGCAAAAATGACAGCAAATGGTAAGAGCGAAATTTCATAAAAAGGCTCACCAACTGACACTTGTTCATTAAGTAAGACTTCGATAATGAAAGGCCAAATAGTGCCCAGAAAGACAATTACGGTTATAACTAGTAATGTTAAGTTTTGCACTAGAATCCAAAGTTCCCTAGAAGCAAAGTTAAGCTTCATTACAGAAACAGTATTAGGTCTTTTAAATATATATATTGATAAACTCGTAGTAATCGCTACAAAAATTATCAACAATATGAATAATCCTCTTGAAGGATCATTTGCAAAAGCGTGGACGGATGTAATTAATCCAGACCGAACTATAAAGGTTCCTATCATTGAAAAAGAAAATCCCATAATACACAGAAGAATTGTCCAATTTAACAAAGAGCTCCTTCTTTCGAGGATCAAGATACTATGAATTAAAGCTAAGTTAAGCAGCCAAGGAAGTAGTGAGACATTTTCTACAGGGTCCCAAAACCACCAACCTCCCCAACCTAACTCATAATAAGCCCAAATACTCCCTAGAAGAATGCCTAGGGTTAAGAAAACAAACGGAACCAGGGCCCAAAATCTTATAAGTTTGACAATATTTGTTGTGTTGTCATTTGTTAATAACAAGCCTATCGCTATAGAAAATGGAATAGAAAGGCCTAAATAACCCAAATACAAAATTGGGGGATGCGCTACAAGAAGAACATCTTGCAAAATTGGGTTTAGATCCTGTCCATTTAAGGGCGGGAAATTAAGCCTCTCGAATGGATTTGATAAGAACAAGAGGTAAAATAAAAAAAGTGCAATTATTGACAATTGAACAAGAAGTATATTTCTAACTAACTCTTTGGGGTAGTTATTTGAACTTAGCTGAAATAAAAATAGGTATAGGGAGAGGATTAACACCCATAATAACATCGAGCCCTCGTGGTTACCCCAAGCTCCCGCCACCTTATATAAAATTGGTTTCAAAGAGTGTGAATTATTTGCAACTAGCTTTACAGAAAAGTCTGAAGTTATAAAGCTAATAATCAAAAATAAAAAAGAGATCGCCAATAGAGTTAGTAGTAAGCTTTCTAGCCTATTGAAAAGAACTACAAGACCCCAAAATACTGGTTTACGTGTAAGATAATTTGCTATCAAACCAAGGTTTAGACAGAACGCTGATATTAAAAGAAAATGTCCAAATTCACTGACCATAGGTGATTAACGAATTAAAACTAATTTTTAAAAAATCAATCTAATTCTTAAATTATTTTCTCACGTTTTCTAAAAAAGATTTGTGATACTTTTTATTTAACTCTAGTGCAAACTCCAAATCTTTCATGTCTACTTGAATCGCAATCTGACTGAGTATTCCAGCTAAAGCCTCTTCTCGAGAAAGGTCTACTTTGGCTAAGTTATTCAATGCTATTTCTACA
>QOQE01000007.1 GCA_003331935.1 Alphaproteobacteria bacterium | reverse complement strand
CTATACAAAATTCTATTTCAATAAAAATTGCCAATCGATTTGTTTTTCATTTTGTTTACCATCTAATTGTACAACATCAATAAAATTACAGTAATTCAGTGATTTAAGCCATATGGGGTCTAGATTATGGTGCGGCTGAGAAGACTTGAACTTCCACGGGTTTTACCCCACAGCGACCTCAACGCTGCGCGTCTACCGATTCCGCCACAGCCGCATTTCTAATACCCGTTTCAATATGAAGTTAGATATGATATTTGTCTATAAAAAGTAACACGATTTTAATATTAGTCCAAATGATAGAATGGAAGCATGAAAAGAAATTAATCGACTATAGATTTGCTGAGGAGGCAATGTCAACACGCGTTGAAGGTATAATTTCAAACCACAATACAGAGCTTATTTGGTTCCTAGAACATAACAATATCTACACTCTCGGCACGTCGGCAAAAACTAGCGATTTTAAATATGAAGCAAGCATTCCCATTTATCAGACTAAAAGGGGTGGACAAACCACCTATCACGGCCCCGGTCAACGAATTATCTATCTTTTGCTTGATTTAAGAAATGGAAAAAAGGATATAAAACAGTTTGTTTGGAACATAGAAGAGTGGCTTATTTTAGTCCTGAAGGAGCTTGGACTTTCGGGTTACAGAATTCCTGGGCTAGTTGGCGTCTGGGTTAAAGATCCAAAGAATATCAATCAAGATGGCTCAAGAGATAAAAAAATAGCTGCACTCGGATTAAGGTTGAAAAAATGGGTAACATTCCATGGCCTTTCGTTCAACGTGGATCCTGATCTTAGATTCTTCAATAATATAAATCCCTGCGGTATATCTGGAAAAGGAGTGACATCCCTGCAGGAATTTGGAGTTAAAATAAAAATGGAAGATTTGGATAAGATATTTCAACGAACTTTTGCCAAAATTTTCTTATAATGAGACTTCGCTAATGTGCGTCGAACAGTCTCTAAAATTTAGGTGGAAAACTCAAAAACTATGTACTATATATACTAAAGTATTCAAGTAATCTGGCAGTGCTTAAGGGGGCGCAATTATTATGGTTGATGTTACAGATCAAATTTCACATGAACATGAGAAAAAGAACTTTTTTACTCGTTGGTTCATGTCAACAAATCACAAAGATATCGGGATATTATATATATTCACCGCTGCCCTTTTAGGCTTTGTCGCCGTAGCATTCACTGTTTACATGAGGTTAGAGCTTATGGAACCAGGGGTCCAGTACATGACAAATGCTGATGGCGACCCAAATGGCCACATGTGGAACGTTTTAATTACAGGGCACGGTGTCCTTATGATGTTTTTCGTTGTAATCCCTGCTTTATTTGGAGGATTTGGTAATTACTTCATGCCGTTAATGATTGGAGCGCCTGATAT
Organism: Alphaproteobacteria bacterium; assembly: GCA_003331935.1. Classification (GTDB taxonomy): domain Bacteria; phylum Pseudomonadota; class Alphaproteobacteria; order Rhodobacterales; family Rhodobacteraceae; genus CACIJG01. Next base: position 75,605 of record QOQE01000007.1, on the reverse strand, counting down.
GGCATTTCCAAGAATGAATAACTTATCCTACTGGCTATATGTAGCTGGTTCATCGCTTGCAGTTTGCAGTCTTTTAGCTCCTGGAGGAAATGGTCAATTAGGTTCCGGTGTAGGATGGGTTTTATACGCACCGTTATCGACTTCAGAACAAGGTATGTCAATGGACCTTGCTATATTTGCCATACATTTATCTGGAGCTTCCTCAATATTAAGCGCTATAAACATGATAACAACTTTCTTGAACATGCGGGCGCCAGGCATGACTCTCCATAAAACACCACTCTTCCCATGGTCAATAGTCGTTACCGCATTTCTTATACTTCTTTCACTACCTGTACTAGCTGGTGCGATAACCATGCTTTTGACAGATAGAAATTTTGGAACCACGTTTTTTGATCCTGCTGGAGGAGGCGATCCTGTTCTGTACCAGCACTTGTTGTGGTTTTTTGGCCATCCTGAAGTTTATATGATCGTAATTCCTGGTTTTGGAATAGTAAGTCATGTTATTTCGACGTTTTCGAAGAAGCCTGTATTTGGATATCTACCCATGGTATATGCGATGATAGCGATCGGCGCTTTAGGTTTCGTGGTTTGGGCACATCATATGTATACGGTCGGGATGTCCGTCACTCAACAAGCATATTTTATGTTGGCAACAATGGTTATCGCGGTTCCTACTGGGATAAAAATCTTTTCATGGATTGCTACAATGTGGGGCGGATCGGTTGAGTTTAAAACGCCAATGCTTTGGGCAATAGGATTTCTATTTCTATTTACTGTAGGTGGTGTGACAGGTATTGTTTTAAGCCAAGCTGGAATCGACAGAGCTTATCATGATACATACTATGTTGTAGCTCATTTCCACTACGTCATGTCCTTGGGTGCAGTATTTTGTATCTTTGCGGGAATATATTACTGGATTGGTAAAATGTCTGGTCGACAGTACCCTGAGTGGGCTGGAAAGTTACATTTTTGGTTAATGTTCATAGGGTCAAACATAACGTTTTTCCCGCAGCATTTTCTGGGTAGACAAGGTATGCCTCGGCGGTACATAGACTACCCTGAACAATTTGCATTGTGGAATTACGTTTCATCTATTGGAGCATTTATATCATTTGGTTCTTTTTTATTTTTCTTTGGTATAATTTTCTACACCTTAATGTGGGGCAGAAAAATATCTGAAGAAGCATATTGGGGTAAACACGCCGATACGTTGGAGTGGACCTTGCCAAACCCTCCACCCGAGCACACATTTGAAACACTACCTACACGAGATATGTGGGAAGCGAAGTCTACAACCCACTAGCCAGGTTTATCCATGATTAAGATATTGGATGATTGGAAGGACAGTGAGGAACCTCTTTTCCTAAGGGCGCGACTAGTTCCTAACCGATCTTTGGATGGGCATGGAACTAAGATAGTTGCTGGAATAATAGCCTGTGGCTTTTTGTTGCCTATAATCCCATTTATCGGTAGCCCGATAGGAACAACTCTGACTGTTTTTTCGGGACTTACATTTTATCTCTTTCTGGCTTTGCTTCAAAAGAACTTTCAAGAGGGCCACACTTTTGAAGAAATCCTTATTTCAAAACATAAAATTACAGTGGTACACAAAGAGAGGAATAAGGAACAAAAAACGTGGGAAGGAAACCCTTATTGGACCAGAGTGGAAGTGGATATACGTAACGCAAAACTAAAAAATTACCTAACCCTAGCTGGTAAAGGAAGACATATAGAACTTGGCGCTTTTTTAAGCCCAGACGAGCGGATTGAACTACGAGATAAAATCCAAAATGCTCTAGCTAAAGCTAATAGTGCATGATATATCAAGTAAAATTGATAGTCTTGAAGTTATATGGAAATACCTGATATTGAAACGCCTGGCTTCCAGTTTAAGCGTATTGCTTTATTGGGGATGTCTGGCCTAGGAAAAACGTTTATCTCCCAAAACTTATTTAAAAATGATAACTGGTCTCATTACTCGGTTGATTATGAAATTGGAAAGCTTTTATTTAAGAACGAGCATGAGAATTTATTTGAGGGTTTTACCATAGATAATCTAACGAATTTATCTAATTTTCTTGGCAAACCAGGATCCTCCTCAAAGGGAGGCATTCCATTTTCTGAATATGTCTTACGCCAACGACTTCATTGCGAAGCTGAGAAAGAGGCAACCCTAAATGCGTGCTCATTGATTGAAAAATCACCAGATTTGTCAAAGATGGTTTGCGATACTTCAGGATCTATTTGTGAGCTAGTAAATCCTTCAGACAAGGAAGACAAATTACTGACATCATTATCCAGAAATTTTTTGATAATCTGTCTTGAAGCTCCCGACTCCATATATCAAGTCTTAATTGATAGATTTCTAGCTAAACCTAAACCAATGTATTACGAAGAAAATTTCTTGCATTCTTTATGGCAAACTTTCAAAACTGGCAGCACAGATACCGAAGATAAAATAAATCCAGATGATTTTATGATTTTTGGATATAAAGCTCTTATTGAAAGAAGAAAGGCTATCTATGATATGATAGCTAAAAATTGGGGTATCAAATTAAACTTTGACATTTTACGCAGCGTAAAAACTGCAGCCGATTTGATGGAGGCAGTACAGTCTGAAATTGAAAATAAGGTAAAGAACCAATAATGCCTATAAAAATTCCAAGAAATTTACCAGCTTATGACATTCTTCAAAACGAAGGTGTTATGGTAATGTCCAGCCAATTGGCTGAGAAGCAAGATATCCGCCCTCTTCAGATAATACTACTCAATTTAATGCCCGAAAAAATCAAAACCGAAACTCAATTCGCAAGGCTGATTGGGGCTACACCACTCCAAATAGAATTTACTTTGTTAAGGGTCTCATCACACATTTCAAAAAATACATCTAAAGAACACCTTGAAAATTTTTATAAGACTTTCAATGACATACGCAATCAAAAATACGATGGCTTAATTATTACAGGTGCACCTATAGAACATCTTCCATTTGAAGAAGTCGATTATTGGGGGGAATTAAAGACTATTTTAGAATGGGCGCAGAAGTCTGTTCACTCCGTATTCGGAGTATGTTGGGGTGCTATGGCAATGCTTTATTATTTTTATAAAATAGAAAAAATAATTCTTAAAAAAAAGGCTTTAGGATTATTCCGGCATAGAAATAGAAATACTATCTCTCATTTCCTACGAGGCTTTTCTGATGATCTGATAGTGCCTGTTAGCCGTTGGACAGAAATATCGGCGAACGACATCGCGTGCCACAAAAATCTGGAAATACTATTGGATTCTAATGAGGTCGGACCTTGTCTGATAGATGACAGAGAGAAAAATTTTTTATTTTTACTAAATCATTTGGAGTATGACAGCAATACTCTCAACGAGGAATATTTGAGAGATAAAGATGCAGAAAAAGATTTTCAAGTTCCAAGAAATTATTTCCCAAATGATAACCCACAGCTAGATCCAATAAATAGATGGCGTAGCCACGCACATCTTTTATATGGCAACTGGATAAACGAAATTTATCAAACAACTCCCTTCGACATTGAAAAGATTGGCTTGAAATAACTCCAAATTTAAGGTTATTCTTTAGGTATGCGTCATACTTTACCTAAAAACCCACAGTTTTATGTTACTGCACCACAAGATTGTCCTTATTTAGAAAAGCAAGTCGAAAGGAAGCTATTCACGGCCTTGTATGGAAGTAATTCCAGACGCTTGAATAATTCTTTATCAAAACAAGGATTTAGAAGATCGCAAAACGTGCTATACAGGCCTTCTTGTTCTAACTGCAACGCTTGCATGTCTGCAAGAATCTCAAGTACAGCGTTCAAACAATCAAAATCTCAAAAGAGAATACGCATAAGGAATAAAGATGTTATCAGGACCATCAACCCACCACTGGCTACAGATCCACAATATGATCTTTTCAAGCGCTATATAAATAAAAGACATCCAAATGGAGGTATGTCGGATATGGATGCTGAAGATTTCGCAGCGATGATTGAGGAAACTAATGTTGAGTCCAGAATAGTCGAATACTATATAAACATTAATGGAAACCCCGAGCTTATTAGTTTTTCCCTGGTTGACATCTTAGATGATGGCATATCAATGGTATATTCAGTATTTGATCCAGATATGAAAGAAAGGGGTCTTGGTACATATATGATCATGGATCACAATGACTTGGCAGTAGAGATGAAGCTTAAGTTTGTTTATCTAGGCTATTGGGTGAAAGGTAGCTCGAAAATGGACTATAAAAAAAGATTTAGCCCTCTTGAGGTATTTGCAGATGATAAATGGGTTTGTGCTAGTAAAGCTAGTCAACGAAGCCTCAATATCGAAAATGGTTCAAGTGAGAAACAAGGAATACCTATTTACTTACCCTCAGATCAATAGTCTACGCTAAAAGTTCAGTGATAGATCTCTATGATTAGCGTTACATCTTGCCAAGTACAAAGCGAGATCTTTATTGAATTTTTCTTGAGCCCGTATTCCAAGCGATGCTCTAGTTTTATCTAGATAATTTTTCAAGCTAATCTCAAGTGGGCCTTTTGCTTTGCTAACCCAATCATTGAGCTCCGTAATGCCTATCAGCGCTAAGTCTAGATTTTCAGTCACTTTCTCTTCATTTACGTTCTTTTTCTTTAACTCTCTAATAGCCCTGGATAACCCACTTTTAGGTTCACTTGTGCCTTTTACCTGGCCTACCTTTTTCGCAAATTCGATTAAGGCATTGACTCGTTGTTCCTTTTCTAATCTTGAGCTTTTTTCAAGAATTGATACATATTCTCTTTTCAACTGGGAAATCTCTTGATCTGAACTCAGAATAACTTTTAGTTCCTCAACTACCTTGAAAGAGTTTTCAGCCATCCTCCTGTAACTGGATCGGTGCTTCCGCTCCGTTTGCATAAGATTGTTAAATTCTTCATAGATTTGGTCCCAATTAGCAGGCTTCTGTTTGCTCAGTTTATCAATCTCTTTTTCAATATCTTCAATCTCGCTTGCAATGCTTTTTTCTGCACTACTATTTCTTAAAGTTTTTTGAAGGACTAGTTCCTTCTTTAACTTTTTAATTTCTCTTTTCTTAAGGTTTATACGGCTTTCGATCCGTCTAACTTTATTTAAAGCCGGCCTGTATTTGATCGCTTTATTTTCAATCAGATCTTCTTGTTTCATAGCATTTTCTAAACTTAGTATTGCCAAGTCTGCTTCTGCAATTGCATTTTCAAGCTCTGACTTTACATTTTTTGGAAGCATACTTGTATTAACCACAGCAAGCTCTTGAACAGCATTTTGAACCAAATTTTCTTCAGAAAAAAGTATGTTAGCGCTATATTGCTCGATGCAATATTGCAATCGTGGATTTTTTGGTGGAGGAGCGTTATCTGACAAGAAACTGGCTCTATTCGGCAGATAATTAACCAATGCGGGATAATACCCGACTATGAAAAGGGCTGATAATTGAAGAATGATAAATGGAACTACCCCTTTATACATTTGAACTGTTTTAACTATAGCAGGAGCAACTCCTCTCAAGTAAAACAAGGCAAATCCGAACGGAGGGGTAAGAAATGAGGTTTGTATATTAAGACCTATCATAACACCTAGCCAAACAGCAGTTATATTTGCTGATGGATCGGCTAACAAAATTGGTGCCACTATAGGTACCACAACGACGGCTATTTCAATAAAATCAAGGAAAAATCCTAGAAGAAAAATAACTGCCATCACAATTATAAATTTTGCCCAAAATCCACCAGGTAGAGAATTCAAAAATTCTCTTACTAGTTCCTCCCCTCCAAATGCCCGAAAGGCGGCAGTTAAAACGGCAGCTCCCAAAAGAATTATAAATACGAGTGAGGTCGTTTTTGCTGTCTCCAGCATTACATCATTCAAAGTACCTTCGATCTTAAACAACCTGAAAGAGCTCCAAACCAAAGACACAATAAACAACGTAGCTCCTATTAAACCTATGATGATGCCCATCAAATCTTTCCCATCCTGAATAAGAAGTATATTCATGTCGAAGTTCGAAAGAGCGAACGCCATGGTAAGTATGGAAATCAACAATACAATAGCAGGTATGTACGCAGTATAATCTTGTCTTGGGTTTAATCTATATCCAGCCATCACAAGAGCTCCTGCAGCACCAATAGCTCCTGCCTGATTAACTGTTGCTATCCCCGTGATTATAGACCCTAACACTAATACTATAAGCGTTAAGGGAGGGATTAAAATAAATCCAACCCTAAACCAAAAAGCGGCGTCCATTTTTCCATTATAGGGTACAGACGGGGCTAAACGCGGAAAGAACAAAGCCAATATCAGAATAAAGATCATGTACAATAAAACTAAAACGACACCTGGTACAAAGGCTCCCAAAAACATTTCCCCAGCGCTTGTCGAAGTTACATCCATGACTGACGGCATAGAAAGATCACCAGTGGCCTCTTTATACAAAGACTTTCGCATAGAGTTCGCTTGATCCGCCGCTGACCCAAGCTGATCAGCCAGAATGATGAGAACAATTGATGGTGGGATAATTTGTCCCAAGGTCCCTGACGCTGCAATTGTTCCAGTAGCAAGCGCCGGTGAGTATTTGTTGCGCAACATCACTGGGAGAGATATTAGGCCCATAGCTACAACCGTTGCTCCAACGATACCAGTGGTAGCAGCCAACAAGGCACCCACGAAAACTACAGATATCCCAAGCCCACCTGGTACAGGACCAAATAGGTTTGCCATTGTAACTAACAGATCTTCAGCGATCTTGGACTTTTGCAACATTATCCCCATGAAAATAAATAACGGTATCGCTATGAGCGTATCTCTTTCTACATCCCAATAAACAAACCGGAGGTTAGTTACTCCAGCTGAAAGCCACTGGTACGGACTTCCACTGTGAAAGTAGGCAGCGGAGTTGCCTTCAAGCAAAAAGCCAAACAAAGCAGCTAAAACAATGGAGATGATTGCCGCACCTGGAAGCGAAAACGCAACTGGATAGCCAGAACCTAGGGCGAAAGCCATCGTTAAAAATAAAACTGCTAAGAAAAATAATTCCACTTAATGTCCTAACTTAATTGATGTATCTCTTTTACCTGGTTCTCCACTTATATCCGCAATACTATCAAAAAATTGGACTATGAACTGAATTAGCATGGTAGCTCCAAATATACCCAAAAACATGGCCATCTGATATTTTATAAACATCCCATTTATACCCTGATTAGTAATCTCAAACACCAGTAGAGGAGAGTTTATGATGGAGGTCTTTCCATTAAACCCAATAATAACGACTACGGCCATTGTTAATACCCCTAATACGTATGAACCCCATGCATTTACATATGCTTTTACTTTTTCACTCAAACCTGCGTATATTACGTCGACCCTTACATGTCCCTCGTCATACAGCGTATAGGCAGAAGCGAACAAAAATAACGCCGCATACCAATATCTTACCAAATCCGCCATAAAAGATTGCTCGTATGAAAATAAAAACCTAGATATGACAATGATCAGTTCGGCAAAAACTATGAGTAATGCGAGCCATGTCCATCCTAAAGTTTTTGAATAAAACGCTACAATAAAGCCCAATATTATAAGTGGCACGTGTAAAAATGGCCCTACAGTATTGCCCAATCCAAGTGCACGATTAGCATTTTCCCCAACCAAGCTAGCTAAAACATCCAAAGACCTAAGTAAAGCTAATGAGAAGTCAATACACCCAACAAACAGTACCGCAAAAAAGCACGCTCTTAAAAAATAAACATTAAAGTCATGAAGTTTTTTTGCCTGCGTTCGATAATTTTCATGGATCGTGCGCTTAACCTGCCAAATACCTAGGACAATGCAAATCATATAAATAAACAATGAAATAACGCCTGTTAAAGAAACCTGCGATACCAAAGAGAAAACACCCTTAAAGTTCAGATATATATTTAGGAAATTATTCAATAAAAAAGCCGCAAGTAAAGAAATTGTTATCCAACCGAGGTATCTTTTCCAAACCCCGCCAACTATCTCATCGCTTTCGGCTGTATTAATCATTTCACTCCCAATGAACTCATGGGCGGACAGATTTTAGCTTCCGCCCACAAGCGGTATGTTTAATTTTTACTAGGCTTCAAGACCTAACACTCTGTTACGCTGATTTACGAAAGTACCTTCAAACTTAGAAATTGTTCCTCCGATTTCTCTCAGCGCCTTCTGGAAGGAGTCATCGATCTTTTTTGCCAATGGGCTATGATCTCTAATTTCCTCAAAAAGTTCTGCTGAAGCTTCACCAAATGAATCCCAAACTTCGTCACTAAACGCCCTTACTTGCACACCCTGCTCGTCTACAAGTTTTTTAAGGTATTGGCCGTTATTTGCCAAAGCTTCTTCATATTGTGCAGCCTGTTCTTCGTACGCTGCAGCAGTTAGAAGAGCCTTTTCCCACTCACTAAAGCTACCCCAGGTACTTGCGTTAAAGGCAAAAGATAGACCTCCGCCAGGTTCATGCATTCCTGCTGTATAGTAATACTTAGCAGCCTCATAAAACTTCATGAAATAGTCGTTGTACGGTCCAACCCACTCGGTTGCATCAATGGCACCGGACACGAGGTTTTCATATATTTGGCCACCAGGAAGTGTAACAGTGGTACCGCCAAGCTTTGATATAACCTGTCCCCCAAGGCCGGGAATTCGCATCTTCAAACCTTTAAGGTCGTCGGCACTGTTGATCTCTTTGTTGAACCAACCGCCAGCCTGTGTTCCAGTTGAACCACATGTTATTGCTTTAAGCCCGAATTCTCCGGAAACCTCATCCCATAGAGCTTGACCTCCACCAAATTTTACCCAGGCACACCATTCTGGTGATGTCATGCCGAAGGGAACAGATGTCCAATAGGCCAATCCAGGATGCTTACCTGTATAATAATAGTCAGCTGAGATGTAGCATGAAGAATTGCCAGAGGCGACTTCATCAAATACGTCTAATCCTCCCACCTTTTCACCAGATGCAAAATACTCCATAGTAAGTCTACCTTCGGAGAGTTGAGTAATTCTCTCCATTAGCCTTTGGGCCGATGCTCCCAGACCAGGTAAGTCTCTTGGCCAACTTGAAACACAGGTCAAAACTTTTCTTTCTTGAACTACAGCTGGCGCCTTTACTTCTTCTTGATCTTGACAACCAACTAGTACTGCTGCACCAGCTACGGCGGCGGTACCTAACCCCGCCTTAGTAATAAAATCACGTCGTTTCATATTTCCTCCAGATATTATAGTTATTATAGTTTAAAATACATAATCAATACAAATAACCCTCCTTTATATCCCAGATGGTTATCAAATACAAGCATTGAAAAAATTAATAAGTTTAATGCCCAAGTTAAAATTCTTTAAGTATTGTTTGCTTTTCAGAAATAGGCCTTTTTCAAATGCAAGAATTAAAATTCCCAGCTCAAATAAACTCTTTAAAAATAAGAAGGATTGCCTTAAAGTCATAGCTTAAAGATCGGTTTTTAATCAAAGAGAAGTTTAGAATGAAACAAGCTAATAAAATTACTGGTGCAGAGATAGTTATAAAAGCTTTGATTGAACAGGGCGTGGATACAGTCTTTGGTTATCCCGGGGGTGCGATTCTGCCAATTTATGATGAGCTATTTCAGCAAAAAAAAATTAAACACATTCTTGTTAGGCATGAGCAAGCGGCTACTCATGCTGCTGAAGGCTATGCTCGGTCAACTGGTAAAATCGGAGTGGTCTTTGTTACCTCCGGTCCTGGCGCCACAAACTCAGTAACTGGCTTAACAGATGCTCTTATGGATAGCGTACCCATCGTAGTGATTAGTGGCCAAGTACCGACGTTCATGATAGGCAATGATGCATTTCAAGAAGCAGATACAGTAGGGATTACCAGACCGTGTACAAAACATAATTGGCTTGTAAAAGATACTGAAAAATTAGCAGCAACAATACATAAAGCCTTTGAAGTTGCGGGAGGTGGCAGACCTGGACCTGTATTGGTGGATGTTCCAAAAGATGTTCAATTTGCGTCCGGTCATTACACTAAGAAAAAAGATGTAGACACTACTTTTATAAAGAAAGAACCCGCAATTGATCTAAACATGTTAGATGAAGTAATAGATAGATTGGAGCTAGCAGAGCGGCCAATAGTTTATAGTGGTGGTGGAGTCATAAATTCCGGACAATCTGCCGTACACTCGCTTAGAAATTTAGTTGCAGGAACTAACTTTCCTATTACTTCTACCCTTTTGGGGTTAGGTAGTTATCCCGCATCTGGTAAAAATTGGTTAGGCATGTTAGGAATGCATGGTACATATGAAGCGAACATGTCTATGCATGGATGCGACTTTATGCTATGTGTAGGTGCCCGTTTTGACGACAGGATAACGGGGAGAATTGATGCTTTCAGCCCTGACTCTTACAAGGTCCACATAGATATTGATCCATCTTCTGTTAATAAAAATATAACTGTAGACGCTCCTTTAATTGGAGATGTTTCCAATGTGTTAAATTCACTAAATAAAAGATGGAAAGAAAGAGGCTCAAAAGTAAATCAGAAAAAATTGAGTGCTTGGTGGCAATCTATAAATGATTGGAAAAAAGTTAAATCGCTCAGTTACGAGAGTTCTTCCAATGTGATTAAGCCTCAATATGCTATTGAACGATTAGAGGAGCTAACGAAACCTTACAACCGATTTGTGTCGACAGAGGTCGGTCAACATCAAATGTGGGCAGCACAATTTATGGGGTTTGAAGAACCAAATAGATGGATGACATCAGGGGGATTGGGAACTATGGGATATGGGTTTCCTGCATCAATTGGAATTCAAATCGCTCATCCGAAATCTCTTGTAATTAATGTTGCAGGCGAGGCAAGCTGGCTAATGAATATGCAGGAATTAGGGACTGCTGTGCAATACCGATTACCTGTTAAACAATTTATCCTAAATAACGAGAGACTAGGTATGGTGAGACAGTGGCAAGAGCTTTTGCACGGAGAACGTTACTCTCATAGTTGGTCTGATGCTTTGCCAGATTTTGTAAAACTGGCAGAAGCATATGGAATAAAAGGTATTAGATGCGAATCCCCAGATAAGCTAGACGATAGTATAAGAGAAATGATTGAGTATCCTGGTCCCGTAATATTCGATTGCTTAGTTGAAAAACATGAAAATTGTTTCCCCATGATTCCGTCTGGTAAAGCCCATAATGAAATGATTCTTGGGGAACAAACCGAGGAAAATAGCATCTCAGACGATGGCGCAGTGTTGGTTTAGTAAATATAGAAAGAGCTTGGAAAATGTCTTTAAATTTGAAAAAAGGGGTAAGTAAACAAAGCGCTTACAATCTTAGGGACCCAAACCTCGATTATGAAGCTGCTCACACTCTTTCGATTATTGTAGACAATGAATCCGGTGTATTAGCAAGGGTAATTGGATTATTTTCTGGAAGAGGTTATAATATTGACAGCTTAACAGTGGCAGAAGTAGATCCTAACGGCCATAAGTCCAGAATTACAATAGTGACAACTGGAACTCCAAAGGTTGTAAACCAGATTAAAGCACAGCTAAACAGAATGGTGCCAGTGCATGAGGTAATAGATCTAACCCTAAAGGGTAAAGCTGTTCAGAGAGAGCTTGCAATATTTAAGGTTGTTGGAAATGGCAATCATAGAGTGGAGTCTTTGCGACTTGCTGATGTATTCAGGGCAAAAGTAGTTGATAGCACTTTAAAAAGCTTCACATTCGAGCTTACGGGCACTTCGGAGAAGATAGATGCATTTGCTGAGCTAATGGTACCTTTAGGCCTGAAAGAAATAGCTAGGACTGGAATTGTCGCCTTACTTAGAGGCGACAATTCCAACTAGTTTTTTAGCTACACCCTGACGTGCCACCACATGTGTTACACTTCAAACAAGTCCCATTTCTCACTAATGTGAAATTACCACATTCATTACAAGGATCTCCTTCGTAGCCCTGCATTTTCGCTTTCGTTATTTGGGCAGAAATTTGTAAAAATCCCTCGTCGTTTACACCGGTTGAGCTGCTAGCAACTGGATTTTCTTCATTTTTTTCATTTACTACCGGAAATCTTTTTCTTAGATATCCTGAGCTAGAGAGCTCCTTAATCATTTCAAGAGATTCTTCTGCCCTTCCAATGCCAGCCTCTTTAGAGATCTTATTAGACTCTAGCTTTTCACCTAAAGTATCTAGATTATCTTCTGGAAGAGAATGAGCGAGATCTGTTCTATCTAAATAAGATATGGCTAATTCTCTGAATATGTAATCCAATATTGATGTGGCATTTCTGATTGTGTCATTACCTTGCACTAGCCCTGCGGGTTCAAATCTTGTAAACGTAAAAGCCTCTACAAATTCGTCGAGAGGAACGCCGTACTGTAACCCCACCGATACCGCAATAGCAAAATTGTTCATCATAGCTCTAAAAGCGGCGCCCTCTTTATGCATATCTATGAAAATCTCTCCAAGTTTTCCATCCCCATATTCTCCAGTACGGAGATACACTTTATGGCCTCCAACAACTGCCTTTTGTGTGTATCCTTTACGCCTTTCAGGGAGCTTCGACCGTCCTTTTACGATCTCTTTATATACTATCTGCTCCAAGGCCCTTTGGACGTTTGCCTCCTCACCAATGTTTCCATCCTGTTCATCACCTTCGTCCTCTATTAATGCAGCAGACAGAGGCTGAGAAAGCTTTGAACCATCTCTGTATAGGGCATTGGCTTTTACGCCTAACGACCAGCTCAGTTCATAGGCATCTTTACAATCCTTAATAGATGAATTTCCTGGCATATTAATTGTTTTTGAAATGGCCCCAGAAACAAACGATTGTGCAGCAGCCATCATGTAAATATGGCTTTCAACTGAAAGGTATCGTTTTCCCTTTTTTCCACATGGATTCGCGCAGTCAAAAACAGGTAAGTGCGCTTTCTCCAGAAATGGTGCACCTTCTAGAGTCATTGTTCCACAAACATAGTCATTAGCCTTTGATACATCTTCATTACTAAAACCTAAGTGAGCTAGCAAACTGAAGCTTGGATCATTTAGCTTCTCCATAGGAACTCCAAGAGTATCTCTGCAAAATTCTTGTCCAAGCGTCCATTGATTAAAAACAAACTTAATATCAAAAGCGGTTGGTAGAGCTTTTTCAATTTTTTCAATCTCTTTAGATGAGAATCCATGTCCTAAAAGAGACGTAGAGTTTATTTTAGGACAGTTTTGTAAAGAGCCATTACCAACAGCATAGTTGATAATAGAGTCTATCTTTTGCTGGTCATAACCAAGTACCTTAAGCGCTTTAGGCACTGATTGGTTGATTATTTTGAAATATCCACCGCCAGCTAGCTTTTTGAACTTTACAAGAGCAAAATCAGGTTCAATGCCCGTAGTATCACAATCCATGATCAATCCAATTGTCCCAGTAGGTGCTATAACCGAAACTTGAGCATTTCTGTAGCCATTCTTTTCACCCAGAGATAACGCTTGTGTCCAGGCCTCTTGCGCAATGGTAACTAAATTTGTGTCGGGACAGTTCTCAATATCGAGAGGTACTGGCATTACATTTACTTTGTCATAGCCGCTTTTCTCACCAAAGGCTGCCCTTTTATGATTTTTTATGACCCTTAACATGTGTTTCTTATTTTTTGTATATCTTTTAAAGGACCCAACTTCTCCTGCTATCTCTGCAGAAGTCTTGTATGAAGTTCCAGTCATTATGGCGGTTATCGCGCCACATATCGCCCTACCCTCTTTACTATCATAGGATAATCCCATGTTCATCAGCAAACCACCAAGATTTGCATACCCTAATCCAAGGGTTCTGTAATCGAAGGAACCTTCCGCAATTTCCTTACTAGGGAATTGAGCCATCATAACTGAGATTTCTAAACTTAGTGTCCAGAGCTCTATTGAGTGGGTAAAGCTTTTATAGTCAAATTTTCCTTCCTTCAAATACTTAAGGAGGTTTATAGATGCCAAATTGCAAGCTGTATCATCGAGAAACATATATTCAGAACAAGGATTAGAGGCTCGTATATCTCCATCTTCTGGACAGGTATGCCATGCGTTGATGGTATCATGATATTGGATTCCCGGATCAGCACACGACCATGCTGCATGTGCTATCTGATCCCATAGCTCACGTGCCTTAACCTTCTTCAGTGCCTTACCGTCTGTTCTTTTCAGCAGTTCCCAGTCTCTATTGTGTTTGACAGCTGAAAGAAATCTGTCTGTCACTCTTACTGAGTTATTAGAGTTTTGACCGGATACTGTAAGGTATGCCTCGGAGTCCCAATCGGTATCATAAGTTGGAAACGTTATCTCTTTGTACCCTTGCTTTGCGTACTCCAATATTCTGTTTATGTAAGTGTCAGGGATCATGCTCTGACGTGCTTCTCTTATAGCTTTGTTCAGTTTCTTGTTTATCTTTGGGTTGGTTTTACTGTTTTTTTCAACGTCCTCAGAATCTACTGCTTCAAATATCTTGTTGAGCATTTTTTCGTGTAACTTCGAACCTGCTACCAAAGCGGCTACTTTCTGTTCTTCTATAACTTTCCAGTTTATAAATTCCTCAATATCCGGGTGATCTACATCACATATAACCATTTTGGCCGCTCGCCTTGTTGTTCCTCCTGACTTTATCGCGCCAGCCGACCGGTCACCTATTTTTAAAAATGACATTAAACCTGAGGACTTTCCTCCACCGGTCAAACCTTCAGCGCTCCCCCTTAACGATGAGAAGTTTGTTCCTGTTCCTGAGCCGTATTTAAAAAGCCGAGCTTCCCTTTTCCATAGGTCCATTATCCCGCCATCATTTACTAAATCATCTTGAATTGACTGGATAAAACAGGCATGAGGTTGTGGATGCTCATATGCGGTCTTAGAGGTTATTAACTTGTGCGTTTTGTGATCAACGTAAAAATGCCCCTGGCTTGGGCCGTCTATTCCATATGCCCAATGAAGCCCTGTGTTAAACCACTGGGGTGAATTGGGCGCTCCCATTTGGTTAGCCAGGATGAACCTCATTTCATCATAATAAATTTTTGCGTCTTTTTCGCTGTCAAAGTAGTTTCCCTTCCAGCCCCAATATGCCCACGCGCCAACCAACCTATCAAAAACCTGTGTCGCTGTAGTTTCGCTAGTATATCTTTTTTCTGGAACAATTTTTTCTAAGGCCTCTTTGTCTTCGGTGCTTCGTTGCAAAAAAACGGGGACGCCTTCCTCATAAACCTTCTTCAAAACTTTCGGAACTCCGGCTTTTCTGAAATATTTCTGTGCTAGAACATCGGCAGCGACTTGGCTCCAACCTTCAGGTATCTCAATGTTCTTTGCACTAAACACGATTGATCCATCCGGATTTCTAATTTCAGAGTCAGTTTTTTTAAAAACCATACTCTCATAGACTTCTACGTCTTCAACTGTGTTTCTTCGTTCAAATTTCATAATGCTCGTCCCCAGTGTTCTCTATAATTGTTATTTTAACTAAACATTCTTACGAATCCACGGTGTTGAGCCAGAAGCTCACCGCATACTACATATTGATGTTTGCTCGGCCTGAAATACAAATTGCGCGATAAAACACCCTAAGGTCAATAAAAATTTTAAAAAAAAAAAAAATTTTTTTGTTGACACCACTTCTTTCTAATATTTTTGCTGCAACACCAGCGGGGTACATCTTATTAATAAATGTAAGTTACCTCAGATCTTTATGTGGTCGGGGCGGCGAGATTCGAACTCACGACCTACGGTACCCAAAACCGTCGCGCTACCAGGCTGCGCCACGCCCCGCGAATCAACAGAGATTATTCTTAGCAGCTTCGATAACTTTTGGACTAAATTTAACGATCTTTCAAGAAATATTATCCCAAGAGTGCACCGCTCCAGCCATCTTACCTCTTGGCCCATCTACTACTTGAAGAACAATAGCTTCTCCTGCTTGTAAATCGGAAAACCCAAAATGTCTTAGAATTTCCATATGTAGAAAAATATCTTCATGCGATTGATAAACATTAGCAAAGCCAAACCCCTTCGATTTATCAAACCATTTTACACGCGCCGGAACAAGTTCCACACCGGAAACGTCTGGAATACCCAGCTCTTCGCTATCTTCAAATGTCTCGTTAAGTTCATTAGGGAGATCCAAGCTGTGGATTATTGAGACCTGTCTTCCCTTATCAGTGTCTTGAACTTCGAATTCAACTGTCGATCCTTCAACCACCGACCCCCTACCAAAGTTTCTTAATACGTTGGCATGAAGCAACACATCACCCTTGCTATCATCAACAAGTAGAAAACCAAACCCTTTAGTAGTATCAAACCACTTAACGGTTCCTTTCAATTTAACACTCAAGCAGCCACTCCCACTCCACAAGCAATATTGGTTATCATACCAGAATTTGAAAAAAAAACATTAAAAGAATTAAGGATATAGTCTACGAACGCCCCAAACCTTTTCACCAAATCTTCTTTCCCAAACAAACCTGTCATGGAGTCTGTATTGTCCATCGGCCCAAAATTCAATTTGGATTGGCTTAATCCTTATACCTCCCCAAAAATCTGGCCTTGCAACATTTTCCTTAAAATCATTTTTGTAGGCTTGCCATCTCTCAATCAACTCTTCTCTGTTTGCCAAAGTCTCGCTCTGTTTAGAAGCCCAAGCCGCAGTTTTTGAGCCAATTTGTCTTTCGGAGAAATATTTGTCTGCTATTTTTCCATCTTCCTTCTCTACGTAGCCTCTTACTCTAATCTGCCTCCTCAATGACTTCCAATGTAGGTTGAAAGCTACCTTATTCGATAGGAATGCTTCTTTTGCTTTTTTTGAACCATAATTAGTGAAGAACACAAATCCATCATCCTCAATAATACGAAGAAGCACCATTCTCACGTTTGGCAACCCCTCCTCGTCAACCGTAGCCAGTGCTATCGCATCCGGATCATTTATTTCTGTTTTCTTAGCTTCTTCAAACCACCTACGAAAAATCGTTAAAGGCTCTTTTCCTGCGAATAGCTTTTCGTCAAATTTACTTTCCATCTTATTTCCAATTTTTTTATCTCAGTTATGGCTTTTAAAAAAAAAATCATTATTCTCTTATATAATTTATTTCAAAAAATTCACAGGGAGTATTAGTAAAATGGGTCTGCTATCTGGTAAAAAAGGCTTGATAATGGGCGTGGCTAACGAAAGATCAATAGCATGGGGCATAGCAAAGGCATGTAGCTCTGAGGGCGCAAAATTAGCTTTCACTTACCAAGGTGAAGCTCTAAAAAAAAGAATTGTGCCACTAGCTGATAGTGTTGGGTCTAACTTTACTTTGGAATGCGATGTAGCGGATCAACTTGCTATAAAGGAAACTTTCTCCAAAATAAAAAGTGAGTGGAAAGATATTGACTTTTTAGTTCATGCCATCGGTTTTTCAGACAAGAATGAATTGAGAGGGAGGTACGTAGACACGTCGAAGCAAAATTTTTTATCCACCATGGATATTTCAGTATACTCTCTGACCGCTGTTACCCAAGAAGCTGAAAAAATAATGTCTAACGGGGGCTCTGTATTAACGTTAACATACTATGGGTCGGAGAAAGTGCTGCCTCATTACAACGTGATGGGTGTTGCAAAAGCCGCGTTAGAAGCTTCCGTTCGCTATATGGCAATGGATTTAGGAAAAAAGAATATCAGAGTGAACGCGATTAGCGCCGGAACGGTAAAGACTTTAGCCGCGTCGGGAATTGGGGACTTTAGATACATTATGAAATGGAATGAATTGAATTCTCCTCTAAGGAGAAATGTTACCCAGGATGAAATTGGGAATGCATCACTTTTTCTTTTATCTGATTTATCTTCTGGGATTACCGGAGAAAACCTCCATGTTGATGCTGGATACAATATCGTTGGAATGAAAGCTGAGGATGCTCCAGATATTGACGTTGTTACTGGAAGAAAAGAGTGAAGAAATGGAGACATTACCACACGAAAAAGGGTTTCATATATCATGGGAGCAAATACATAGGGACTCTAGAGCTCTTGCATGGCGCTTGGAAAAAATAGCTCCTGAAAGCACCAATTGGAAAGCTGTTGTAGCCGTAACTAGAGGTGGAATGGTTCCCGCTATGGTTGTCGCCAGAGAGTTAGATTTGAGAATAGTGGAGACTATAAGTGTTAAATCGTATGATCATCAAGTGCAATCTGACGCAAAAATTCTAAAGTCTCCTGCAGAAGCTTATGTGGGGGACGGTGCTGGAATACTAATTGTAGATGACCTAGTTGATACAGGAAAGACATTCCAAGCTATAAAAAGTCAATACCCTAAAGCACACTATGCAGCGGTTTATGCCAAACCATTGGGGAAACCCTCTTTAGATACTTTTATAACCGAAGTCAGTCAAGATACATGGATATTCTTCCCTTGGGACATGGCACTTCAGTATGTAGCCCCTTACAAGGGTGAGGGCTAAAATAGAGAGTTAATAGCTATATGGACAAATCAAAAGATGATGAAGTCAATAACCGTGATATCGGCATAGCAAGACTAAAGTCATTAGTTGAGAGATTAAGAGATCCTGAAAATGGTTGTCCTTGGGACATAGAACAAGATAATAAAAGCATCGCACATTATTGCATAGAAGAAGCTCACGAGCTTCAGCATGCTATTTTACTTAATAAAACAGATTCAATAAAGAGCGAGTTAGGAGATCTTTTGTTTCAGATAGTTTTCCATTGTAATATCGCTGAGAATAGCTATGGCTTTTCTTTCGACGATATTATCCAAGATGTATGTGATAAGATGATTTTCAGGCATCCTCATGTATTCAACAAAAAAGAAGAACAGGGGAAACCTATTTCGATTGAGGAGGTTAAAGATAATTGGGAAAAAATAAAATCACTAGAAAAAAAAGGTAGTCAAGATTCGACAAATTTCTTTGAAGATGTTCCCTTGTCACTTCCAGCTTTATCTCATGCCTTGAAAATTCAAAAAACAGCTTCACAGAGTAAGTTCGATTGGACTGATCCTGAGGAAATACTCGGAAAGATAAACGAAGAGGTTAGAGAATTATGGCTTGCCTCTAAATCTAAAGAAAAAATTGCTATTGAAGAAGAGTTTGGAGATCTTCTTTTTTCCTTAGTAAATTTGGCTAGAAAACTAAGCATAGACCCCGAAAATAGTTTGCAGGGCTCAATAAAAAAATTCAAAAAAAGAGTAGGTGAGTCAATAAAAATAATAGAAACTGAGAAAATACCCGATGACAAATTGACGGACGGCAAATTACTTGAAATATGGGAGCAGGTGAAGAAACTGCTTAAAAAAAATGAGTCTTAAAACAATCTCAGAGAGATGTAGGAACGCTGGAATTAGAATGACCGGGCAGAGACGCCTAATCATAAAAGTACTCGAAAACTCTAAAGATCACCCAGACGTTGAAACTCTGTTTGAACGATCAAACAAAATTGATAATAAAGTCTCAATAGCAACAGTCTATAGAACGGTAAAACTTTTACAAAATGCTGGTATTCTTGAAAAATTGGAATTTAACGACGGTCGTTCAAGATTTGAAGATGCAGTGAGAAAACATCATGACCATCTAATCGATTTAGATACCGGTAAGGTCATTGAATTTATTGATGAAGAAATAGAGCATATCCAAAACAAAATAGCTAATAAGCTAGGGTACGACTTAGTTGGGCATAAATTAGAACTATATGGAAAAAAAAATGATAGGAAAAATTGATCGAATAAGTGCACGTGAAATAATAGACAGTAGAGGGAATCCAACTATTGAAGTTGACGTCACTCTTCTGAATGGCTCTTTTGGAAGAGCGTCCGTCCCCTCTGGCGCTTCTACTGGTAGGCACGAAGCCATAGAGTTGAGAGATAATGATTTATCCAGATATTTGGGAAATGGCGTTACCAAAGCGGTTAATAATGTAAACAAGAAAATAAATGGCCATTTAAAAGGACAAGATCCTACTGATCAAAAAAAAATTGACACAATGCTTCTTCAATTGGACGGCACAACAAACAAGTCAAACTTGGGAGGAAACGCTATGCTTGGCGTTTCTCTTGCAGTGGCTAGAGCGGCTTCACAGTTAAAAAACCAGTCACTATTCGGTTACTTAGGCAATGGCAATGATCTTATTATGCCCGTACCTTTAATGAATATACTCAATGGGGGTAGTCACGCAGATAATGCTATTGATTTTCAAGAGTTTATGATCATGCCAATCGGAGCAAAAACCTTCAGAGAGGCAATACAAATGTCATGTGAAGTTTTTCAGACTCTCAAAAATAATTTAAAGAATGGGGGATTTAGTACAAATATTGGAGACGAAGGCGGATTTGCACCAGCTTTTGAAAGTACGCAGGAGGCACTGGATGTAGTAGTAAAGGCTATTACTTCTTGCGGATATACGTTAGCGAGAGACTTTTACCTAGCACTCGACTGTGCATCAACTGAATACTTCAACAGTGAAAAATATAATCTTGCCGGTGAAAATAAATCATTAACAGCGAAAGAAAATGCGGAGTATTTAGAAATTCTTTGTGAGAAATATCCTATTTTTTCTATTGAAGACGGGATGGCAGAAGATGATTGGGACGGCTGGAAGTTACTTACAAAATCTCTTAGCTCAAAAGTGCAATTGGTGGGCGATGACTTATTTGTTACCAATAAAGTAAGATTGAAAGAAGGCATAGAAAAGAGTGCTGGCAATGCAATCCTTATTAAGCCAAATCAAATAGGTACACTCAGTGAAACTCTAGAAACCATTGCATTAGCTAAGGAATACGATTACTCCTGTGTTATGTCTCACAGATCAGGTGAAACAGAAGATACATTCATAGCTGATCTGGCTGTGGCCACGGGATGTACTCAAATAAAAACTGGTTCCTTATCTAGAAGCGATAGATTGGCTAAGTATAACCAGCTGTTACGGATAGAAGAAGAAATTGGGGAAAATGCCAAATATATTGGTGATGACATCTTAAAAAGAATGTGCTGAGTTAGCTAAACCGTTCTTAATGGTCTTGAAACACGCATTACTTAAATCCTTCCGATCCCTATATTTACCAAATTTAAGCGGTCTATGGAACACCAAGCAAACCCGGCCTTGGTCCGCTCTCTTTATTATTTTTTTTATATTTGCGAAGATCGTATCTTCCTCTCTCCAGAAACTATAAAAACTGGGATCATCTTCTACTGGTGACTTGTAGGTAATTGTAATGGGTTGCACTGAACCCCAATTATTTTTTTTAAAAAAGTCACTATAGCAAACTTCAAATAGCGAAGATTTAAATTTTTTTACATTTGACCCATCAGTACTTGTTCCTTCTGGAAAGAAAAATATGCTTTGCCCTTTTTTAAGATACTCGTCCAATGTGCGCTTTTGCGAAAGCGCTTTTAAAGACTTTCTTTCTATGAATATAGTTTGGCCCAGAACTGCTAAAAACCCCAAACCGGGCCATGATCTGACCTCATTTTTTGCTATAAAAACAACATCTAAAGTACTATTGATGGCTAATATATCAATCCATGAGATATGGTTTGAAACAAAAATATTAGCTTCACTGCCTAATCCTATTAATTCCCGCGCTACTCCAATTATTTTCATCACGGCTCTTGACCAAAGCCTTTTTATAAGAAAAACAACAAGCCTTTTCCCAAAAAAATAATCTACAAACAATCCTATAAGATAAATGGGTATAAGTATCAGCGTCAAAAACACAACAACTGAAGCTCTTAAGATAGCGACTAGAATCATTCAAACTTCCGATCGTTTATATTTTAACAGCTGTCATGTCCGATTTGAATCGCCTCATGTTTTCTTGGTACCATTGTGCTGACCTGGTAATACCCTTAATCTCTTTTTCAGTCAGTTGTCTTACAACTTTTGCCGGAGATCCCATAATTAAGGAGTTTTCAGGAAATGCTTTACCCTCAGTTACTAGCGAACAAGCCCCCACTAAGGAGTTTTTAGCTATTCGAGCACCATTTAATATTGTAGACCCCATACCAATTAGAGAGTTATCTTCGATTACACATCCATGAAGCATAGCTTTATGCCCAATAGTACAGTTTTTTCCTATTTCAATCGGAAAACCTAAATCGGTATGAAGTACGGTGTTTTCTTGAATGTTTGTGCCGCTGTTTATAGTTACTGTTTCATTATCACCTCTTATGGTTGTTCCGAACCAAACAGATGTTCCTTCTTTCATAATGACATTGCCAATCACAAATGAGTTTGGAGCAATCCAAAAATCACTGTTGGCTGGTAGAGTCGGCTTCATATCGCCGAGTTCATATATGGTTGTCATGAGTTTAGATCCTTAAATTCATTTGTTAGGGTTGTAACAAATTGCTCCAATTCGTTATTTCGTACACGCCTCAATTTTTCAGATGTTATTATGGACTCTACCTCCCTGAGAGTTTTATCAAAATCTCTATTGACAATAACATAATCATATTCTTTCCAGTGCATAATTTCATCAATGGATTTTTTCATTCTATCCTTGACCGTTTCTGATGAATCTTGAGCTCGGTTCATTAGCCTATCATGTAGCTCTTTAATCGATGGAGGTAGAATAAAAATAGAAATAACAAATTTGCTTAAAGATGAGCTTCGGATCTGTTTGCCACCTTGCCAGTCAACATCAAAAACCACGCTTTTACCTTGACTTATTGAGTCTCTAACGGCTTGGAGGGGAGTTCCGTATAAATTTCCAAAAACTTTTGCATGCTCCAAAAATTGGCCTTCTTTAATTTTTTGTCTGAATTGATCTACTGTTAAAAAGTCGTATTCTCTTCCATTTACTTCACCAGGTCTTGATTTTCTTGTTGTCGCCGAAACAGAAAACAAGAAGTTTTCATTTCCTTTGACCAAGGCACGAGCAATACTTGTTTTACCTGCTCCAGATGGAGAAGATAAAATAACTAATATACCTTTTTTTGAAACGCCCATTTTGTCCAAACATTAATTTTAATACACAAACTGATCTTCTCTCAGTCCCAATAAGTGAAGAATAGCCGATATATTTGAATTCTTTAATACATGTTTTGCTGAGAGATTAACTTGATCACCTCCCCTGAACGAGATGCCCATATGAGACTCAGTAATCATTGCTATATCATTATTCCCATCACCTACAGCAACCGCATTAGAGATATTTTTTCCCTGCCTAGCACATAATTGCTTCATCAACTCAGTTTTCCTCTCTGAATTTACTATGGAACCCAATATTTTGCCGGTTAAGCGATTATTCTTGAATTCTAAAACATTAGCAAATGAGAAATCAGCCTTTAACTGCCTTTGTATACGATCTGAAAAAAAGGTGAACCCTCCCGAAAGAATTGCAGTGTCTCCAAAATGTTTTTTAAACGTTTTAAAAAGTACCTTTGCTCCGTACCTTATGTTTATTCTTTTTGCCATGCATTTCTCCAAAACTTCTATCTCAGTCCCTTTAATCAAGGCCAACCTTCTTACTAGCGCTTCTTCGAAATTTAAACCCTCTTTCATAGCTAACGCCGTTATTTTTTTTACCTCAGGTCCTTTACCAACAAGTTCGGCAATCTCATCTATACACTCCTCTTCTAATAGTGTGCCATCCATATCAGATACCAACAAATTAACACTCCTGTCATTATCAGATAAGAAATTTAAATCGATTTGTTTTCCGTTAGGTAGCTCTATATCAGTCGCAATTAATTTTTTTTCAACCTCAAACTGTACTCCAAAGGACCCTAGCACAACCTCTTTTTCCGCTTTTAAAAAACCCTTAAGAAAGGCTAAGTCCGGAGGTGCCATTTCTTCAGAGGAGGTTGCCACACAAAAATTTACCATCACACGATATTATAGTTTTTTATACCTTTATTTCTTCAATTGTTCAGCGACTAGAAATGCAAGTTCAAGAGATTGAGATGCATTCAGTCTGGGATCGCAGGCAGTATGATATCTTGAAGAGAGATCTTCATCACCAATTGATTGAGCCCCTCCGGTGCACTCAGTGACATCTTTTCCAGTCATCTCAAAGTGAACACCCCCTGGGTATGTTCCTTCTGATCGATGAACTGCAAAAGAATTTTGCACCTCCGATAATACGTGATCAAATGGCCTCGTTTTGAACCCCGTACTCGATTTGATTGTATTCCCATGCATTGGATCACAACACCATACAACATTAAAACCTTCAGACTTTACACTCTTTATTAGCTTTGGTAGATAGTCTGAAACCTTATCATGACCATATCTAGTAATGAGAGTAAGCCTCCCCATTTCATTATCAGGATTGAGTTTTTGAACTAATTTCAACAGATCATCTTCTGTTAAGCTCGGCCCACACTTAAGTCCTATAGGGTTCTCTACCCCACTACAAAAATCAACGTGTGCCCCATCAGGATCTCTTGTTCGATCTCCAATCCAAAGCATATGGCCAGAACCTGCAACAGGGTTGCCTGTGAGGCTGTCTATTCTACAAAGTGCTTCTTCGTATTCCAAAAGTAATGCCTCATGACTCGTGAAAAAATCAACTCGCCTGAGTGACTGTGTATTATTTGGGGAAACACCGGCAGCCTCCATAAAATCGAGTGCTTCAGAGATTTTTTCGGCAAGTTCTGAAAACTGCTTATATGTGCTCCCTGTCCTAGTGCTTTCCAAGGTCCACGCATGTACCTGACGAATGTCGGCAAAACCACCTTGGGAGAATGCTCTCAAAAGGTTTACGGAAGCTGCTGATTGAGTGTAGGCCTGTAGCATTCTCTTAGGATCAGGCTCTCGACTCTTTAAGTCAGCGGCAATATCATTTATGATATCTCCTCTGTAGGAAGGTAATTTCTGGTCGTTAATTACTTCAAAGTCGGCGGATCTAGGCTTTGCAAACTGCCCTGCCATGCGGCCCACTTTTATTACCGGTTTTTTTGAACCGAAAGTCAAGACGACTGCCATTTGCAGCATTACTTTAAATGTATCTCTGATTAAATTCGCAGAAAACTCTGAAAAGCTTTCAGCACAATCTCCTCCTTGAAGCAATAGAGCTTTGCCGTTACCTACAGATGAAAGGTGCTCTCGTAAACTTCTCACTTCCCCTGCAAAGACCAACGGTGGTAACGCTTCCAAACTATTCTCAACTGATGCTAGCTCTTTGATATCACCATAATCGGGCATTTGAACCCGAGGTTTTTCACGCCAACTTCTTTTATCCCAGCCCATTTATATTCCTCAGTAATCTAAAATCATTGCTCGCTAGGTCTTACACTTATTGGGCTTAAAAAACAACCTGAAGAATAACAAAAAAAAATGAAAAAAAATGCATCTTCTTATTGACTACTCAATATTCAATACATACATACTACTCACCAAATCAATTATGAGGAAAAATTTGTCCAATGAAAAAGGCTTTTGAAGCAGATACCGGTCGCGTTCTTAATATAGTGATTAACTCTCTTTATTCAGAAAAAGAAATTTTTCTTAGGGAATTAATTTCAAACAGTAGCGATGCACTTGATAAGCGGCGTTTTCTTTCTTTAACCAATAAAAACGAAAGCATTGGGACTGAAGACCTCAAAATTCAAATCCATGCAAATAAAAAGGATAACACACTTAAGATCACAGATAATGGCGTCGGAATGACCAGAGAGGAGTTAGAAAACTCTTTGGGTACTATTGCAAAATCTGGAACTACAGAATTCTTAGCAGCGCTTGAAAAAAACGCCGGTAAAGATAAAAAAAAGAAAGATGTCAACCTGATAGGTCAGTTTGGTGTGGGCTTTTATTCTGCTTTCATGGTTGCTGATAAAGTTGAAGTTATAAGTAAAGGAGTGGGGCAAACTAAAGCCAACAAATGGGACTCAGACGGTATTTCTGGCTACGAGATCTCCGATGCTACCAAAGAAGAGGTAGGAACAGAAATAACCCTTCACATGAAACGAAGCGAGAAAGAATATCTCGATAAAGAGAGAATAGGTTTCATCACTCGAAAGTATTCAGATCACCTGATGTATTCTGTTAATTTTATTGATGGTAAAAATGAGCCTGAATTGCTGAATAAAGCCTCAGCCATTTGGACAAGAGAAAAGAAAGATATATCTGCTGAGCAATATGAAGAGTTTTACAAACAAATAGGCGCTGGGTATGACAAACCTTTGCTCACCATACACAACAAAGTCGAAGGAACTTTAAGCTATACAAACCTTCTCTTTATTCCAGAATCTAGGCCTTTTGATCTATTTCAAATGGACGTAAAATCTAAAATCAAACTTTATTCAAACAGGGTTTTGATAACTGAAGATTCAGAGACCATTCTGCCAAGATGGCTTAGGTTTGTTAAAGGTATAGTGGACACATCAGATGTTGACCTTAACGTTAGCAGAGAGATGCTACAACATAATGTAACGTTGAACAAAATTTCAAAGGCTCTAAAGAAAAGGGTCATCAACGAACTGAAGAAACTCAAAGATAAAGATTCAGAAAAATATTCTTCTTTTTGGAATGAATTTGGCATCGTACTGAAGGAAGGAGTTTATGAGGATTTTGATTTAAAGACGGAACTGCTCGAACTATCAAAATTTCAGTCGATGAATGAAGACAAACCAGTATTTTTATCGGAGTACATAGAAAAAATGAACCCTGAGCAAAAAGATATTTACTACTTGGCATCTGAGAGCAAGGATATGGCACAAGGGAGTCCGCATCTTGAGGTGTTCAAAAAAAAGAAGCTTGATGTTTTGTTTTTAACAGACCCAATTGATACATTTTGGCTATCTATGGCTAGTGAGTTTCAAGACAGAAAGTTCGTTTCGATTACCAAAGGTGACATAGACCTAACAGGCTTCTCAGATGATAAAAAAGAAAAAGACAAGAAAACACCCGCAGGCATGAAGGGTCTGGTTGAAAAAATTAAAGAAATACTGGGGGATAACGTACAAGATGTTAAAGTTTCCACAAAGTTAGTTGATAGTGCTTGCTGTCTGGTTGCGCCAGATACCGGGATGGATGTTCAAATGGAAAGAATAATGAAAATCCAAAACAAAGATTTTAAGGGCATGCCTAGAATATTAGAGGTAAATCCTGACCATAATATAATTAAAAAACTGAACAAGATAAAAGACTCAGACAAAGATGCATTGAATGACGCCTCTTTTCTGCTATTTGATCAAGCAAAAATGGTTGAAGGCGAGCTTCCTATGGACATAGCAAAATTTAACCAAAGAATGTCAAAGTTCTTAGGTCTTGCGCTAGGTTGATCCATTTACGCGGTTTGATAAAGTGTAGCAACACATGCCCCACCTAAACCAAGATTGTGTTGCAAAGCAGTCTTAGCGCCGTCAACTTGCTTCTCCCCCGCGTTGCCACGCAATTGCTGCGTAAGTTCAAAACACTGTGCCAAACCAGTTGCTCCTAACGGGTGGCCCTTTGATAGCAGTCCACCTGAGGGATTAGTGACAAATTTACCCCCAAAGGTATTGTCTCCGTCATCAACAAACTTTTGCGCTTCACCTTCATTACATAAGCCAAGTGCTTCATACGTTATGAGTTCATTGTGAGCAAAACAATCATGGAGCTCCACAACATCCACATCCTGGACATCGACACCAGTTTGCTCATACACATTTTTAGCTGCTTCCTTAGACATGTCATACCCCACCAACTGCATCATGTCTTTGTCTGCGAATGTTGACTCGTAATCTGTTGTCATGGACTGCGCTAATATTCTGACAGAGGAATTTATGTTGTGTTTATTAGCAAACTTTTCAGACACCAAGATAGCCGCGGCTCCACCACATGTTGGTGGACAAGCCATTAATCTAGTCATAACCCCTGGCCACATTATTGGTGATTCCAACACTTCTTCTTCACTAACTTCCTTTTTAAAAAGAGCTAGAGGATTTTTTGAGGCATGCCTACTCGCCTTAGCCCTAATCTTTGCAAAATCTTTCATGGTAGTGCCATATTTATCCATATGCGATTTGCCAGCGCCACCAAAGTATCGTAATGCAAGTGGAATATGTGCGTTACCTACCAATTGCTCACAGGTATCGTTAAACTCTCCGAATGGACTTGGTCTATCGGTATAAATGTCTCCAAGAGCACCTGGTCGCATCTGCTCAAATCCTAATGCTAGCACACAATCAGCTGTACCACTCTCAATAGCTTGGCGCGCTAAATACAAAGCTGTGGAGCCTGTGGAACAGTTGTTGTTGACATTTATAATTGGAATACCAGTCATACCCACATGGTATAATGCCCGCTGACCAGAAGTTGAGTCCCCAAAGACGTAACCCACAAATGCTTGTTGAATGCTTTTATAATTTAGTCCACAGTCTTCAAGTGCTAATCTAGTAGCCTCGGACCCCATAATGTCATAGGACTTGGAAGCACCCGGCTTTGCGAAGGGAATCATTCCAACACCTGCAACAACCGCTTTATTTTCATTTACTTTCTTTGTCATAATTAGCTCCCTACCTTTGCAATTTTCTTTAGTTTATAAATTATACTTTAGAACGTCAATGTTGACTATCAGCATGTTGATCATTCAAAATGTTCAGTTTTACTTTAGAACCCTGTATACAAAATCAAAATCAATAAAATGTTACCCTGAAGTAGCAAACTTGAAAATGGTTTGTTGCAACTGGTGTACGTGACGATTTGAGTGTTCAAGATGTCTTCAAAGGTGTTACCCCATTTTTTATAGCCGACGCGCTGACTATTGCTATTTTAATTTCATTTCATGGAATTGTTCTCTGGCTACCATCGCTTGTCTGAGCAAATAATTTGCCAGATTTGGCTTAACGGTAAATTTTTACCTGTCCCAATATAACCTCATTGGATTATCGACCAAAAGTTTTTGCTGAGTTACCATATCTGGTGCAAAAAGCTCAATAATATCTACCAATTTCCCATCATCAGGCATGTGAGATTTCATGTTAGGGTGAGGCCAATCAGTACCCCACAAAACTCTATTCGAAAAATTTTTCACGAGCATATCCATAAAAGGCACGACATCGGAGTAATTTGTATCCGGACCATTTTTGCTAAGCCTCTCAGGACATGTTGTCTTACACCAAAACTTTTCGTTTTCCATCAACTTCAAAAATAAACTAAATTCCTTACTACCAATACCCTTCGTCACATCTGGTCGTGCCATATGATCAAAAACTACTATTGTGGGAAGGGATGATAAAAAAGGAACTAACTCCGCCAAATCTTGTGCTTCAACATACACGACAATGTGCCATCCATAATCTGCAATCATACCAGATATCTTTTCAAAAACATCTTTAGGCGTACTATCTACAAGTCTCTTTACAAAATTAAACCTTACCCCTCTAACACCTGCTCTATCTAAACGCTTTAAAGTCTTGTGATCAATATCTTGGTCAACAGAGGCAATACCCCTTGCCATGCCACCAGAATAAATCAAGGCATCCTCTAATGCGTCATTATTATTTCCGTGACATGTTGCCTGTACTATTACACTGCGCTCAAAACCTAAAAAATCCCTCAGTTCAAATAATTGCTCTTTTGATGCGTCACAGGGTGTATATTTTCGCGTTGATGCAAAAGGAAATTTCGCAGCTGGACCAAAAACATGGCAATGCGCATCTACTGACCCGCTTGGCACCTTAAACTTGGGTTTACTAGGGTTGGGATGGAAGGGAAGCCAGTCTGGATCCATCATTTCAGCTTGCCTTTAGATTATTCTGATCTGGAAACACTAGTCCATCAAACAGTTTTCGGGCAGTTCTTAAAATAGCTGTTGATTTAATTTTTTTATTTCTTAATTCCACCGAAACCTGCATTTGTCCTGATGGATGCTCGATAGAGCATATTTTTTTTTCGCCACCAGGGATTACAGCTAAGTTGTTCGCAGGTGTACCTTCCAATAAACATGCAGTTGCAACCGATATGGCGCCAAAAACACCTATAGATTGATGACACTTATGAGGGATAAAAGTTCGCGTATTTATCATGCCTTTTGATAAAGGCTTACTAATTATTGTCATTTTTGGAATTGTTTTTTCTTTAACAACTCCAAGATTCATAATCTTTCCGCACTTCAGCCTCAAGCTCTCAAGCTTATCTCTCAAAACACTGTTTTTTTCGAGCTCATCTCTTGTTTCGTTACCTATAAGGCCTAACTGATCTGCCTCAATAATCACGCAAGGCATACCATTATCAATCATTGTCAAGGAATAACCATCAACCTCATCTTTTGTGCTACCACTCGGTAATAGCTCACCACATAAAGAACCTTCAATGTCAAGAAACTCCAACGAAATAGGTGCACTAGGCAAAGTCACACCATCTATATATGTGTGCCCTTCATAAGTTAAATTTCTATTAGGTGTTTCAACAGTAGAAATAGCCACTTGCTCGGAGTTTTCCATAAAAATTCGTATTTTAGTTCTGTCTTTTTCTGGTTTTATCAATCCCCGTTCCAGCGCAAAAGGACCAATGCCGGCAAGTATGTTTCCACAGTTTTGGGTGGATGACACGACATAATTATCGACAGCAACCTGTAGGAACAAGTAGTCAACATCAATATTTGGCCTTTTAGATTTTGACACTATTGCAACTTTAGACGCTAAAGGATTGCCTCCCCCAACTCCGTTTATTTGTAGTTTATCTGGAGAGCCAAAGACGGATAGTAAAAATGCTCCTCTTTTGTCTATATCAGCTGGAATATCACTTTTTAAAAAATATAACCCCTTTGACGTCCCACCTCGCATCCACATTGCTGGGGTGCCTTTAGACATATTTCAAACCATATTTCTCTAGCTTCTCTCGCATATCGTAAATGTCTAATCCCAGCTCTCCAGAAGCCAGTTTTTCTCGCTTTGTAATCTCGAGCCTTTCCCTCTCCAGTGCTAGAGCAAGAACTGTTTTTGCTTCTTCTCTCTTAACAACACACACTCCATCATCATCAGCTATTAATACGTCGCCTGCATCAACAGACGCTCCCGCGCAAACAATGGGAATATTTACCGAACCGACAACCTCTTTTGCTGTCCCCTGAGCATTATGAGCCTTGCACCAGACTGGAAAGCCAATTTTTCTCAGCTCCAAAATATCTCGGCATCCTCCATCAATCACAAAGCCTCTACAGCCGCGAGCAATCGCAGATGTTGCAAGTAATTCCCCAAAATACCCTGCATCGGAGGGAGACGTGGTGCCTAATATCATGATGTCCCCGGGCTTTATTTGCTCAATTGCTACGTGCACCATCCAGTTATCTGCTGGGGGAGCCAATATTGTTATAGCAGACCCTGCAATTCTTTGGCCTGGAATTACGGGTGAAATATAGCTCGCTAGCAATCCTTTTCTTCCTTGTGCTTCATGAACAGTGGATACGCCACATGACCGCAAACCATCTATAATTTCTTCTGCAACTCTATCGATGTTTTGTACTACCAATCCTCCCATCAAAGTTCATCCTTGCAAACTGGGTATACTGACTCAAAAGCTTCAGCATATTTAGCAACACGACCTCCAGCCATTCCACCAGAATTACGCCGAAAATGATTTGCTCTATTTTCCGCTAAATTTGTGTAATAATTCCATAAGTGGTGTTGACCTTCCATACACTCAATGGCTTTTCTCTTATTCTCCCAAACTTCAGTGATGTCTAAAAACACATTGGGTTTCCAGCCCATTTGTTCAGTTTGATGTGGTTCAAATAAGTACAGTTGGGGAGCTCCGAGCACTTTCTTACCTGGGTTATGTCCCCAAGCCTGTGCAATCATTCGTGTCTCAATTGCAACCTTGGTCATCAACATGTGGTCAGTATTATACTGGTCATATTTAGAATGACTCATCATGAAATTTGGTTGAATCTGTCGAATAAGCTCTACTATTTTTAACTTCGACTCTTTGCTAATTTCTAAGGGATAATCACCAAGATCAAAAAAAATAATATCATGGGCATTTAGTGCTTTGGCTGCTTTTTCTGCTTCACTTTTTCTATTATCCTTTACCTTTTTTAAAGTCATTCCGCTTTGTTTCCAAAGCTTAGCACTCTCTCCTCTCTCCCCAAATGACATGCAAGCTATTGTAATTTGATAACCAAGCTTTTGATGCAAAGCAATGGCACCACCACAGCGCCAAACGAAATCTGCGGCATGCGCTGACAGTATCAATGCTGTTTTGTTTTCAGTCACGGTGCAAATCTCTCTCTATCTTATCCAGTGTCTCCATTGCAAAAATAGCATCAGTTACGCACGCATTTGGTGTCCGATTTTCTCTTATAGCGGAAATAAATTCTCGATCTATTAGCTCTATACCGTTATTTGAAACATCTACCTCGCTTAAATCGATCTGTTTGTTATTCCCATCATAAAGATCGTCGTATCTTGCTAGATATGTTCCATTATCACAAATATAACGAAAAAAAGAGCCAAAAGGTCCATTATTGTTGAAGCTGAGAGAAAGGGTACATATGGCTTCATCCTCAGCTTTCATGCCAATAGACATATCCATAGCTATTCCAAGATCTGGGTGTAAAGGACCTTGTAATCCAAAAGATTTCACCACCTTACTTTGTGTTTGGTATTGAAATAAATCCACCGTATGGCAGGCGTGGTGCCAGAGAAGATGGTCGGTCCAAGATCTCGGCTCACCTTTTGCATTCGTATTTGTTCTGCGAAAGAAATACGTTTGAGCATCCATTTGTTGAATTTTAAGCTCGCCTGCTTTAATTTTTTTGTTTATCCACTGATGCGATGGATTAAACCTTCTTACGTGACCTGCCATACAAACGAGACCGGTCTGCCTTTTCTTGTCAACAATACGAAGGCTATCGGCTAAGGTATCAGCCATTGGAATTTCCACGAGAACATGTTTGCCGGCATCCATACACTTTATCGCTTGATCGGCGTGCATTTGCGTTGGGGTGGAAAGAATAACGGCATCAACGTTTTGCGAAGAAATACACTCCTCTAGATTATCACTAAAATGCTTAATGTTTCGTTCGTCAGCCAGAGCAGCTATTTTATCCTTGTTTGGCCCCATAACTGAAACCACTTCTATGTCTTCAATATTTTTTAAAGCATCCAAATGCTTTAAGCCAAACGCACCATAGGCCCCCGCGACACAAAGTTTCATCTAGTGCTCCTTATTCATTATTTTCCAAAATAATATGTCCAACTGCAGTGTTAGAGGCTGGAACGTGATAGTGACGATGAATTTCCGTTACATTATCATTCAAAGCGCCTCTCATGATTAACCACATAACCATTTCAATCCCCTCACTACCCGTTTCTCTGAGATACTCAAGATGAGTTATTTGGCTGGCTCCAAAAGGATCCTCAGTCATCAGATCAAGAAAACGCTTATCCCAATCAGAATTTATAAGTCCGGCTCTCTTGTACTGTAGCTGATGGCTCATGCCTCCAGTCCCAAATATAATAACATCTAAATCTTCTTCATAACTTTCGATTGCCCTTCGTATAGCCTTACCTAAATTAAAACACCTATTGCCTGTTGGAGCTGGATATTGCACTACATTTACACAAAGTGGGATCACGAGGACAGGCCATTCATCATTTTTTTTTATATCTCCAAACATCACCGACAGAGGGACGGTCAGACCATGATCAACCTCCATCTCATTCATTATTGTGATGTCAAATTCATTCAATACTAAAGATTGCGCGATGTGACTTGCCATCTTTTGATGGTTTTTGACAACTGGGACAGGTCTGGGACCCCATCCTTCATCAGCTGGCTGGAATTCAGCGCCACATCCTAGTGCAAAAGTGGGAATACATCTCGCATCAAAAGCTGTACAGTGGTCGTTGTAAACCAAGAATATTACATCAGGATTCTTTTTTTTCATCCACTCCCTAGATTTTTGAAACCCTTCGAAAACTGGTTTCCAATAATCGTCATGAGTTATACCTGTATCCATTGCAACACCAATTGCCGGTACGTGCGAGCACCCTACTCCTGCCAAAATTTTAGCCATTAATTTTCTCCCCACTCAGACTTATCTCTATTACCTTCTATTGAGCGGCCACCGTTTATCATCATCTCACGATACGAATCTACACCCATGCCTGTCATCCGACCAGCGAGATTCTGGAAATTAATCCCATCATTAGCTGCTAACTTTGAGGTGTAATAAATGTTACCTCCCAACTCCAAAAGAAGGTTCCAGTTCCTTTTTAAAACAGCTTCGCGCTGCTCCTTAGACATTGGAAAATTATCAAGGTATGCCTCTTCATTTTTGTTAAAGGTATCTCTATTTTTCTGCAACCTCAGCGATATACAAAATTGATTCAAATGGTACCCCTCTCTTGATCTATCTGCATCGAATACGATGGTACCAGGAATATTATTATATTCTTTCTCAGTCATTTACAAAATTAGCCTCCCCAATCTTTTACTAATAATAAATAATAAATTTGAAAACGTCTAAAAATATTATTTCTCTTTCATTTCTCTCAGATCAGCTGATACCTGTTTAGCAAAAGAGTGAAATTCACTTTTTATATCTGATATAGAAGTTGACTTTTCTAATGACCCTAGTTTTTTCTGCCAATTAGCAGCGGCCTTTGACATATGATTTATAAGCCCAAGGTCATCAAGCATTTTTGATACCTCCCTGAGTTCTTCTGCACGACGTTTTCCATGAGAAAGGCTTCTTTCTAAGTTGTACATAGCATGAGTTGATATATTGAAGTAGGGATGGCCTTCTGATAAAGACGCAAATACCTCATCTAAAACATCAGCCTCAATAGCCGCAATGGCACACTCTGCAGTAAGAGCTTCTAACCCCTTTACCATTATTGAACGAACCATCTTTACAGAAGATGCCCGGCCGACAGGTCCATCAATAACTCTTGCATTCATTGGGAGTTTTTCTAATGCGGCCAAGGCGCTAGCTGCCTTGCCCCCAGAGATAAAAAGGGGAACAAGGTTTTTTTTGGCAGCGACAGGTGCCATCACTGCAACGTCCACGTAACACCCTCCATTAGTCTCAATACTTTTGCATGCCCTTTGTTTCGAAGAGGGTGCACTTGAATTTAGATCAAAAAAGTAAGCCTTATCTCTCATAAATGAAGAGGCCTCTCTTGCAACGGTTAAAGCTTGATCGGCCGTAACGGTGGAAAAGATCAAGTCAGCATCTCTAACAAGATCCTTTAGTGAAGATTTCAAACCTATATTTAGTTTGCTTGCTCTCGAAATTATTTCTTCTTTCGTATCGCTTTCTTGTAATTTAATATCGAATGCTTGTACTTGTTTGTTTCTAAGATCTCCCCACCCGGAGATAATTGCAGATGCTGCTTCTCCTAAACCTATAAATGCTATGGAACAAATATCTATATCCATAGATTTAGCCAAAAGCTTTCAATAAGTTTTTTTGAGAGATATCTATAACAGCTCATCACTCTTGATAAATCTCTAGTTATAGGATCATCCCAGAAAAAAGTTAGAGAACTATTCTTCAAGAGGACCTTCTGCTTTGATCCAATCTCCAATCCCACCAACATTTTTTATGTTTGTATAACCCATTTCCATCATGGTTTTTCCAGTAAGCGCCGCCATACCACCAGCACCACAAACAAGAATAATCTCTTGATCTTTTGAAAGAGCTTTGTTGTGAAATGGAGTTGTGTCGTCCGCCGCAAACTCAATAAAACCACGCGGGATTTTTAGAGCACCTGCTATCGTACCAGTAGAAGCAATATCGGCACTGTCACGAACATCTACAAAAATAGCATCTCCCGATTTATGTCTTTCAATACCCTGCTGAACATCAATTTTTTCAACTACTGCGCTCGCTTCTTTCAGATAATCGCTGGACGTCTTCATTTTTTAAAACCTTTCTAAAATTAATAGTTTTTCGAGGCTACTCTTTCCAACTTTTCTATATAGTGCTTTGCTGGCTCTAAATCCACCTTCTTACTTTCTTTTTGTATTCTAGATACTCTTCTCCAAATATCTGGAGAAGGGCTTCTTCTTCAGGAATGATCTGTAATATATTCATAAGTAAAATAAAAAGGAGGCTTATGATTATTCCGAACCATGTTCCAAACCAAATTGTTGCAGCAATGATTAATAAAAGTAGACCTAGATACATCGGATTTCTGGAGTAACGATACATGCCCTCTGTTAAAAGCACAGAAGTCTCAGAAGGAGTAAACGGGCTGATAGTTGTTTTTTTACGTGCAACAAGTCTGAAAGACGGCAATGCACAACCCATTCCCGCTATAACTAGTACAACGCTCAATGAGGCTTGATAATCAAAACTTACAGAGCCAATCAACAGTGAGGAGAGATAGACTAAGCCTATCATCAAAAAGGCTAAGATAGGAGGCGGTATTTTTTTTATTTTTTATAATTCCTTTTTATAAATTTGATTAAAAATTTGTTTTTCGTTAATTAAGAAAATTTAAAGTTGGTTTTAAGAATTAGCTAGCATTTTAACTTTTCTATTGGTGCATATTTCGAGACTCTGATCATTTTTTTGATGATCTTGTTTTATTTTTTCTAAACCAATAACAAGACTTTACATCCGTCGATTAGAATGTTAGCCCTCTCGTTAGTTATAATTGCTACCTTTTATTTATGCCCAAAGCTAGACCTCATCTGTTAACGCTCTCGCTGTTGGCGGGAACATATATTCTCGCACAGGCGATAGTCGTTCCTTCCCTTTCTGAGCTTCAAGTACAATTTGAAACAGATTACAAGACCATACAATATACCATCTCAGGGTATCTTTTAGGGGTTGCGTTTGTGAACTTTATTGCAGGGCCGCTATCGGATCGTTTTGGGAGACGTCCAATAATGTTGTTATTTTTTTCCATTTTTTTGATCTCTTCTCTGGGTTGTTATATTTCAGAGGATCTTTATAGCTTCTTGTTTTTCAGACTATGTCAATCTTCCTCTGCGGCTGGTTTAGTTCTGTCCAGAGCAATTATTGGTGACTTTTCATCAAAAGATGAAACAGTCAAAATGTTAGGATTATTGTCAATTTCAATGGGTATCGCTCCTTCACTAGCACCCTTAGCAGGTGGAGTAATCAGCGATTTTTTTGGAGCAAAAGGAATTTTCCTGTTTCTTTCTATTTTGGGTATATTACTGCTCATCTTAATAGTGACTGATTTAAAAGAAACACACTTTCAAAGAAGTAAGGATATATTTGCCCAGATAAAAAGCTATCCCACGTTACTTGCGTCCTTAGATTTCTGGTTGCCGACAATTACTTTTGCATTGAGTTTTTCTATTTTCGGGATTTTTTTTATAGGGGGTCCATATATCGCGGTAAAAGTTTTCAATCTCTCACCAACAATGATGGGTATCTATCTCGCCTTCCCCTCGCTTGGGTATGTACTGGGTAATATATTGATTAGCAAAATCGCAAATAGGGTGTCGACAAAAAGGTTAATGATAATAGGCAGTTTCATACTTCTTTTGGGACCTTTATCCTCTTTAATTCTCTCATACCTTTTCTTTCACCCTTTAAGCTTCTTTTTGCCGATACTTATAATGACTTTTGGTTCAGGAATTATTTGGCCTGCGTCAAATGCTGAAATAGTTAAGGCAGTGCCACATCTAGCAGGTAGCGCATCCGGTTTAGGTTCTGCTATAATGACATTAATGTCTGCATTCGCTGCATTTTTAACTGGATTTTATATTGAAAACTTAAATCCAATAGACTTTGTATGTTACTTCTTGATTTTGGTTGGGGTACTTTCATTTTTGTCTTCTCTACTTACGAAATCAAAATGAACTTTTGCTGAAAGCTCTAACGGATCAGGTGGAGTTTTTTTATGCCCCTGAAACGAATGCGCTTCCTACGGCGGTAAAATCCAGCCATGCCCAATATAATATGTAATCCGATACCTGCGGAAACCGCTCCCGCGTAACGTAGATAAGTTTGTTCAAACTTTATTTTTTCTGACGATCTGCCCAAATATACCCCTACTAAATGTAGAAGAGCTGTTCCAACTATACATCCAGCAACATAAGACCATGAGGTAGCTAATTGAGGGATCTCTAGTCCATGGGCATATTCCTGAAAAATGCCAAACATACCAACAGCAGCATAGATAAGACTATTGTAAATTCTCGCGTTTGAAGCTATCGCAAGTCCTAACATGAGAACTGATAAAGCTATTCCCAACTCCACAGGAAATAACCCTATATTGATCATTCCCAAAATACCCCCTAAAGCGATAAATCCAACGAAAGTTGTTGGGACAGCCAATATTGCTATGCCTCCCATTTGGTTGCTAATCACCCCAACACTTACTATTGCAAGAAGATGATCAAGACCCAAAATGGGGTGAGAAATTCCTGCTTTGAAACTTCCATATATGCTTCTTAATGAGCGAACGCTGCTCCTGGTGTAAGTATAAGAAAAAAAATATAGTGAGTGATTTTCATCAAAAAGGAATACAGCCATTTTACGGATAGGTGAGTGCCTCACAAAGGTCCCAATTTTTAAGTTTCATACTATAATTTAAAAAGGTAGAAAAAAAGACACTGTTTAAATAAAAAGTGCTATGATATTTTTTTAATTAGATTAATTTTTTAGGAAGGAAACAAACCAGTAGGATGACTTGATCTCGCCTACTCTAGTTTGTCCCCTTCGTTATAAATAGCATAAACGACAATAAATTCAAGCTTTCAACTGCATTACTTAAATTTTGATCATACCTGGCATAAACTTTTTTCTTGGTTTTAAATCTACTCTATCCACATATGGGGCACAGTAGGTCTATACGTATAATATTTATGGAGTGTACAGCAGATGGGGTGCTTGGAGGGTAATAAATTAATTTCTTGAATATACATATTGCTTATCATTTTTATTCTAATCGCTTATATGTTCTAAGTATCTTTAGTTTGCTCTTTACCAACCTTTGGAGAATTTAATGAGCCCCGATGATTTTGGCTTTGGAACACAAATTAGAAAGTCACCATTTTTTGAATCTACCATCAAATGGGGAGCAAAAGATTTCTCTGTTTATAACCATATGTATATACCTCGTGACTTTGGATCGCCAGAGAAGAATTTTTGGAACTTAATTGAAACAGCGGTTTTATGTGATGTGGCAGTAGAGCGTCAGGTTCAAATAACAGGTAAAGATGCTTCTAAGTTTATACAACTCTTGACGCCTCGTAACTTGAGCAATATGGCAGTTGGACAATGCAAGTATATTCTTATTACAAACTCAGATGGTGGCATAATAAATGACCCTATTTTATTACGCCTAGAAGAGAATAAGTATTGGATTTCACTTGCGGATAGCGATGTTCTTTTATGGGCACAGGGCGTAGCTGTTAATACAAATTTTAATGTTAAAATCTGTGAGCCTGATGTTTCACCCCTCCAACTTCAAGGACCACGTTCACAGGACATTCTTGCAAAACTAATAGGAGAGGACATCCGAGACCTAAAATATTACTGGTTGAGAAAAGTTAATTTACAAGGAATTGAATTAATTATTTCTCGGACAGGCTGGTCGAGTGAGTTAGGCTATGAGATTTATTTACAAGATAATTCTCGTGGCAATGAGCTCTGGGAAATGATTATGTCTGCAGGCAATTGTTTTGGATTAAAACCAGGTCATACGTCTACTATAAGAAGAATAGAAGGTGGCATGCTTTCTTATCATGCTGATATGGACATAAATACAAATCCATTTGAATTAGGCTTGGATAGGCTAGTTGATTTAAATGGTCCATATAACTTTATCGGAAAAACTGCTTTAGAACATATAAAGCAAAGTGGAGTTACCCGAAAGCAAGTCGGGCTGATAATTGATGGTGAGCCTCTTCTGAGGCCTAATACTAAATTTTGGCCTGTTTCAATAGATGAAAAAAAAATAGGTAAGGTTACATCTGCGGTATATTCCCCAAGATTAGAAAAAAATTTAGCACTAGCTATGGTTGAAACTAAATATGACGATATTGGAAGAACATTTAAAGTAGAAATACAAGGACAATTGCGAGACGCCCAAACAACTAAAAAACCTTTTTATGATCCTGACAAAAAGTTAACAAAGTCTTGATGGCGCAATCAATTTGCTTGTTAAAGAAATGAACACCACTTTTTTATACTGAAAAGAGGCACCGTTTTGGTCCCTCGTTTTGTCTACCCGCCCACGGATGGAAAATAGGGGGTACTCACGTAGTATATTCTTATAGTGTATAGCAGATGGGGCCTTTCACTTACTTGTCACAGACAGTTTGATGTACAGTAGAATAGTCTGCTGCAATTGAGGCATATGGCGCTCCCTTTTCCTAATTCTTTTTTTTCCACTGTTTATCGGCAAGAGCCGTGAAAAACCCAATCGCTTTCCATAAATCGGAACATTGCTTAGTTGACCATTTTTTATCGGATTGTGCTGAAGCAAAAAAACCTACAACAGAAAATATAGCATTAAAAATAAATAATGTCAGCACAACAAGTCTTGTTCGAACGGAAAGCGGGACAGTACCTCGATACCTGTTTCCGTAACGAGAACTTGTTGCTCTAACTTGACGCCTTCATGCCCACCCGCTTCACCAATATAGCTTTCGACGCAAATGGTCATACCAGCAAAAATTTCGCCGTCATAGCCTGCGTCCGGGAAATCACCTTTGTGGTAAAGATAGGGGTATTCTCCTGTCATGCCACAGCCATGGGCCGACAGATAGTAGCGGTTTTCGTAGTACTTTGCCGGAATGTCCCAAGCCCTATCCGCGTAATCACGAAAGCTCATTCCAGCATGAAGGATGCCCATGTTGCTAATAACTTGTTCGTAGGCGACCTTATAAAGCTCACGCTGTGTCGCTGACGGTTTGCCGGGGCCTGCGTGGAATGTGCGGGAAAAATCAGAGTAGTAGCCGTGACACCCCACTACATCGGTATCTAGCGCTATCAATTCATTTTCACCGATGACGTTGCTGGATGTTTCCTGAAACCAAGGGTTTGACCGCGCGCCCGCATTGAGCAAACGCGTCTCGCAGTAATCTGCATTCTGCGCAATCACGGATTGATGTAGGACAGACCATAGCTCGTTCTCAGTCATGCCTGGACGAATTGCGTCGCGTAGTTTGGCGACACCACGCTCTGTTGCGCGCAAAGAGGCATTCACGCATTTCATTTCTTCGCTGGACTTAACAGACCGCGCCATCTCAACTGGTTGCTGAGCATCGACAATCTGCAAGTCGCAGTCTTTGAGCGCAATTGCCGTTCCCGCATTCAACCGTTCTAGGCCCACCGTCGCCCCTTTGCCGACCAGCTCGTCGATCAGGCCTGCCATCTCAGTTGCCCAGGCTTTTTCCCGTACCACGATTTCGGGCCCGGCGGCTACGAAGCTGGCGGTTTTCGAGGGCCGAACCTCGTCAATTGTTTCAAAACCATGACCCAGGTGCAGACAGCCGGTAAATTCAAACAAGATAGATTTATGTGCAGTCAGTAGCAGATAGCGTGACGGAGCATTCCGCTGGCAAAAGACCTGCATATTTCGCGCACCGGTCGCATAGCGGATGTTTATCGGATCCGAGAGGACAACTGCATCAACGCCGAAAAGTTTCATCTGTTCGCGGACGCGGCCGAGCCGATAGAGGCGCACAGCGCTAAGATCAATGCCTTCGCTTTCTGGGGCTCGATCAAGAAGTACAACACCTGCCAGATCACTGCGCTCAGCGTGCCAGTCAAAATTAGCCATTTGAATACCTCTTTTGTCGAGTCGCAAAATTAAGTTAGCATGCTTTGCAAGTAAATGTTGAAAATACTCAGTCTTAGCCATCACTAACAGGAGTGAAAATCGTCGCAAATCTCTACCGCCACTCGAAACGTTAGTGTTCTTTGAAACAGCTCGTGGACGTGTCTTTAAGAATTAATAGTGTATTCGCAAGTCATAAAGAGATACGAAGGGCAACAGGTGCGTCTAAAAAAAACGTAATGGTAAATATGAGGAGAAATCGTGTAAAATGTATCTTACATTTGGGAGAAATTAGCTATAAAAAAAAGAAGCACCATTTTTGTCTACCATTTGGTCTACCCTCCTTGACTAAGTTTGATTAAATCAAAGCAAATAAAGCTAATATTAAATTATTATGGTGCCCAAGGAGAGACTCGAACTCTCACGATATTACTACCGGCGGATTTTGAATCCGCTGCGTCTACCATTCCGCCACTTGGGCATGATGAAAAAATATACTTGCATTAAGTTGCTTTCAACCTAAAAAGTCAAGAGTTCAGTTTAATTAGGGATCTTATTATTTTCACCAGAATCAAAAATAGCATAGATATAAAAAGGCTTTTGAATAATCGAATGTCTACATTGATCTTATGTCTTTGGGCATTTACTGAGGCTTTCATTTTTCCAATACCTCCTGACCCATTTTTGATAGCTCTAATAGTAGCAAACAAAAAAAAGTTTATATGGTACTGTATGCTGTGCTCAGGTTTCTCCGTTTTAGGTGGCATCACAGGCTATTACATAGGTTTTCTTTTCTGGGATGAAATAGGCGTTCATATAACAGAGTCCTTGGCATTAACAGACCAGATTAACAGTTTCAAGGAGCTTTATAATGCCAATGGTTCTCTAGCCGTATTTATAGCTGGCGTATCACCCATTCCGTACAAACTGGTTACAATAATATCCGGAATAAGCTCGATGAATTTTTTCTACTTCTGCTTTTTTTCTTTGCTTTCTAGGGGTTTGCGATTTTTCCTTATTGGATTTTTAATTTTTTGGTTTGGCTCTAAAGTTCAGAGTTTTATTGAAAATAAACTTGGTCTTCTTACTTTAATAATTATAATCGGTTTAGGGATTACACTCCTTCTATTGAGCCTTGTATGACAAAAATCTACTTAAATCATATATCATTGGGGGCCATCTCATTTACAATGATATTATTTGCGTTGATATCAGAGCATGTATTTGGATTAGTTCCTTGTTCCCTATGTTTGACTCAGCGATTTCCACACATTTTTGTTTCCTTTGCGTCGGTATGGCTAATTTTTTTCAGAACGCACAAG
This sequence comes from Alphaproteobacteria bacterium, assembly GCA_003331935.1. Taxonomy (GTDB): domain Bacteria; phylum Pseudomonadota; class Alphaproteobacteria; order Rhodobacterales; family Rhodobacteraceae; genus CACIJG01. Next base: position 32,602 of record QOQE01000007.1, on the reverse strand, counting down.
TTTTTTATGTACCCAATAAATACACTTGTCATGGCATTAAGCATTTTCTTGGCATCTTATCACGCTGGGGTAGAACAGGGTATCTTTCAAGGTCCCCAATCTTGTTCTTCTTCTAGTCTATTTTCGGTGCATGATAAAAGTGCTGAAGCTTTATTGCAGGATATATTAAACACGTCTGTTGTCCGCTGCAACGAAGTTACATGGTCTTTCATGGGTCTATCAATGGCAACCTGGAACCTTATTTTATCAACTGGTCTTTTTATAGGATGGGCTTTAGCTTCCCTTCATTTTTTTAAGTTTTTTCAATTAAAATCTTTTTCAAAATAAAGAAAGTCACCCCATGATTTGTGCATATCACTAGGAGGAAATTTCTTTCCTTTATTTAGTAACACATCCGGTGATGGTTTAGTTGGCACCTTCTTCAATTTAAAACCAGCTTGAGATGTAGTTTTTGCAGCTTTTCTCAGGTTACATGTTTGACAAGCAGCAACGACATTGTCCCAGCGAGTTTTACCTCCTCTTGACTTCGGCACAACGTGATCAAAGGTAAGATCTTTTTCCTTACAACCACAATATTGACAGGTAAATTCATCCCGCAAAAATAAATTGGCTCTGGTGAAGGGAACTGTTTTAGTAGGCACTACATAATTCTTGAGTACGATCACTGATGGAAGTGGAAGTGTTAATTTCTCTGAACGAACCACTTCCTCATATTCTGCCGCTACATTTACTCTCCCTAAATAGACAGCCTTTATAGCCTCTTGCCAAGGCCATAAGGAAAGTGGAAAGTAAGATAAAGGTCTGTAATCTGCATTTAAAATTAACGCTGGCCGTTGCTTTGATTTTTCAAAAATATCATGTTGTACATTGTCTTGGCGATCAAGCATATACTTATCCACTCCTAATTTCCATATACAAAATGTTACACACTAAGTTATTACATAGTGTTTGCAGTAAAAAAACTAGCTAAAAATATTTTTAATAAACTCTAGGGCTTTTGCTAATCCATCAGGTGCAATTCCATGTCCGATATTTTTACTAGTGTGAGTTGAGAAATTAACATTTATTTTATTTAAAAATTTTTCCGCATCATGCATTGACGAAATTGGCACGACTTCATCAGCATCTCCATGGATTAATATTACAGGCGGATAGCTACCTTCCCTACGTTCTTCCAAAGATTCTGGCATAAGAAGCCGTCCCGAGATACCAACAATACCCCCTAACTCGTTCAACTGTCTCAGGCCAATATTTAACGAAATCATGCAGCCTTGACTAAATCCAAGTAAAACAATGTCTTGATACTCTAGACTAAATCGCTTTTTATACCCATCTATTAATTTAATGATTAATTTCTCTGAAGAAGCTAATGCTTTCATCATATCAGCAAAAGTCGATCCATCTATATCAGGTATCGGAAACCACTCAAAACCAAAAGGTGATGCTCCACATTTTCTAGGGGCATCAGGAGAGGCAAAAAAGCAATGGGGTAACTGCTCCGACAGAGGCTCACTTAAAGAAAATAAATCGGCTCCATCAGCCCCATATCCGTGCAGAAAGATAACAACCTTTTTCACCGATCCCGAGGTTGGCATCTTTTCTTTTACATTTAATTCATCTACCATAATGTTGACTCCCTAGACTTCAAATTCCTATAAAAATGCCACAAAATTATCGCACATACTGATCTATAAGGCACCCAGCTTTTGGCCAATTTTCTCATTTCTTTTTCCAACGGCCTACTCTTTAAGTCTAATAGATACTTTGTAGCCTCTTGCAAAGCAAGATCACCTGCCGGAAAAATATCTAATCGTCTTAAACTAAAAATGCAGTAAATTTCCGCGGTCCATAACCCAATTCCTTTTATAGCCGTCAAAACATCAATGACTTCCTCGTTTTCCATCACCTCCATCTTATCAAAATCAAGTCTACTTCCGGCAAGACTTTTTAGATATGAAATTTTTTGTCTTGAAAGACCAAGATTCCTTAATTGCATATCAGCTTGGCCATTTAAAATTTTTTCATCTCTAATGTCTGCATCTATGAAACGCCTCCATATTGCTGCGGCTGAGGCTATAGAAAGTTGTTGTCCAATAATAGTTTTTTTTAGCGCGATATATCCTTTCTCCCTAGGATCAAAAGAGGGGAAGCCAAAGTCCTTCTCGATGAGCTCAAACCTCTTTTCTAATTTGTAGATCCTAGGCGCTGCATCAATTATAAATTTCGTGCTTAACATTTCTCAATTATGTGACAAGTTTATTTATCTTATCAATAAATTTATGTTTAAAACTTAGCTTATGTTTGGTTCTAAAAATTAATTGCGGACTGTTTTTTATTTCTTTTAAAATAGGAAGAGAGTTTCTGACCGTATTAAGTACAAAAAGAGATTTTTTTTTAAGTCCCATGTTTTGGAGTTCCTTATCTCCCATCTCAATCAAATTAAATATAAAATCGATATCACAAGATATTCTCTCTATAATATGATCACTAAGTTTGCATTCAAAATAAGTGCTATAATCTGAATACCTCGGCAAAAAAAGTGAGTAACATTTGTTTTGACAAAGCGAACCTGCTGCCAAAATAAATCGTGCTAACCCGAGCGACAAACCAAAATACTCTGAAAGATTTTTTCTAAGAGAGTAGTCATTGAACTCTGTTAAACAGCTTAAGCCCATAAACAATAAATTTTGAGATGTATCTCCAATGTACTTGATTTGTTGTTCATGATTAGCAAAGGGCTTTTTGGAGCAATCGAATTCACGCGCTTTTATTAGTCTAAGCAAATCACTTTTTAACAGCTTTTCTTCCGCAACAAGCTTAGAGAGGATAAGTAAGTATTCATTATCTCCAAATAAATTTTCTCCAATCATATCATTTATGCAATTTTCCCACCAACGCAATTTTAAATACCCAAGTTCGGCCTCGCTTGTGTTCCACGCAATATTTGCAAGCTCAAGATTAAAGTAATATATTGCCGCCAATTCTTTACGATTTTCAGAGTTCAGATGTTTGAGAGAGTCAAACCTTTCGCGGTCAAATTTTTTTAAATTGCTTAACCAGTCGGAGTCAATCAATTTGGGGCTGCTCCTTCCCTAATCAATTTCCAATTAATTGAGTCTAGAAGAGCTTGAAAACTGGCATCAAGAATATTTGCAGAAACGCCTAAGGTGGACCATCTTAGGCCTTTTTCATCTTCGCTATCAATTAAAACTCTGGTTACTGCCGACGTTCCTCCAGATGTAATCCTCACTTTAAAATCTACTAGGCGCACGCCATCAATGATATCCTGGTAATGACCTAGATCCTTCGAAATAGCTTTGGACAATGCATTTACCGGGCCCAAATCATTCATGTCTTCATCCATACTTTCCGATACTGAAAGCGTTTCTTTATCACCAATCTTCAAAACAACCACTGCTTCAGATAGTGTTTTAGTATTACCTATGGTGTCTTTTCTGCGCTCTGTTGTAACCCGATACCTTTTTACCTCAAAAAAGTTAGGCATTTGACCTAATATCTTTCTTGCAAAAATTTCAAAAGACGCACTAGCTGAGTCGAATGAATACCCTTCACTTTCCTTGTCTTTAATTTCTTTTAGCAACATAGAAAGCTTTCCATTATCGTCATTAACATTAATGCCTGCTTGGTGAAGTTTCTCCCTTAAATTTGATAAGCCTGCTTGATTAGATACTGGAATTATCCTCTCGTTTCCCACCAACTCTGGATTTATATGCTCATAAGTTTCTGTGTTCTTCAATATCGCGTTAGCATGTAATCCTGCCTTATGAGCGAATGCAGAGCTGCCGACGTAAGGTGCAAATCTGTTAGGAACCCTGTTGAGCACGTCATCCATAATCCTTGATGCCCTCGTTATTTCTTTAAGGTTATCAAACGTTACTCCAGTAATAAATCTTTCAGCAAATATTGGTTTTAATAAAAGAGTAGGCAATATTGAGATTAAATTTGCATTACCACATCTTTCTCCGAGTCCATTAAGTGTGCCCTGTATTTGTCTAACACCAGCTTGAACTGCTGCTAGCGAATTAGCCACAGCATTTTCAGTATCATTATGGGCATGAATACCCAGCCTACTACCTTCAATACCCTCTTGAATCAAACTCTTTACAGTTGCTGTTACTTGATCAGGCATGCAGCCACCGTTAGTGTCGCATAATACAACCCAATCAGCTCCAGCTGACATTGCTTCTTTTACAATGGAAACCGCATATGATTTGTTGGCTGAAAAACCATCAAAAAAATGTTCAGCATCAAAATGGACTTCTTTACCTAGAGATTTTAAATATTTTATTGAAGAGGTAATTAACTCGACGTTTTCATCTAACGAGATTCCCAAAGCTTTCTGTACATGAAAATCATGGCTCTTCCCAACAAGACATACAACACTGGTGCCAGCAGATATTACTTGTGCCAATGTTTCGTCATTTTCGACAGATCTTCCAAATCTTTTGGTCATGCCAAAAGCAACGAGCCTTGTTTTACCAAACTCTACTCTCTTATCAAAAAACTCACTATCTACTGGATTAGCCCCTGGCCAACCACCCTCTATGTAATCAATACCGATGTCCGATAATAGTTGACTTATCCTCAACTTATCATCAAGTGAGAAGGTCACACCTTGGGTCTGTTGCCCATCTCTTAGTGTGGTATCGTAAATATAAAGCCGCTCTTTTGTGGTCATAGTTTTTTAAGTTTTTTTATTTCGAGATTTTGACTTGTTTCCCAAGTAGTTTCTTGACCGCTATCTTTAATTATAATACCAGCATCCAACAAGTCTTCTCTTATTTTATCCGCCAGCGAAAAGTTTTTTGACAACCGTGCGATATTTCGTTCTTTAATTAACTTATCAACGTTTTCAGATAACTCCGATGGTATTTCTAAACTACCTTTTTTGTCTTTCGCAACAAACCCAAAAAATTCACAAGCGTCAGTTAAATCATCAAACTTTCCTTTATTAAATAACTGATGCATTTCATGGATAGATAGGGGTGTATTTAAATCATCAAGCAAAGCATTGAGAACTTTTTTTGGTAGGTCAGCCTCGTTCTTGGACCTAATTTTATTATTCCACTTTACTAATGTCTTTTCAGCTTCTGCAAGTCTTTCAAATTTCCAATCCAAAGGCTGTCGGTAATGCGTTGCAAGCATATTGTATCTTATTGCTGATCCTGAAAAATCTCTCTTAATTAGATCAAAGACTGTCAAAAAATTATTTAGTGACTTCGACATCTTTTCCCCTTCGATCTTTAGGAACCCATTGTGAAGCCAAAAATTAGCAAATTTTTTCATATCATTCGAACATGTACTTTGTGCAATTTCGTTCTCATGATGAGGAAAAATCAAATCTATGCCTCCCCCATGAATGTCAAATTGATCTCCTAATATATCCTTGGCCATAGCCGAACATTCAATATGCCAGCCTGGTCGTCCTCTTCCCCAGGGGCTATCCCACCCGGGTTCTTCATTAGATGATGGTTTCCATAAAACAAAATCTAGCGGATTTCTTTTACTAGTCTCATTTTCTATTCTGACACCTTCTTTAAGCTCACCTACTTTTTTGTTAGAAAGCTGTCCATAATCCGCAAACTTTTCTACCTCAAAAAACACATGTCCATCTTCGCTTGGATAGGCAAAAGAAAGAGAAATGAGTTTAGAGACCATGTCTATCATCTGAGAAACATAAGCCGTCGCTCTAGGTTCATAATTGGGTTGGAGCGCTCCCAAAAAATCCATGTCCTTATGAAACCACTCTATGGTTTCTTCAGTAACTCTCTCAATATTTACACCTCTTTCTAAAGCCTTAGCATTAATTTTATCATCAATATCCGTAATATTCCTGACGTATGTAACTTTATCTTTTCCATAGAGGTAACGAAGAAGTCTGAACAAAATATCGAAAACTAAAACCGGTCGAGCATTCCCTATATGAGCCCGGTCATAAACGGTAGGGCCACACACATACATACGGACATTATTCATATCTAGGGGCCTGAAAGCTTCTTTTGTTCTTGAAAAAGAGTTGTATAAAAAAAGAGGTATTTCCATATTTGGCACAATATTATAAGAATAACATACAAGGTATTCATAACTAATGATTCTGCCTAGTAAAGTTATTTTCTTTTTTAATGAGAGTTGAACAGTATGTTGGGTAAAAGATCATGAGATTACTGGTATGTATAAAGGTATTTCTAGTAGCAATTCTGTTGAGTTCAGTAGTTTGCGCACAAAGCTTCATGGAAAAAGAACCGTATGACCCAATTGAGAATATTAATAGAAAAACACACGAGTTCAATAAGGGCCTAGACAGATATGCCATCAGACCAACCTCTAACTTTTATGGTTCTTATGTCCCCGAATTGATACGAATACCAATTTCAAATTTTCGGGGAAATTTAAATGAGCCGAAAAGATTTATTAATCATCTCCTTCAGAGAGATTTAAGTGGTGCAGGGGTTGACCTCAGTAGATTTGTTATAAATTCCACACTTGGGATTGGAGGGCTGATCGATGTCGCTTCCATGTGGAGCATTTATCCAAGATCTACAGGTTTTGATGAAACATTTAATTCAATAAATATACCGCAAGGGGCATATGTAGAATTGCCACTCTTTGGCCCTAGCTCAGCAAGAGGAACTGTAGGATTGATAACCGATTATGCTCTTAACCCTTCAAAGCCAATTACCGCAGGCATCGATGGTATTGTCATGTTGGGGGTAGAGGTTGCCAACGTATTCCAAAAAAGATATGAATTTTCTCCTATGATCGACGCTACTTTATACAACTCGGCAGATAGTTATGCCGCCACAAGAAACGTGTTTTTACAAACTAAACAAGATTTTAACATTGATGACCAAGAAGCAGATTTCTTTGATCCATATAGCGAAGATTAGCCTACTTATCTATTCCACCTGAAAATACTCTGCTTTGCCTTATATCGACATCTTCGATCTGGCTTAAAAAATTTGCGCCAATTGGTCCATCTGAATTATTGAAAACTCTATTTGCTTGTCGAAGCCTAGCGCGATCAATGGCATTTCGGATAGAACGAGCATTAGCGAAGTGAGGCTGTTTTCTTCTCAATTCTATATACTCAGCCATAGCTTTTATGCTCCCTTTATTAAACTTGTAGTTCATACCGGCAACCATAACCTCAGCAATCTCTAAAAGCTCATCATTTGAATAGTCAGGAAAATCTATATGGTGAGCTACTCGCGACCTAAACCCAGGGTTGCTTTCAAAAAACTTATCCATTTTATCCTTATAGCCTGCTAAAACTACAACCAAGTCATCTCTATTATTCTCCATTACTTGCAATAATATCTCTATAGCTTCTTGGCCATAGTCTCTCTCATTTTCAGGCCTATATAAATAATAAGCTTCATCGATAAATAGAACACCACCCATCGCTTTCTTGAGAACTTCTTTAGTTTTTGGAGCCGTATGACCGATATATTGACCAACAAGATCGTCCCTTGTGACGCTTACCAAGTGTCCCTTTCTTACATACCCCAAGCGATGCAGGAGGTCGGCAATCTTGAGAGCAACGGTAGTTTTCCCAGTTCCTGGGTTACCAGAAAAACTCATGTGTAATGTGGGAGACTCACTGACTAGGCCTAGCTTTTCTCTAGCTTTATCGACCAAAAGTAAGGACGCCGTTTCCTTAATTCTAGTTTTTACAGGCTCTAGACCAATTAAGCTATTATCAAGCTCTGAAAGAATATCGGCAACGCCACTTGACTGAAAATCTTCCTTTAAATTTACCTCAGAAACGGCCTTTACCACTTTTTCTTCAACTTCATTAGCCATCAGGGAACTCTATTTATATCTTGAGCCTTGAGGCTTATCACTCGAGTAAGGTGTTATTGAGTACTGGATATTTCTGCCCTTGATCTCGGTTCGACTCAACTTAAACCCTGGTTCCTCACTAGGTCTGTTTACTATAAAAGATAACCTGATTGACTCCCATCCGGGTGATGGGTCGAATGCAATTATCTTTATGTAACGAGAACCATAAACTTTTCGACATTCATTTAATTCAAAAACTATAGCTGCTGCATCTGGATTATCAAACATCGGATGTCCCCACATTTCCCAATAGGTGTTTCTAGGATGTGGATCGTCAGTGTGCTCAATGCTTAGTGCCCATCCGTTGTCTATACAGTACTGCACTTGTTCGTGAATTTGTTGATCAGTAAAATCGGGTAAGAATGAAAAGGTGCCTTGTGTAACTCTCATTAATTGTTCTCCTTAAGATACAGAGGTGGTTGGAACGAAGTCAGGAGCATCTGTAGAAGCGTAATCAAAAGTCACATCCTTCCATATATCCAGAGCTTCTCGCAAAGGTGTACATGTTTTTGCTGCTTCTGCTAGAATTGTAGGACCTTCAGCCAAATAGTCCTTTCCCGCGTTTCTGGCATAAACCATAGCCTCTAAGGCAACTCTGTTAGCTGTTGCACCTGCTGCTATTCCTTGCGGGTGCCCTATAGTACCTCCACCAAATTGTAACACTACGTCTTCGCCCAAATAATGAATTAGCTGATGCATCTGACCAGCGTGAATGCCTCCAGACGCAACAGGCATCATTTTATTCAAGGATGCCCAGTCTTGATCAAAAAACAGTCCTGTCTCTAACGATACAGGGTTATGTTCCTCTCTACAGATATCATAATACCCTTTTGTGGTAGCGGGATCTCCTTCCAGCTTGCCAACGACAGTACCGGCGTGGATGTGATCAACGCCGGCCAACCTCATCCATTTTGCTATAACCCTAAAGGAAACACCATGTGTTTTTTGTCTTGTATAAGTACTGTGACCAGCGCGATGAAGGTGCAGGATCATGTCATTATCTCTGGCCCACTTTGCCATAGACTGAATCGCAGTGTAACCAATGACCAAGTCTATCATAACAATCACTGATCCGAGCTCTTTTGCAAACTCAGCTCTTTTATACATTTCTTCCATTGTTCCAGCAGTAACATTTAAATATGTTCCCTTAATCTCACCTGTAGCTGCACTGGCTCTATTGACAGCTTCCATACAATACAAAAAGCGATCTCTCCAATGCATAAAGGGCTGGCTGTTAATATTTTCGTCATCCTTAGTAAAATCCAATCCACCTTTTAGGGCTTCATACACAACTCTCCCATAATTTCTACCGCTGAGCCCAAGCTTGGGTTTTACTGTTGCTCCTAATAAGGGCCTCCCATAACAATTTAACCTTTCTCTTTCGACTACAATTCCTGTAGCTGGTCCTTGAAAAGTTTTTACGTATGCTACCGGTAAACGCATGTCTTCAAGTCTCAATGCCTTTAGTGGTTTGAACCCAAACACATTTCCAATAATAGATGCTGTGAGATTTGCTATTGATCCCGGCTCAAAAAGATCTAGTTCGTACGCGATATATGCAAAATATTCATTTGGGTTGTTAGGCGTTGGGTCTACCCTGTACGCCTTGGCTCTATATTTCTCAGCAGCAGTCAACCTATCCGTCCAAACCACTGTCCACGTTGCAGTGGAACTCTCACCAGCTACGGCCGCAGCGGCCTCAATTGGATCCACGCCATCTTGGGGCGTAATTCTGAAGAGTGCAATGACATCGGTATCTTTTGGGGAATAATCAGGCTCCCAATAGCCCATTTTTTTATACTCAAGTACTCCTGCCGAATACCGTGCCTTAGCATCTAATTTTTTATCACCGTCAGGCATTTAGTTCTCCTTAAATTTATTAAATTTGCTTTAATTCACCATTCGCATAGCCAGCTGCCATTTCATCTAAAGGCACTGCCTTGATTTTTCCTGCATGCCCAGCGGTCCCAAATCGTTCGAACCTATCCGCACATAGATTTTCCATAGCCTTCATCCCCGGAATCGCAAATTTCCTTGGGTCGAATTCTGTAGGTTTATCCTTTGCAATTTTTCTGAAGTAACCTGTTATAGCCATCCTGCAGTCAGTATCTATATTGATTTTTCTTACTCCTGACTTTATGCCTCTTTCAATTTCTTCTACAGGAACTCCATAGGTCTGGCTCATTTCACCACCATTTTCATTTATTAGATCCTGAAGATATTGTGGAACTGATGACGATCCGTGCATAACTAGATGCGTTTTTGGGATTTTTTTGTGAATTTTCTCAATTACTTCCATTGCTAAAATATCCCCATCAGGTTTTCGGCTAAATTTATAAGCACCATGGCTAGTTCCACAAGCAATGGCTAAAGCGTCGACGTCAGTTTTTTTAACAAAGTCCAAGGCCTGGTCTGGGTCGGTTAAAAGTTGCTTAGCGTCAAGTTTTCCTTCAGCACCTGAGCCATCCTCTTTGGCGGCTTCACCTGTTTCTAAACTTCCCAACACGCCCAACTCACCTTCAACCGACGCTCCAACCCAATGAGCCATCTCTACAACCTTCTTTGTTATATTCACATTGTACTCATAAGAAGCTGGGGTCTTTTGGTCAACTTCAAGAGAACCGTCCATCATTACAGACGTAAAACCATGCTTGATAGCTGTTATACAAGTAGCTTCATTATTTCCGTGGTCTTGATGCATACAAATAGGTATTGAAGGATACATTTTTGATAGCGCTACCACTATATGAGACAACATAATATCCCCCGCGTAAGCCCTTGCACCTTTACTTGCTTGAAGAATAACTGGAGAGTCGGTCTTTTGAGCTGCATTTAATATTGCTAAACCCTGCTCCATATTATTGATGTTAAAAGCTGGAACACCGTACTTATTTTCGGCTGCATGATCTAATAATTGTCGCAATGTAACTAAGCCCATTTTTTCTCCTATTAAAAAATATTTTCTATCTACAACACTCTTTTTGATTGATTAACCAACCGTCCCACTAGAGGGGTTAAAATGAGTTGCATGGCCAAATCAAGCTTCCCCCCTGGTATTACAATTGAGTTCGCTCTACTCATCCAACTATCATGAATCATTGAAACAAGATAAGGGAAATCTATTCCATGGGGATCTTTAAATCTGATAACAACTAGGCTTTCATCAGCTGTCGGTATCCACCTAGCTACTAACGGATTGGATGTATCGACAACTGGTACTCTTTGAAAATTAATATCAGTTTCTGTAAATTGTGGGCATACACAATGCACATATGCGTGCATTCTTCTCAAGATAGTATCAGTGACCGCTTCCGTACTATAACCTCTTGAATCTCTATCTCTATGAATTTTTTGGATCCATTCAAGGTTTATAACAGGGACTACACCGATTTTTAAGTCTGCATACCGTGCTAAGTTCACATCATCATTTACTACCGCTCCATGCAATCCTTCGTAAAAAAGTAAATCTGAACCACTATCGAAATCTTCCCACTTTGTAAAACTTCCAGCTTTTACGCCATGAAGCTGTTCATCTTTAGCATTGTGAACATAGTGTCTGTAACGGCATGTCCCTTTTTTACTGTAACTTTTAAAACACTCTTCTAGCTCAGGAAGTAAGTTTGCATCGAATGAAAAATGAGAAAAAGTTGCATCACCAGCGGCGTTCCTTTTTTCTACCTCTTTTTTCATTTCTCTCCTATTATACCTATGAAATGCATCTCCCTCGATAGTTGCAGCCTTTACACTTTCCCTTCTAAAAATCTGTTGAAAGGTGTGCTTGACAGTAGATGTTCCTGCCCCTGAGGAGCCTGTTACTGAGATTATTGGATGCTTTATACTCAATGTGACTACCTATTAAATAACCCTCTTGTTCTAAATAATGGCGAATGGGCACTCTTTGGGTCTTCATAAAATTTTTTAACCGTTTCAACTTCTTCTTTGCTGCCAAATACAAAGGGTGTTCTCTGATGTAAACCGTTAGCACGGGAGCCAACGATGGGTTCGACCCCATCCGTAGCAAGCCCAATGGCCTGTTCGACCAAAAACGCTATTGGTCCACATTCATAAATTTTTCTAAGTCGGCCTTCTGAATAGCCGTCTCTATCATCTCCTGGATAAAGAAATATGCCGCCCCTTTCTAATATTCGATGGGTATCAGCTACTAAAGAAGCAACCCAGCGCGTATTGTAGTTTTTTTTTCTAGGCCCAGCATAGCCATCCAATAACTCCTCTATATAACTTCTTACCGGAGCAGGCCAATATCTGGAATTTGAGCTGTTAATAGCATATTCTTGAGTTTGTTCAGGAATTTTTATATTCGAAGAAACTACATTAAATTTGTAATCTTCAACATTTAATAAAAATTTTAATATACCACTGCCAACAGTAAAAACTAGTATTGTTTGGGGGCCATAAATAAAGTAACCACTAGCCAGATAATCTCCTAAAATAAAAAAGTCTTCTTGGGGATGATTTTTATTCCTAACTTCTTTAATTGAAAAAATCGTTCCTATAGACACGTTACAGTCGATATTAGACGATCCATCTAAAGGGTCGATGGCAACCCCTAAATCGCCATCTTTGTTAAGCGTCTCAATAGTTTCACGTTCCTCTGATGCATAAAAACCAACACCTGCATCTTTCAATGATGCACAAAAGATATCATCGGCGATAACGTCAAGTTGTTTCTGTCGATCTCCATCAGAATTCGTTCCCACTAAAAGCCTATGATTTCCTTCAGAGTCACTCAACGAAATTTCTTTACTAAGTTGTATTGCACTAGAGCATAAAGAAATTAGAGTTTTTTCTAATCGTGGATCTTTAACAATTTTTTTTAAATCGATCATTACAGTTATTGGTTTTGGTGTTTAAATGAAGTTTTCAAGAATTTTCAGCCTCTTCCATTGCTGCTCTTGCCATCTCTTCTTCATACTTCTTTTTATTTACATAGCTTCTTACCTTTAGGTAGAAAAGCAGAAGCAATAACACGCCAATAGTGATCCCAATATACCGATGCCAACCAGAAGAGAAGTTGTTTGTTGGAGCGAAAAACATCAGCACTATGTAAATCAGCCCAAAGGGGGCAAAATAAGCAAAAATTGACCGTTCTATATTAAGAAAAGGTCGGACAAATAAGGTGACTACTAAGGCAACTAGAGCATACCCCAGTAAAGCATAAAGAGTCAGGCTGAACCTCCATAATAACGCGTTTAATTTCAACGTCCGTCCCCTTAACCTCTTTTAAGAAAATACTATTAAGTTTTCAACAAATAATTTCAAAGAAAAGGTTATTAATTGTAACGCTATTATTAATTTTTCTCTATTATATGAATTATGAGTGAAGAATATGTCCTAAAGTATACAGAGTCAGGTGGGCTCACTATTGCCTATCAAATTTGGGGTTCATCCGACGAAACATTGATTTATGTTCCAGGAATGATATCACACTTGGAGGCTTCCCTGGGAGATCCTGAGTACCTGAGCTGGATAAGAGGGTTAAGTAGGTTCTTCAAACTCATTATTTTCGACAAAAGAGGTCAAGGCCTTTCTGACAGAGATGCGTCCGCACCTAATTTAGAAGAAAGAATGGACGATATTTCTTCTATTGTTAAGGCAGAGAAACTGGAAAATTTTTTTCTTTTAGGACTTTCCGAAGGTGCCTCTATATCATTGATTTATGCTGCAACTTACCCTCAAAACGTAAAATCCGTTGCAGTTTTTGGGGGAACAGCTCGATTTACTAGAGATGATGATTATCCATGGAACCCAGAACCTGACAAAATCAAGGAGAACCTATTAAGTAATTGGGGCACCGGAAGTTCAGGTTATATTTTTTGTCCTCAAAAAATGCCTGCAAAACAAGAGGACTTTGCAAAATTGGAACGAATGGTCTGTAATCCAAAAACTCTCGAAAGCGTTCTAGAATTACTCACGAGGGTAGATATACGCGCAAGCTTGCCTGATATAAATTTACCTGTTTTGGTATTACACTCAAGAGATGACATAGCGGTCTCCAAACTAAATGGAAGATATTTAGCAGATAAGATAGGCGGATCGAAATATATTGAGTATCCGAGCGGAGGGCATCTTCCATGGCATGAGGAAAGAGAAAATATTGTGAAGGACTTGATCACGTTTTTCTCTGAGACAGGAAGAGATATCAAATCAGCCGATCGAAACCTTGCTACGATCTTATTTACTGATATAGAGGACTCAACAAAGCAGATGACCGAAATGGGCGATGTACAATGGTCAGAAAAAATGAATAAGCATGATCAAATAATGAAAAATACAGTTGAAAGTTTTAATGGCAAATTGGTAAAAAATACAGGAGACGGTATTCTGGCAGTTTTTGATGGCCCTGCAAGATCTATTGAAAGTGCAATTTCTAGTATAGAGAAGTTAAATGAAATCGGTTTGAAAATTAGATGTAGCTTGCACGTAGGTGAAGTGATATGGAGAAAAGACGATATAACAGGAATAGCGGTCAATATCGCAGCTAGAGCGCTAGAGAAGTGTCCTGGAAGCAGAGTTATTATTACAAAAAATTTGAAGGATCTTTTAGGCCGAACAAAATTCTCTGTGAAATCAATGGGGGACTATACTTTGAAAGGTCTTGAAGGTAATTGGGAATTATTCAAAGTTGAAAAGTCTAAATGAGGAAGGAATTTGCTACCTAAATTTAAACATAAACAGCTAAAATTTAATGAGGGAGACTTGATTTACTCAATTGGGGATGAAGCAAAGAATGTATATTTAATTCACAGTGGTCATATTAGCATAAGATCTAAACATGGAATGGAACTCGGGAACCTGGGGCCTGGAGAAATTTTCGGTGAGGTGGGCAGAGTTATTAATTCTCCCCGAACGGTGACTGCTAAGGCAAAAACGGATTGTGTTGTATATGAAATTGATTGGGGGAATCTCCAAAAAAAATTGGATGAAGCTGATCCTGTATTAGTTGCTATCACCAGAGGCCTCTCTTTAAGAATTGGTGACGCTAATGAGCTTGCAGAAAAATTGTGGCTTGAATTAAGTGTTTACAAATCACTTGAATAAAAAAAATCACTTTTTCTTGATAAGTTTCAGCCAATTTTCATAAATTAGCTTTGCTCCATCAATAAGTGATCTTTTGTTTTGTTGTTGGTATTTAATTATTTCAGAAATGCCCTTTTGGCCGATAGCTTCGTCAAAGTCTCGTTTTATTTTTGGAATAGATATCCAATCTTGTATAGTTTCATTAACAACTTCTGGATGAAACTGAACAGAAAAAGCATGGTTTAAATACGAAAGCGCTTGAATTGAACAGTCACTAGAAGATGCTAGCACGGTTACAGCTTTGTTAGAGAGATCGGATATTTCTGCAGAGTGACCTTGCAAAACAAGCAAGTCTTTTGAAAAGTTTTTTAATAAGTCATTTGGGCATACTTCTCGACTTAAAGAAATCTTTTTAAAGCCGATTTCCGGGTTTTTTGACTTTACTACTGAAGCGCCTAAAGCATCACCAAGCAGCTGATGTCCTAAACAAATTCCAAAAAATGGTTTTTCCAAATTCAAAACCCAATTTTTTATAAATAACTTTTCTTTGATTAACCAAGGATATCTGTCTTCTTCCCAAACATTCATGGGACCTCCCATAACCCATAAAGCATCAAATTTGTCGAGGGATGGTGGATTTTCCTCGGAAGAAAAATTAAATATTTCAAAATCGTGCCCATCAGATTGAAAGAATGCCTCATACGATCCAAGATTAACCTCAGGGACATGATTTATTACAAGAATTTTGATTTTCGTTCCTTGCTTTGTTTCGTTATTTTTACCTAATAATAGATATATTTTCTATAATCAAAGTTGAAGATATTTATTTTTCTTTAACAACTTTTTTTTTGAAAGTGTGTCTAATAGACCTAGACTAAAATCATACAGGGGATAAAGTAATTTCAACAAAAAAAATTGCGGAAAAATGAAGTATTCTGGATTTAAAGTCTTATGGGAAGGATTAAGTGGAAACAAGGGTTGGAAGCCCTTGTGGAGGAACCCATCGCCCAAAAAAAGTTATGATATAATAATCGTTGGTGGCGGTGGGCACGGTTTGGCAACGGCATACTATCTCTCAAATAAATTTAATATCACTAATATTGCCGTTGTGGAAAAAGGTTGGCTGGGATCAGGAAATATCGGTAAGAATACGACCATAATAAGATCTAATTACTTGTTGCCACAAAACCAACCTTTTTATGAGTTCTCTTTAAAGCTTTGGGAAAATTTAGAACAAGAATTAAATTATAATTCAATGGTAAGCCAAAGGGGCGTTTTAAATATTTTCCACTCAGATAGCCAAAGAGATGCTTTCGTAAGACGCGGTAATGCCATGCTTATGTCAGGAGCTGACGCTTCACTCTTAGGAGTAGACGAACTCAAAAAGCTTGTTCCTTTTTTAGACTTTCAAAATTCCAGATTTCCTATTAAAGGTGGTCTGTGGCAACAAAGAGGAGGAACAGTAAGACACGATGCCGTAGCTTGGGGTTATGCTAAAAAAGCGGATTCACGAGGCGTCGATATAATAGAAAATTGCGAAGTAACTAATTTTTTGGTTAAGAATGGGCGCTGCTTTGGAGTTGAAACTACCAAAGGTATTATTAAGAGTAAAAAGATCGGCGTTTGTGTTGCTGGATCATCAAGCGAAGTAATGGGCAAGATTGGGATTAATCTCCCTATAGAAAGCCATGTTTTACAAGCCTTTGTATCCGAAGGCTTGAAGCCCCTAATTCCTGGGGTAATAACTTTTGGAGCTGGTCACTTTTATGTGAGCCAATCTAATAAGGGTGGGTTGGTTTTTGGAGGTGATATTGACGGATACAATTCCTATGCACAAAGAGGGAATTTACCCGTGATAGAAGATGTATGCGAAGGAGGAGTCGCTCTTATGCCAATGATTGGACGTGCCAGGCTTTTGAGAGCTTGGGGAGGAATAATGGATATGTCCATGGATGGCTCTCCTATCATTGATAAGACTGAGATAAAGAATTTATATTTCAACGGAGGGTGGTGCTATGGAGGCTTTAAAGCAACTCCGGCAAGCGGCTTTTGCTATGCACATCTTTTGGCTACGGGCAAACCACATAAAGATGCCAAGGATTTTTTGTTCAATAGATTCGAAAAGGGTAGGTTGATAGACGAAAAAGGCCAAGGCAACCAACCTAATTTGCATTAATTTGGGGATATAAAATGCTTATTAACCATCCATTACTAGGACTAAGGGACTCTTCTGAATTTATTTATATGGGTGACGCAAAATTAATGAACAGGCCAAGTTGGCGAAGCAAGAATATAAAGTCCAAATTTATAGAATATGGCTATTTTCGAAAAAATCCTGCTGGGATACATAAAGAGCTTTGGTATCACGAACAGGGTGATAGATCTTGGCTTGTAGTGACGAGGAATACCGTGACACATGAAATTTTAAAAGTTGAGCTTGCTCGAAATCTTAAAAGAAAAGTAAATGCGAAATAGCTCACATCCGATAACAAAAAAGAAAAAACTATCTTTTACCTTCAACGGGAAAAAATATTTTGGATTTAAAGGGGATACGCTGGCCTCTGCTCTTGTTGCCAATAATGTTAAAACTGTTGGAAGATCTTTCAAATATCATCGACCAAGAGGTATTTTTAGCGCAGGATCTGAGGAGCCCAATGCATTGGTTGAAATTGGCAAGGGTCCGTTCAGGGATCCGAACACCAAAGCCACCGATATAGAACTATTTGATGGACTGCAAGCGTCGAGCCAAAATTTTTTAGGCTCAGTAAATTTTGACCTTATGGCAATAAATGATTTGTTTAAAAATTTCATTGGCGCAGGGTTTTATTACAAGACATTTATGTGGCCACAAAAATTTTGGGAAAAACTATATGAACCCGTTATTAGAAGAGCTGCTGGACTAGGAAAATTATCAATGGAGGCTGACCCTTCACATTATGATAAGGGATATCTCCATAGTGAGTTTCTGATAGTAGGATCTGGTATCTCAGGCTTAGTGTCTGCACTTCTTTTGGCCGAAACAGGAAGCGAGATCTTATTGATTGAAGAAGATTTTATTTTGGGTGGAAGGCTTAATTCAGAAAAGTTACAAATAAATGGAGAAAAGTCTTCGGCCTGGGTTGATAAAACAGTAAAAAAATTAAAAAGTTTTAAGAATGTCCGCATATTAACTAGGACAACCGTTTATGCTGCTTTTGATCATGGTATATTTGCGGCTCTCGAGAAAAAAACTGATCATATCTCGGTAAAAAATTCAAAGCCAAGACAGATCAATTGGAAAATATATACTAAATATTGCATCTTAGCTTCTGGTGCTCTAGAGCGTTCCATTGCGTTCCCCAACAACGATAGACCAGGAATAATGTTGTCAGGGTCTGTCAGAACCTATGCTAATAGGTATGGTGCACACTATGGTCAAAAAGTTGCAGTCTATACAAATAATGATGATGGTTGGAAAACAGCAAATGACCTTAAAGATATGGGTCTAGAGGTAAAGGCAATAATTGATACCCGCAAAGAGATAACCACTCTGTCTTCAAATATTACATCGTACTTAGGGCAAACTGTGAAAAAGACATACGGAAGACAAGGCATTAAAGCAATTGAATTAAGCTCTGGAAAAAAATTGAATGTTGACTGTCTTGCAGTTTCAGGAGGATGGAGTTCGAACATTCACTTGACGTGCCACAAGCGAGGTAAACCTGTTTGGGATAATAAATACAAAAACTTTCTATCGGCAAATAGTAGAAAAAAAGATGATATCATTCCTGTTGGAGCCGCTAAAGGGACATTTAGCATTCAAAATATAATTCCTGATACAAATAGAGTTATTCTATCTTTAATTAAGGAACTGGGGTTAAACATCCCTAAACCCAAAGAACTAAATTCTTCAAGAGAACAATATAGTTGCTCTCTTGATCTAGTAAGCTCTACAGACCCCTCTAACTCCTTCATTGATCTACAAAATGACGTCACGCAGAAAGATATTGAGTTAAGTCTTAAAGAGGGATTTAAGAGCGTTGAACATTTGAAGCGTTACTCGACATTGGGGATGGCTACAGATCAAGGGAAGACATCTAATATACTCGGCTTAGCATCTATGGCTCAATTGAAGAAGACCCACATTTCTGAAATAGGTACTACTATTTTTAGGCCTCCTTATGTACCCATAGCTATATCGGCCTTTGCGGGCCGTTCTAGAGGAAAGGACTTTAGACCGACTAGGTTAACCCCATCGCACAATAGCGCCTCTAAAAGAAAAGCAGCATTTGTCGAAGCCGGCAACTGGTTGCGCGCACAATGGTTCCCGGAGCGAGGGGAAACATTTTGGCGGCAAAGTGTCGATAGAGAAGTTTTACAGACAAGAAGTTCTGTTGGAATTTGTGACGTAACTACACTCGGAAAAATTGATATACAAGGGAAAGATTGTTCCGATTTTTTAAACTTTGTGTACACAAATGCTTTTGCAAAACTCCCAATCAACAGAGTGCGTTACGGGCTCATGTTAAGAGAAGACGGTGTTGCATATGATGACGGTACAACCGCAAGGCTAAGTGAAAACCATTTTATAATGACAACCACAACAGCTAATGCTGCATTAGTTTTTAGAAATTTAGAATTCATTCGACAATGCCTTCTTCCAGACCTAGATGTTCATTTAATTTCTACAACAGACTCCTGGGCTCAATATTCTGTTGCTGGACCAAATTCTCGGAAATTATTGCAAAAAATCGTTGATAAACCAAAAGAGATAACTAATACAAAGTTTCCCTTCATGGCATGTCGTGAATTAACTATCTGCGGCGGAGTTTTGGCAAGACTTTTTCGAATTTCTTTCTCTGGAGAGTTAGCTTACGAAGTTGCAGTACCCTCGCAATATGGAAATTCTTTATTCAACACCCTTCTTTCAGAAGGTAAAGAGTTCAACGCTATTCCCTATGGAACTGAAGCACTGGGAGTTATGCGAATAGAGAAAGGCCACCCAGCTGGCAATGAAATTAATGGGCAAACAACTGCTCAGAACCTTGGTCTATCAAGGATGATATCGAAAAAAGCAGATAGCATAGGAAATATATTATCTGAAAGAGAAGGGTTTAATAACCCTGATATCGGAATATTGTCGGGGTTTAAGCCAGTTGACCATCGACAAAAGCTAGAAGCTGGATCACACTTTATTTCACTGGGAAAAAAACCAATAATGAGAGATGATGAAGGCTGGCTATCCTCGGTGGCTTTTTCTCCAACACTTGGTCATTATATAGGCTTAGGTTTTGTGAAAAATGGTAGCAATCGTATTGGGGAAAAGGTCTTAGCTGTAAATCCCTTACAAAACAAAGAAACAGAAGTTGAGATCGTTTCACCTCATTTTTTAGATCCAGAGGGAATTAGGCAACGTGGCTAGACAAGCGCTTAAAATAGAAAGGCCTCTAGATGGCTATTCTAAAATCATAAGTAAATTAAAAATTGAAGAATACCAATTTGATAATCTGATATCGCTTGCAATCCCATTAAATAGTGAAAGAAAATGTAGACTTAATTTCAAGAAATCCCTTGGAGCGTCAATGCCGAACATTGAAAAATCAATCATAAATAAAAATGGTGTTTTAGGATTTAGAATTGGGCTTGATTCACTTTTCGTGTGTAATTCGACTAATTTCTCTTTTTCAAGGAAAACAGTTCCATTGCTAAAACAGGCTTTTTATATAACTGATCAAACTGGTGGATGGTGCGGAATTAGAGTAGAAGGGGAAAAAGTTATTGAAATGTTAGAACGAATTTGTCCTCTCAATTTATCCATAAAAGTTTTTGCTATCGGAGATGTCAAAAGAACTATTATGGATCATTTAAATGTGATTATATTTAGAGAGAAAGAGAAAAAATTCATATTATTCTCGCCAAGCTCTTCTACTGGTTCCTTCATTAAATCAATAGAGACGTCATCGAGAAATATTTAAATAGTGGGGAAGAGAAATGAAAGTCAAATCGGATATTGAAATTGCAAGAGAAGCAAAAAAACTTCCAATAAAAGAAGTGGCAAAAAAACTAGGAATAGAAGAAGAGGAGTTGATACCCTTTGGGCATGATAAAGCAAAAATCTCAGATCAATTTATCAAATCTGTAAAAAACAATGAGAATGGCAAGCTTATTTTGGTAACTGCAGTAAACCCTACACCTGCAGGTGAAGGGAAAACCACCACCACAGTAGGTCTAGGTGACGGTCTCTGCGCATTAGGGAAAAGAGCGGCTATATGCATTCGGGAAGCTTCTTTGGGTCCCTGTTTTGGTATGAAGGGTGGAGCTGCAGGCGGAGGCCTAGCGCAGGTCGTTCCAATGGAAGACATGAATTTACATTTCACGGGGGATTTTCATGCCATAACAAGCGCACACAATCTTTTAGCAGCTATGATTGATAATCACATATATTGGGGGAATGAGCAAAACATCGACTTACGAAGAGTTGTTTGGCGACGTGTTATCGACATGAATGATAGGGCTTTGAGAGATATAGTAACCAGCCTTGGAGGCGTTGCTAACGGCTACCCAAAACAAGCAGGTTTTGATATTACTGTTGCCTCGGAAGTGATGGCAATCCTCTGTTTAGCAAGAGATCTGACCGATCTTAGGAAGAGATTGGGTGACATTATCGTTGCTTATAGAAAAGATAGGAGTCCTGTTTTCTGCAGAGATATAAAAGCGGATGGAGCTATGACTGTGCTTTTACAACAAGCCATGCAACCTAATATTGTGCAGACATTGGAAAACAACCCCGCCTTTGTTCATGGAGGGCCTTTCGCAAATATCGCCCATGGATGCAACTCGGTTGTTGCAACTCAGACCGCACTAAAGATTGCTAATTATGTTGTAACTGAGGCTGGTTTTGGAGCCGACCTTGGTGCTGAAAAGTTTTTAAATATAAAATGCCGTAAAGCGGGAATAAAGCCCGATGCTGCAGTAATCGTTGCAACGGTGAGATCTATGAAAATGAATGGAGGCGTTATTTCAAAAAATGACCTTAGCAAAGAAAATATTCACGCGGTACAACAAGGCTGTGCAAACCTTGGTCGCCACATTGAAAATGTGAAGTCATTTGGGATACCGGTTGTTGTGGCTATAAACCACTTTGTTAGCGACACCGATGCAGAGATTGAGGCTTTGAGACGTTACGTAGCTGATAAGGGTACAGAAGCATTTGTTTGCAAACATTGGGCTGAGGGATCAACTGGGATTTTACCTTTGGCAAATAAAGTTGTTGAAATAACTGAAAGCAAAAGCAAGTTTTCTTACACTTATAAAGATGATTTGCCTCTGATTGAAAAAATTGAAAAAATTGCTACTAAAATTTACAGAGCCGATGAGGTTCTTGCCAGTAAGCCAATTAGAGATCAATTACAGCTTTGGGAAAATGATGGATATGGCAACTTACCTATTTGTATGGCAAAAACTCAATATAGTTTCACAACGGATCCTAATAGAAGAGGTGCTCCAAATGGTCATTCAATTCCTATAAGAGAAGTTAGACTGTCAGCGGGCGCTGGTTTCATTGTTGTTATTTGTGGTGAAGTTATGACCATGCCTGGACTTCCAAAAGTTCCAAGCGCTGAGTCAATAATGCTCAATAAAAAAGGTGACGTTGAAGGCTTATTTTAGAAAGACTGAGGTGATCGATGAATCAAATTATTGACGGGAAGAAGTTTTCCCAAACTCTGCGTGATAAAGTTAAAAATTGTGTAGACCTCATAAAAGAAAAAAAAGGTATAACTCCAGGATTGGCAGTAATACTTGTTGGTGAGGACCCCGCAAGTCAGGTATATGTTAGAAATAAAGGAAAGCAAACCATAGAGGCAGGAATGAATTCCTATGAGCATAAGTTGGATGCTTCAACCTCCTCTGAAGTACTTCTCAACCTTATAAAAAAGTTAAATAAAGATGCAAACGTTCATGGTATTTTATGTCAACTTCCATTGCCCAAGCACCTTAATGAAAAAGAGGTAATTAATTCTATTGATCCAGAAAAAGATGTAGATGGCTTTCATATATCCAATGTTGGTCTTCTTAACACTGGTCAAAAATCAATGATTCCCTGCACACCGTTAGGTTGCTTACTATTGCTGAAAGACAGAATCGGGAATCTTTCAGGCAAGAGTGCAGTTATAGTGGGAAGATCAAACATAGTTGGCAAGCCAATGGCTAATCTCCTCCTGCAAGAAAATTGTACCGTAACCATAGCTCACTCTCGGACAGAGAACATAGAAAGTGTCTGTTCGCAATCTGATATCATTGTTGCCGCAGTAGGACGACCTGAGATGATAAAAAAAGAATGGGTAAAGCCAGGTGCAACCGTAATTGATGTTGGAATAAATCGGGTAATAAAAAAAATTGATGGAGTTGAAAAAACTGTTTTGGTTGGTGACGTTTGTTTCAGTGATATGGCTGGGGTAGCAGCTGGGGTTACACCAGTACCTGGTGGAGTGGGACCAATGACCATAGCCTGTCTTCTAGCTAATACCGTTACCGCTTCCTATAGATCACAAGGCTTATCTGATCCAGAATTTATTTGACACTTATTTTTGGGCACTCGTTTTGGTAATAATTAGCCATCGTAGTATCATACATCGATCATTAACATGAGTCTGGCTTTTGAAGAATAAAATAAAATACAATAGCTTTTTTAATATTGCGCTCCGAAAAAGTGTTGTAAAACGAGCAATAAAAATTGCTCTTGTGGTTGGTTGCATTCTTGCTCTGATAAATCACGGTGACAGAATAATTTTTCAAAATATGAAACCCCTTGATTGGTTTAAAATTCTTTTAACTTTCTGTGTGCCTTATTGTGTCTCTACTGTTTCATCAGTTTTAGCAATCAAACAGGAAGTTAAGATAAATGAGTCCTAAAAAAAAAAGTTTTCTCTATAATTATTTTTATTGAGGTATTGATGGAAAAAAAAATTTTACTCACAGGTGCTGGAGGTAGGTTGGGTTCTTATCTTAGAGAGCCCCTTTCAAAAATTTGCAATGAATTGGTTTCAACCGATATAAAAAAAAATATTGGAAAACTTAATGAAAATGAAACCTATATCTCAGCTGATTTATCAAACTTTGATCAAATATGTAAAATAACAAAAGATGTTTCACTCATCTGCCATTTTGGAGCTTTAGTAGATGAAGTACCCTTTAATGATATGCTAGGTGCTAATTTCATTGGTTCCTATAACGTCTGGGAGTCAGCGCGTTTAAATAGCTGCAGAAGAGTAGTTTACTCAAGTTCTGTACACGCAGTTGGAATGTATAGAAGAACAAAGACATTGAGACCAAAGACCGCTCATCGAGCTGATGGTTTTTATGGGCTATCAAAGTGTTTTACCGAAAATTTAGCACGTATGTATTATGATAAATGTGGTATCGAAGCGGTATGCCTACGAATTGCGACGTGTTCACCAGTAACAACATTGCGAAGTTTAACAAGTTGGCTTTCATATAACGACTTAGTTCAATTGGTTATGAGAGCGATTGATACCGCACATACGGGCTACTCAGTTGTTTATGGAGTATCAGACAATGATCGTTCTAATATGAGCAACATAGACGTCGGGCATCTTGGATTCAAACCCAAGGATAATGCTGAAATTTACGCTGATACAATTTTTGCAGGAGACTTAGCTGAGGAATTGGCCGATGAAGGAAACAAATTGCACGGTGGGCCTTTCGCATCAACTGATCTAGGAGTTAGCGCGATGGATAAAATGAAAATAATTTATTCTCACAAGGGAGATTAGCCAGATGAAAGATAATACTATGGTTCGAGGAGGGCAACTTTTAGCGAAGTCTTTTAAAGAGAAAGGGACAGAGCATGTGTTTACACTCGCAGGTGGGTTTTGCAACCCAGCACTTGAGGGTTTTATGAATCATCAAATACCTGTGATAAATTGCCCTCACGAACAAATTGCGGGTCATTTAGCAGACGGTCACACCAGACTTTCGAGACAGCCAAGTGTATGTTTGGTTGGTCCAGAGGGCTTTGCAAATGCTATACCTGCAATGATGGAGGCTTGGGGAGAACGTTCCCCTGTAATTTTTGTAACGGGCTCATCTACACTTAAAAAGCAAGGTGCTGGAGGCTTCAAGGAAATTGATGACGTCGCTATCGCAAAACCACTTACGAAATACAGCGCATCAATAACAGATGGAAATAGAATTCCTGAATTCGTGGATAGAGCTTGGAGGATAGCAACAAGCGGCTATCCAGGCCCTGTTCATTTAAGTATGCCCGTTGACATAATGTTTTCTTCCTTCAGCGAAAATTCCTCAGATATGGAGCGACCATTTAATACAAATAAACCAAAACCTCTTAAAGCGTGGCCTGAGCCTTCTGCACTAAATGAAATAATAGAAGTTATCAAGTCTTCCAAAAAGCCGATAATTATTGGTGGGCACGGGATATGGTGGTCAAAAACTGAAAATTTATTAAAGCGCGTGGGTAACGAAATTCAAATACCAATTTTTAATGTGCCCTATCACCAAAAATTGTTAAACGAAAAATGTAAGGCTTTCCTTGGACTTGCCGATGTGCATCAGTATCACCCCTCGAAATTTGCTTTGAATGAGTCTGACTGCATAGTAATGGTTGGAGCGCGTTTAGATAATCAAATGAATTTTGGTAATCCACCATTATTTCCCGCAAGTTCAAAGTTAATATGTGTTAACGGATCGCATGAAGAAATTGAGTTTAATAGGGCAGCTGATCATTTGCTTTTAAGTGATCCAGGAGCTTTTTTTGAGGGTCTGTTGGAGTCATACAATAAGGATAATTTCTCCATCGAAAAAGACTGGTTAGATGCAAATATCGCAGAAAGAAAGAAATGGGTGAGTTCATCTGTAAACAATCTTGTTGAAACAACAAATTCTCCTGCATGGAGTGGTGGAAAAATTCATCCTTTAGAGCTTTCTTTATCGGTACAAAAATGTATGACTGACCAAGATATCTTAGTTTTTGATGGAGGCAACACACACTTTTGGTCAGAAATTGCTGTTAATATCGCTGCCTCAAACGGATTAGCCCTTTCTCAAATCATGCACCCTGGTTCCTATTCAATGCTAGGGGTCGGCGTATCATTTGCTCTATCAGCAAAACGGCTAAACAAATCAAAAACAGTTGTATTAATCTCTGGTGACGGAGCTTTTTTGAGTGGAGGGTTATCAATTGAGACAGCCTTTCAAGAAAACCTGCCAATTGTTATAATTATAGATAACAATGGTGGTTTAGATTGTATATCTCAGCAACAAGAACGACTGTTCAAAGACGGTTCGCACTTTGCGACAGATTTTAGAGATATCCCATTTCATGGGATGTTTCAAGGCATGGGAGGGTATGGCGAACTTGTAACTCATAAGGATGAAATTGAAGGGGCTGTAAGAAGAGCAATAGAAAGCGGAAAACCTGCTTGCGTTAATGTAAAAACTAAAGGCGTTATAAGCCCAATTGTAGCCGCTACAAGCGATAAAAGAGACAAAGCTTCTATAGAATAATAATGCCCTCAATAAGCACACATGTATTAAATTCTGAAAACGGTACTCACGTTGCTGGTTTAACGGTTACGCTTACATATATCGAACCTGATGGAGGTAGAAAGAAAATATTTTCTAATAAAACTGATACAGGGGGACGGCTTGTCCAAAACTTCGATTTTATTCTTACAAGCAATGAAATTTTTGAGATTGAATTTAAACTATCGGATATTCATAATAAAAAAAAAGGTATATACTGCAACGACATAATTTTCAGGGTATCTTTAAGTTCAGAGAATGACAAATTTCATATTCCCATCATCGTATCTCAACACGGCGCCTCTACTTGGTGGTCAGGAGAATAGTAATGAATATTCAAAATAAGCTTAATTTTTCTAGAAGGATCAGAAGAACGCCTTTTACTGCGTCTGTTGAAAAATATGGAGTGACTGGTTTTTCAGTTGTGAACCATACTCTCCTTCCAAAGTCCTTTCAACACTCTATTGAAGATGATTATCTGCATCTACAAAAATATGCTCAGATTTGGGATGTTGGCTGTCAAAGACAAGTTGAAATTAAGGGCAGAGACGCTCTCAAACTTATTGAGCTAATGACACCAAGATCGATCTCAGAGCTAAATTCAAAAAAATGTCTCTACATTCCTTTAACTGATGAGAATGGTGGTATAATCAACGACCCTATTCTAATCAAAATAAGCGACGAACATTTCTATCTATCTGTTGCGGACTCAGATGTATTATTATGGGCAAGAGGATTAGCTATTGGTCTTGGATTGAACGTTAGAATTAGAGAACCTGACGTCTGGCCTCTGGCAATACAAGGACCAAAAGCTGCTGATGTTTTGGCTAAGGTTTTTGGTGAACGTATACATTCACTTAAAAAGTTTAATTTTGATTATTTTCCGCTTGATGGTTCGTCTCAACTAATTGCTAAAACTGGTTACTCTAGAATTGGTGGATTTGAAATCTATTTGTCTCGACCAGAGCTAGGTACATTTCTATGGGAAACAATTCTAGAGGCAGGTAAACCTGAAAATATAAGACCAGGGTCTCCAAACATAATAGATAGAGTTGAGGCAGGCTTATTATCCTATGGGAATGAAATGACAGTGGAGAACACACCGCTGGAATGTAACATGGACAAATTTTTGGATATATATAAAGAAGAAGATTATATCGGAAAAAAAGTTCTCCTCAGACAGATTAAGTATGGCATTAAAAGACGTATAAAAGGCGTAATTTATAAAGGTCCCCGACTTCCAACAATAACTAGACCGTTACAAGTTTTTGATACAGATAAAAAAACGATAGTTGGCAATTTAACATCGGGCGCGTTTTCCCCTTTCTTCAAGAATAATATTGGGCTTGGCATGATCAATGAGGGATACTGGGACAATAACAAAAAAATATTAGTTAATATCAATGATCAGGAATTTCGAGAAGGCTTAATCAAAGATCTCCCTTTAATTCAATGAGGTTAGAATGACCCTCACTATTAATA
The DNA here is from genome assembly GCA_003331935.1 of Alphaproteobacteria bacterium. Taxonomy (GTDB): domain Bacteria; phylum Pseudomonadota; class Alphaproteobacteria; order Rhodobacterales; family Rhodobacteraceae; genus CACIJG01. The sequence continues at coordinate 4,678 of QOQE01000007.1, read as the reverse complement.
AAAATGTTTTTATTACCTGCGCCGTTACTGGTTCAGGAAGCTCGCAGGATAAAAGTAACGAGGTGCCAAGATCGCCAAAAGAAATAGCAGATAGTGCGATCGACGCCGCTAAAGCTGGTGCTGCTATTGTACATTGCCATGTTAGAGATCCTGAGACCGGTATACCAAGCCGTCGTGTTGATCTTTATGAAGAGTTAACTAAAAGAATTAGAGACTCCGAAACTGATGTTATTTTGAATCTAACCACAGGAATGGGGGGTGATATTTATCTTGGTCTTGATTCTGAAAACCCACTACCACTAAAACAGCCAGAAACAGATATGATTGGGGCATCAGAAAGAATTAGGCATCTTGTTTCGTGCAAACCGGAAATCTGCACTTTAGATTGTGGCACAATGAATTTTGCTGAGGATAATTATGTAATGACTAACACGCCAGGAATGCTAACAGCTATGGCTTCTAAGATTACCAGTCTAGGCATACTTCCTGAGATTGAAGTGTTCGATACAGGACATCTTTGGCTTGCAAAAAAACTAGTAAATGAGGGTTTGATAAAAAACCCAGTTCTTTTACAACTTTGTATGGGCATACCATGGGGCGCACCAAACGATATAAATACGTTTATGTCTTTAGTGAATAATATCCCCAAAGATTGGACGTGGTCTGCATTTTCTATAGGACAATTTCAGATCCCTTATGTTGCACTGGCTACTCTAGCAGGAGGAAATGTGAGAGTGGGGTTGGAAGATAATATTTGGTTGGAAAAAGGACAATTAGCAAAGAACTACCAGCTAGTCGAAAAGGCTGTGAATGTTATTGAAACCTCGGGAAGCAAGGTCATGTCAGCAAAAGAAGTTCGCGAGACCTTGCGTTTGAAAAAACAATGAGCAAAAAAACTCTTAACGTTTCGTGCGTAGGAGCTGGAGTTATAGGGTCTGGTTGGGCCGCTCGCTTATTAGTTAATGGGATAAATGTAACCGTTTTCGATAAACAAACAGAAAGCTACAGTAGAACAAAATCATCTGTTGAAAGAGCAAAAAAATATTTCTCTCAATTAACAAAGGCTCCTTTGAGAGAAATAGGTAACCTTAATTTTGCGAAATCTTTAGACGACGCTCTGGAGCTGCCTGATTATATAATTGAAAGTCTTCCAGAGAATTTACAAATAAAGCAACACCTTTATAAGGAAATTGAGGAGGTTTCCAAAAACTCTATTATTTTGTCGTCTACTTCAGGTTTTAAGCCAACTGATCTTCAAAAGCACATGAAGAACCCAAAGAATTTGATTGTTACACATCCTTTTAATCCCGTGTATCTGATGCCTTTAGTTGAGGTAGTTCCTGGTCAAGAAAAAGATCAAGATATTATTGATAATGTGTGCCATTTATTGAAATACATCGGCATGGTACCAATAAAAATCAAAAAAGAAATAGACGCTTTTGTTGCCGATAGGATGCTAGAGGCAATGTGGCGTGAGGCGTTGTGGCTTATAAAAGATAATATTTGTACTACTGAGGAATTGGACAATATTATTACGTCTAGCTTCGGAATACGATTTGCGCAAATGGGAATGTTTGAAAGTTACCGCATTGCTGGAGGAGATAAGGGCATGCGTCATTTCCTGGATCAATTTGGTCCCGCACTGAAATGGCCCTGGTCCAGATTAACAGATGTGCCAGAGTTTAATTCTGAATTGATAGAAAAAATTTGCTCTCAGTCAGATGCCCAATCAAACATGTACAGTATCTCCGAATTGGAAGACATTCGGGACAAAAACTTGGTTGAATTACAGAAAGCTCTTAGAAATAACCGCTGGGGATCTGGACGAACATTGGCAAGCTATGAAAAAGATCTCTTCGATGAACAATCAAAACAAGCAGAAAAGGCTGGCGTACGAATAATCAGTGATTTGTTAATTACCTATACTAAAACCATACCTCCTGAATGGGCAGATTATAATGGTCATATGACTGAATATCGCTACCTTAACTGTTTTGGTGATGCATCAGATGCCGTGATGCTTCATATTGGATGTGATAAAGCATATATTGAGGCGGGGAATTCATACTTTACCGTTGAAACAAATATTAAGCATCTTAATGAGCTTAAGGTAGGGCAAGAAGTACACATTGAAACTAAAGTTATAAAAGGGAATGGAAAAAAATTACATGTTTTTCATATGCTGAAGAATAAAGAAGGAGAACTTTTTGCTACCGGTGAACACCTTCTTCTTCATGTATCTTTAAAAACAAGAAAAACGTGTTCTGCAGGTGAACCTCTTATTACCAAACTAGAGGAACTTGAGAAAAAACATCGAGGAGTGAGCATTCCATCAGAGCCAAAAATAATTGTTTAGTAATCTTTTAAAGTAGCTACCAATATTTTATCGACCCATAGCGTAGAATTCTTCATTAGGTAACATTGAAAATGTGTTAGCTAGACGGTTACTCATAGCAAAGAATGACGCAACTGAAGCTATCCTCCACGCATCTTCAATATCAAAACCAAAGCCTTCTAAAACTTTAAAATCAGAGTCCTCTATGTTCTGAGACTCCTTTGCTACCTTAACAGCGAAATCAAGCATAGCGCGCTGTCTCTCCGTTATTTTACTCTTTTTATAGTTAATAGCTATTTGATCTGAAATATTTTTATCTTTGGATCTTATTCTCAAGACCGCTCCATGAGACACAATACAATAAAGACAATCGTTTTGAGCGGAGGTAGCTACAACTATCATCTCCAGCTCCGCCTTAGTTAGGTTACACTCAGTTTCCATAATAGCGTCATAATAGGTACAAAAACCTCTAAACTCGTCGGGTTTTCTTGCCATTATCATAAATACATTTGGTACAAAGCCTGTCTTTTCCTGTACGGCTTGAATTTTCGTTCGCACGTCATTTGGTAAATCTTCTAAATTCGGTATTGCTGATCTACTAATAGGTCTATTATCCATTGTTCTCTCCCTTTTTTACCCACGGTGCAGGTCTTTTTTCAAAAAAAGCCTGAATACCTTGTTTCCCCTCTGTAGAATCCCAACTGTTCGCAAGAATATTCGTTGTAAGTTCAAAAAAGCTTTCTGCCTTTTCCCCCGTAAGATTTTTCAATAGCTCTTTTGATTTTTTTATCGCCTCAGGAGAACATTTCAATATGTTGTCGATTTCCTGCGATTTCAGTAAATCAATTTCTTTTTTATCCTCACAAATATAATGCACAAGACCCATCTTGTAGGCCGAATTAGCATCAAAAATTTTTCCACTGAAAAATACGTTACGGCCAAAACTTTCACCCAACTTCTTAATCACAAAGGGTCCAATAGTTGCAGGGATCAACCCTAGCCTGGTTTCTGTAAGACCAAATTTTGATTTTTGTGAAGCAATAACTGTGTCAGATACTGAAATTAGACCTAAGCCTCCTCCAAATGCACTTCCAGAGACTATAGAAATCAGTGGCATTGGAAGAGTATTCATTGTTGCCAACATTTTTGCTAGAGCTCTAGCTTCAACTAATTTGCCTTCTTTGGATTTTTTTTCTTGGTCTTTCATCCAATTCAAGTCTCCTCCGGCGCAAAAAGTAGTTCCATTTGCTTGAAGAAATACTACCCGAGCGCTGTCTAGTTGTGCTAAATACTGCCCAGCTTCCTCTAACTCATCAATCATTCTCCTATTCATCGCGTTATGTTTATCAGGCCTATTTAAAATAATTTCACACACGCCCAAGGAACCAATATTGACTTCAATTTCTTCAAATTTATTTTTCACGCTTAAAGATTTCCCATTTTCATAATCTCATTTTTCACTGCCTCTACGCCTTCTTCCTTCTTCAAATTTGTGAGCAAGACAGGTTTACCATTTCTTTTTTCTATTGCATCTTGCAACATATTATTTACAGAAACATCAACATAACCTGCTAAATCGATTTTATTGATTATTAATAGATCTGATCTCGTAATTGCAGGGCCACCTTTTCTTGGTATTTCTTCTCCCATACAAACATCGATCATAAAAATTGTATAGTCTACAAGTTCTGGACTGAAAGTGGCCGAAAGATTATCTCCTCCGCTCTCTAGTAATATAAGATCCAGATCTGGAAATTTATTTGATAGTTTATCGACGGCTTGTAAGTTGATAGAAGCATCTTCCCTTATCGCCGTGTGGGGACACCCCCCTGTTTCTACTGCCAAAATTCTTTCAGAGTTGATGACCTGCTTTTTCATCAGTATTTCAGCATCCTCTTTAGTATATATGTCATTGGTAATAACAGCCATCGACAAGGTTTCCGAAAAAACCTTACACAAACTCGCCGTCAGGCTAGTTTTTCCAGCTCCAACTGGTCCACCGAGTCCAACTCTAAAGGCATCCCCCATTGCAAAAACCTCCTAAGACTTAAATATTCTACCCTGAAGTTCCTCATGCAATAGTGTGCATGTATCAGCTAAATAACAAGAAGAAAATAAATCCTCTTCCCTCGAAACCAACACTTTTTTTGATACATCATTTATTCTTTCAAATAGATTTTTCATAATGTTAGTTGATTTTTTGTGACCCAAAGGCAAAAGGCGTTGAGCCGCTGCTATCAAATTAGTTATGTTTGATTGCAAAAATAGAGGAACAAGCTCCTCTATTTTTAACTTATGTTTTTTAGCAGCGGTTCCAAGAGCTATGGGATATGGAAGTCCTAA
>QOQE01000006.1 GCA_003331935.1 Alphaproteobacteria bacterium | reverse complement strand
AGCTTTCTTGAGCATATATTCTTTGCGATGACTGAACAAAAAAAAATAAAAATAAGATTAATGTGATTAATTGATAATAATTTTTTTTCATAACTTTCCTCTAATCTATTCATACATCTATCATGGTGATACAGAAAACAAATAGTTTAGTATAGTATTTTCTACCACTTTTAGATTTACATTCAAATCTTATGCTTTCCAAGCGTATATTAAAGATATATAAAAATTCAGGAGTTAAATGGAATACATATGGCTAACTTTTCGATTTTTAAAAAAATATTTGGTAATTCCAACGATCGGTTGTTGAAAACAGCACAACCGTTTATTGATAAAATTAATTCTCTCTCCGCAGAAATGAAAGAAATCTCCGATGATGGCCTGTCTGACAAAACAAAAGAATTCCGTCAGAGAATAGAAAATGGAGAAGATTTGGATTCAGTTTTACCTGAGGCGTTTGCGGTCGTGAGGGAAGCTTCTGAAAGAACAATTGGCCTAAGACCTTTTGATGTGCAGTTGATAGGAGGATATTTTCTTCATAAAGGCTACATTGCCGAAATGAAAACTGGAGAAGGCAAAACACTTACAGCTACTCTGCCACTTTATCTAAATGCTTTAGAAGGTAAAGGAGCTCATCTTGTAACAGTCAATGACTATCTTGCAAAACGTGATTCTGAGTGGATGGGTAAAGTTTTTTCTTCCCTTGGTCTAAGAGTTGGCGTTATAGCTCCAGATATGGTTGAGGGTGAAAAAATAACCGCTTATTCAGCTGATATAACTTATGCAACTAACAATGAACTCGGCTTTGATTACCTACGTGACAATATGAAGTCTGATTTGTCAGAAATATCCCAAAGGGTTCCGCATTACGCTATTGTAGATGAGGTAGACAGCATATTAATTGATGAGGCACGAACTCCCTTGATCATTTCTGGTCCGACTAACGACAAATCAGAGTTGTATGCAAGAGTAAACTCTCTTATTCCAAAACTTGATACAGGTGATTTTGAGTTAGACGAGAAAACCAAAACTGGAAGCTTAACCGATAGCGGCAATCAAATGATGGAAACCTTACTTAGAGAGCAGGAACTACTTACCGCAACGTCCAATCTGTACGATCCAGAGAATACGGATCTGGTGCATCATGTCAATCAAGCTCTAATAGCTAATAAGCTTTTTAAAAAGGAGAGTGACTATATAGTCAGAAGTGGTGAGGTTATTTTAATTGATGAGTTTACTGGAAGAATGATGTCTGGCAGACGCTTATCCAATGGCTTACACCAAGCGATTGAGGCAAAAGAAAAATTAACGGTAAAACCAGAAAATACTACTCTTGCTTCTGTAACCTTTCAAAATTATTTTCGTCTATACAAAAAATTGGCTGGAATGACTGGAACGGCGATAACAGAGGCAGATGAGTTTTCAGAAATATATGGTTTAGGTGTCGTTGCGGTGCCTACTAATATGCCTATATCCAGATTGGATGAGGAAGATCAAGTATATAGAACGAAAGAAGAAAAATACAGTGCTGTTATAAACGAGATAAAGAAATCTAATGAAAAAGGACAGCCAATACTAGTTGGTACAACATCAATTGATAAATCTGAAGAAATTTCAAAGTTGCTTAAAAAAGAGAATATCAAACATAATGTACTTAATGCTAGATATCATGAACAGGAAGCTGAAATAATATCGCTTGCTGGGACACCAAAAGCTGTGACTATAGCCACAAATATGGCGGGTAGGGGAACAGATATACAGCTCGGCGGTAATGTTGAAATGCAGGTTAAGGGTAAAATTGATATCAATGACCCAAAATATGATCAAAAGAAAGCCGAGATTGAGCGTCAAGTTCTTGAAGATAGGGAAAAGGTAGTTGAAGCAGGAGGATTGTATGTCTTGGCTACAGAGAGGCACGAAAGTAGAAGAATAGACAATCAACTTAGAGGAAGGTCTGGTAGGCAAGGAGATCCTGGAAAAACTATGTTTTTTCTTAGCCTGGATGATGACTTATTAAGAATATTCGGGTCAGATAAACTGGATGGTATGTTGTCCAAATTGGGTTTAAAAGACGGTGAGAGCATTGCACATCCTTGGGTGAGTAAGGCGCTGGAGCGAGCTCAAGGAAAAGTTGAAGCCAGAAACTTTGACTTGCGTAAGAATATTCTTAAATACGATGATGTAGTGAACGTTCAAAGAAAAGAGATCTTTTCTCAACGGCGAAACATAATGGAAACTGCAGACGTTTCAGAAATGTTTGAAAACATATATATGGACGTAGTGGAGGATATTATTGTTGAAAGTATACCAGAGGCATCCTTTGTAGATCAATGGGATGTAAATGGTTTGGAAACAAAACTCAAAGAGCAATTTAATCTAACCTTGCAACTGAAAAATTTCGTTAAAAAGGATGGGATATTAGAAACAGAGATTAGAGATATAATTCTTAAAGATGTTCAAAATAGTTTAGAAAACAAAATTAATGAAGTTGGAGCGGAAGCATTCAAAATGCTTCAAAAACAGATTCTACTCCAAGTTGTAGATTATTGTTGGTCAGGACACCTTTCTACTTTAGATCATTTGAGATCTGTCATTGGGTTCAGAGGATATGCTCAACGAGATCCTTTGAATGAATATAAGCAAGAAGCATTTATATTATTTGAAAGTTTGTTAGAGAAAATAAAGAGAGAAACAATAAAAGTCGTTTTTTTTGCAAAATTTGTCTCTGAACCGGGTTCCGAGTCATCTGAAAAAGAAGTGATTAGTTCAGACCTTACAGCTACTGAAAGTGGTTCTGAAACGCTTACTTCTTTCGCCAGCAAGAAAGTTAGGAGAAATAGTCCATGCCCATGTGGTTCTGGAAAGAAATTCAAACATTGTTGCGGTGCAATTTAGCACCTTCTGGAAAAAATGTATTATTGAAGGAGTTTGTCAAAATATCACATCCATCTTTTTTTACAAATACTGTATGTTCAAATTGAGCGGAAAGTGATTTATCTCTTGTAACCGCTGTCCAGTTATCGCTTAGAATTTTTGTCTCTTGCCTGCCAATATTTACCATTGGTTCAATAGTGAAACACATACCACTCTCAAGTCTGGGTCCAGAGTTGTAATTGCCATAATGAAGAACATTCGGGGCTTGATGAAATTCACTTCCAATTCCGTGTCCACAGAAATCTCTGACGACTGACATTTTGTGTTTTTCAACATATTCTTGTATAATTGCACCGAGGTCGCCAAACGTTTTTCCTGGAGTAACGTTTTTTATTGCCAATAAGAGAGCATCATGAGTTAACTCAATAAGTCTCTTTGCTTTTAACCCTATGTTACCCACGGTGAACATTCTGCTTGTGTCTCCGTACCATCCGTCAAGAATACACGTCACATCTATATTTAAAATGTCACCATTCTTTAGTTTTTTGTCACTGGGAATCCCATGACAGACAACGTGATTAAGAGAGATACAACAAGACTTCGGATAACCTCTGTAACCTAACGTTGCAGGCACTGAATTATGTGACAAAATAAAATCATGACATTTTTTATTGAGCTCTTCAGTCGTTGCGCCAGATTTAACGTAACTACCAATCATATCGAGCGTTTTAGAGGCAATCTCACAGGCCTTTTTTATCCCCTCGTAGGCCTCTTCGTTATATATATATATACCATCTTTATTTTTATGCATGTTTTTAGTATTCATACGTTTATAGTCTATGATTATTAGCCAAATATTATTCAGTAAAGAGGAAACTTTATTTTTCATAAGAAATTTGCAAAAAAATGAAAACAGCGTCAATCATAATTATAGGGAATGAAATTCTTTCCGGCAGAACACAAGATACAAATTCAAACTATTTAGCTAAAATATTGGTAGAAAAAGGGATTTCATTAGAGGAGGTAAGGGTCATTCCTGATGATCATAGTATTATAGAGAGTGTCGTTAATAATGAATCTACTGCGAAAGATTATGTCTTTACTAGTGGGGGAATTGGGCCAACCCATGATGATATAACTGCTGAAGCCATTGCAAATTGCTTTGATACTCCTTTGGTTATCAGAGATGACGCTGTGGAATTACTGGCAATGAACTATAAAAATGGAAAAAAAGATCTTAATGCGGCTCGGTTAAGAATGGCAAGAATTCCTGAAGGTGCCAAGTTAATTAAAAATAAAATTTCTGGTGCGCCTGGCTTCATTATTAAAAACGTATTTGTGATGGCTGGGGTTCCAAAAATCTTTGAGGCGATGGTCCAAGAAATAATTTTAGATATGAAGTCTGCTACCCCAGTTCTTTCAAAAACTTTAAAAATATATAAAAAAGAAAGTGAAATATCGGAACGACTTCGGAATTATGCAGACAAATATAAAGACATTTCTATAGGATCATATCCTTTCGAAAATTCTGGCTTATTTGGAGTAGAAATAGTTTTAAGACATACTGACCTAAGGCTCCTAAATAAAGTTTTCAATGAAATGTTAGGAGATTTCAATGAGCCAAATACCAGTTAATCCCCTGCCCTCCTTCAACCTTAAGAGGAACGTCTAGATCTAAGTATGGTAAAGTAGCATGTTCCATGATATTTGATGCCTTATTTTTTAATTCATCAATTGTGTTTTCATTAGACTCAAATATTAGTTCGTCATGCACCTGTAATAAAAGGTCTGCGTCTAGATTGGAACTTTTCAGAAACGCATGAATTTTAATCATAGCTTTCTTAATTATATCTGAGGCACTGCCTTGGATTGGTGCATTTATCGCAGCTCTCTCAGCAAAGCCACCCGCTGGACCTTTAGTCCCAATGTTAGGTAAATGTATCTTTCTATTGAACAACGTTTTTACAAAACCATGTTCTTTCGCTTTTGCCACTGTAGTAGTCATATAGTCTCTTATTTCCGGAAATTGTTTGAAATAATTATCTATGAATTCTTGTGCTTCAGAACGAGTAATTTTAAGATTCTTTGACAACCCAAATGCAGAAATTCCATAAATAATTCCGAAATTTATGGCTTTTGCTTTCCTTCTAAGCGAACTATCAATTTTTTCTATTGGAACCGAAAAAATTTGAGATGCAGTACTTGAGTGAATATCTACATTATTTTTAAATGCATCTTTGAGACCCTTAACGTCTGCTATGTGAGCTAACAATCTTAGTTCTATTTGATTATAATCAAGGCTGAGAAGCCTAGCTCCCTGTTTAGCAATAAAAGCTTCTCTAATTTTCTTACCTTCGGCATCTCGTATCGGAATATTTTGAAGATTTGGATCAGAGGACGAGAGACGCCCTGTAGAGGTGCCAGCCAGGTTAAAGGAGGTATGCACTCTTCCCGTTAAATTATTTATATGTAACATCAGTGAGTCTGAATAAGTAGACTTCAATTTAGAAATCTTTCTCCATTCAAGCAGATGTGATGCAACTTCAAAGCCTCCTGAAGATAAATCCTCCAAGACATCTGCCCCTGTTTGAAAACCACCTGATTTATTTTTTTTTCCATGGGGTAGCTTTAATTTTTCAAAAAGAATTTCGCTCAATTGCTTTGGGGAAGCTATATTAAATTTAACGCCCACTATCGTGAATATTTCATTTTCTAACTCGCTTAACTTTTTTTCAAAAAAGTCAGACAGTTGCTGCAACTGTGGCCTATCAACTTCGACACCTTTGAGCTCGGCATCAACCAAAACTGGGACCATTGGTTTATCAATATTTTGGTAGACACTGTAAACTGATTTTTTGACTAACTCTTTTTTCATAATTTCCCATACGCGAAATGTCATGTCAGCATCTTCCGCTGCATAATTTGCTGCTAAACTTATTGGTACATTCTTGAAATTAAGTTCTTTCTTTCCCGACCCAATTAAATCTTTAAGCTTTATTGTTTCATGATTGAGAAGACTCCTGGCCACTGAGTCTAAGTTGTGTCTTTGGCTACCACCATTTATACAGTGTGACATTAACATCGTGTCGTCAAAAGAGTTTACCTGGCATTCATATTTGTCCAATACCTTAATATCGTATTTTATATTGTGACCTATTTTCAGTATACTTCTATCAGCTAAAAGAGGCTGTAGTTTTTTCAAGACTATAGATCTATCAAGCTGTTTTTTTTCTAAATCTTTATATTCAGGTTCATCGGTCTGATGCGCTATTGGTATATAACACGCGTTGCCTGAACCAATACAAATGGAAACTCCCACTAATTCAGCGGATAGTGTATCGAGGGATGTTGTTTCAGTATCAATAGCAAAAATTTTTTGGTTAACTATTTTTTCACACCAATCACTTAGAGCATCTTCAGTTTGAATGACCTGGTAATTGTCAGAGGATATGGATTGACCGTGATCATTTTTAAAAGTCTTTGATGCATTAAACTCTTCTAGTTGAGAGGAGATTCTTTTTGATAGAGTATTGAGTTCCATTAGCTTTGTAAAAACCAATAATTTTTCTAGATTTAAAGTGGCTAGCTCAAAATCTCCAATATTTAGCTCAATTTCTACTCTTTTGTGTAAGGTGACCAGTTTTTTTGACAAAATTATTTTATCAACATTATCAGAAATAAGGTTTTTTATTCTGTCTTTATTTATTAACGCATATTTTTCTATTAAGTTTTCTACGTTTTTAAATTCTGATATTAAGCTCGAGGCTGTCTTTACGCCGATACCAGGTACTCCTGGTACATTATCAACTTTGTCACCTATCAGAGCTTGTACATCAATCACTTTATCAGGCGTAACTCCAAATTTCTCTTTTACTCTTTCGACATCGATGAAAACATTCCTTATAGGATCATACATCTTTATGTTCTCAGAAACGAGTTGCATTAAATCTTTATCTGAAGAAAAAATTGTTACATTGGCACCTTCCTTAGTTGCATTATGAGCAAGAGTAGCGATTATGTCGTCAGCCTCATAGCCCTTCTTATCGATCGCAAAAAAGCCAAATGCTTCAGTAGCCTCTCTGATTAACTGAAACTGTGGTACCAGGTCATCAGGGGGAGGAGGTCTATTTGCTTTGTAATCTTTATAAATATCGGACCTAAATGTCTTATCTTTATGGTCAAATACAACGGCAATATGGGTGGCTTGAAACTCCCTGATTTCATTTATTAATTTAAAAAGCATATTGCAATAACCAGAAACTGCTCCCATGGGCGTTCCATCAGACTTTTTAAGGGGTGGAAGGGCGTGATACGCTCTAAATATAAATCCAGACCCATCCACTAAAACAAGATGTTTCTTAGGATCAAGACTATTCACACTCTAAACCTTTGATGGTTGATATGAAAATCTTCGCTCACAGTAAGGGCAGTCAATGAACTTTTCTGTTTCTTTTATTTTTAGCCATACTTTGGGGTGGTTGCTTCCCTTAAGATCGTCCCCGTTGCATGCGACAACTATTTTATCAGTGATAATAACTTCCTTAGACATAACAAAATAAATAACATATTTTATCTCTATTACTACTATAAAAATAAAGAGAAAAATATGATTAAACCAGAATTAACAGAGTTTGGCTTGGAGGTTAAAAATCTACGGAAAGTATATCAAGGCTCTGACGGAAATGAACCGGTAGTAGCACTTGAAGATTTGGATTTACAAGTGAAACGAGGTTCATTCTTTGGCCTTTTAGGACCCAATGGAGCGGGAAAGTCAACTCTGATAAATATTCTGGCCGGTCTAGTGATTAAAACTTCTGGAATAGTGAAAATTGGAAATATCGATCAAGATATTAATATGAGACAGTTTAAAAGAAGTATTGGAGTTGTTCCCCAAGAAACAAACTTTGATCCATTTTTAACTCCATATGAGAGCCTAGATATACAAGCCGGTCTATACGGTGTGAGAAAAGCGAATAGAAACATCAATCAGATTTTGAAAAGGCTCGGTTTGGAAGGAAAGTCTAGTGCTTATATGCGGTCTCTTTCTGGTGGAATGAGAAGGAGATTACTTATTGGAAAAGCTCTTGTTCATGCCCCAGAGGTAGTGATATTGGATGAACCAACAGCTGGCGTGGATATTGAGTTGAGAGAAATGCTTTGGACTTATATGAAGGATTTAAACTCAAAGGGTACAACAATTATTTTAACAACCCATTACCTGGAGGAAGCAGAAGCTCTCTGTGAGAAAATCGCTATTTTAAACAAAGGTAAATTAATTGCCTGTGATGATACCAGTGATTTACTTGCAAAAGTGAATTTGAAAGTTATAAATGTTAAATTCAATAATCGTCATCTTGAGAAAATTAAGCTTCCTGAAAAAGCAAGTCTTAAAGAACATAAAGATCAGAAATTGTCGATATCCTACAATAGAAATGAGATTAAAATTGATCAAATAATTGATTGTCTAAGGTCGCAGGGATTAGAAATAATGGATCTTTCAACAGAAGAAGCTGATTTGGCTGATGTCTTTAGGTTGTTAACACAGAGCAGCTAAGCATTAACTTTAATAAAGTTTGTTAGGCTTTTTTCTATCCTCGGCCCGTAAATTGTAAGTACTTCGCCAGCAATTTCATTTCCAAGTACCGCACATTTCTCCAGTGAAAAATTTTTTGATAGGCCATACAAAAAACCAGAAGCAAAATTATCTCCTGCTCCTGTTGTATCAATCACAGATACTTTTTTTGTTGAAATTCTTCTTATTGATGATTTATGAAATAAGTAGGCACCCTTTTCTGCACAAGTACAAGCAACACAGCTAATAGTATCGGCAATAAGTTTCTGTGCAGCCTCAATATATTCGACTTCGTATAGTGATTTTAGCTCGTCCTCATTGCAAAACACAAGGTCTGCTGATTCATTCAATAGATTAATAAAATCAGATCTATGTCTATCTACGCAAAAACTGTCGGAAAGCGTAATTGCAATTTTTGTTTTATTTTTTTTTGCAATTTCAATAGCTTTATAAAATGCTTTTTTGCTTTCTTGTCCATCAAAGCGATATCCTTCAAGGTATAACCATTCACTATAGGCGATAAGTTCTTCATCTATATCAATATCTGACAGATATTCTGTAGCGCCAAGATATGTATTCATTGTCCTTTCTTTATCAGGAGTTATTAAAACAATACACTTGCCAGTTGACTCTGAATTACCTTTATCCAGAAATGCAGTTTTGTAGATTATTGAGTCGTGTATTAAATCTTTTTTGAATACTCCTCCTTGTTGGTCGTCAGCTATTTTTCCTATATAGCCAGTTTTTAAACCCAGCTTAGCCAGAGTCGAAATAGTATTCGCTGCTGATCCGCCCGCTGTCTCTTTAACCGGTTTCACTAATTTTAAAATGTTATTTGATCTCTCCCTAGAGACTAAATTCATCACACCTTTCGAAATTCCTTCCTGGTCGAGGAAAGGTTCCGAAACTTCACACAAGACATCTAGCATGGCGTTTCCTATCGCAACCACATCGTATTTTTTGTTATCTGTCATTACGAGCTGATTTATCTCTTTTAATTTATTTTGTGATACAAATTGTAACCAAAATGCCTGCCAATGAAATATTAACTATAAACTTGCTTTAAGCCTTTCTCTACAGACTTTATTGATGAGATAAAATATCTTTCATAATCATCCCCTGAGAGGCTTTTAGACAATTTTACTCTCACTTTTTCTACACTTAAATCTATTGCACGTTGTTCTATTTCCTCAATAATTTTTCTCTCATTTGACTTGACTTGCCCTTCTGCAGATATGAGTTTGTTTTTCATCAATTCTTCAATATGTTTTTTGGCTTTTTCTTCCTCGTCTCTCGCACGATCTCTGGCAGTTATAACCATCTGTTCGATAGTTTCGGTTGTCTTTATATGATCGGCTTCAATCGAAGAAAGAATTTGTTTTGCTTCTTCTAATATTTCACTTGCCCTTTCAATTTCGTTTTTAATATCGTCGGATCTTTTATCTAAAAACTTAGCAATAATGGAAGGAACTTTGAAATAAATCAAAACACCTACAAATATTAAGAATGAAATTAAAACTACAAAATCTGTATTATTTAAACTAAACATTTTTTCAGAGCCAGCGGCGTAAACTGTTTCAAAAGAAAGAGAAAAAGTTAGAAGCGTTATCATGAACCACTCAATTTTTAGTTTAGGGCCTCTTAAAGTTTTCATTTGAACCTATTTTCCTCTGGAAAGCTTATTTATTATTTCTGCTGCCAAGTCTTCTGATATTTTTTCGATCGCTGTTTCTGATCCATCTCTTAGCGTCTTTAATCTCTCTTCTGCCTCTTCAATTAATTGAGAAGTAGCTATTTTGCTATCTTCTAACGCTATAGACATTTGTTCTTTTATATTATTTCCGCTGGTGCTCATAATATCGTCGCATTGAGCCTTAGCTTTTCGAAGCTCCTCCTCAATCTGTTTTTCTATTTCACCCACTCTTAGCCTAATTTCTTCTGCTTTTGCTACGTTTCCATCAATAATTTTCCTTCGATTTGCGAAGATATCTTCCATTCTTGGAATAATAAACAATTTTACGATGGCAAATAAGATCACGCAAAAGATGATTAACCAAAATATCTGGTTAGGGAAGGTGGAGAAATCCAGTTGGGGCATCCCCACCGCACCGTTATTTGAAGCTGAAGCCATTTAGTTTTTATTAAACTACATTGCGTACATTAATAGCAATGCAACCAAAAAGCTAAAAATCCCTAATGCTTCTGCAAATGCAATGCCTATGAACATGGTTGCAGTTTGGCCAGAGGCGGCACTGGGATTTCTTAGGGCTCCTGAGAGAAAATTGCCAACGACATGTCCAACTCCTATAGCCGCTCCTCCCATTCCTGTGCAAGCAAGGCCTGCCCCTATAAGTTTTCCCATTTCTACTAAATTTCCATCAACCATAATATTGCTCCTTTATTAAATTTATTAGTGACCTGGATGCAAAGCATCGTTTAAGTAAACACAAGTTAAAATAGTAAATACATAAGCCTGTATTACTACAACAAGCATTTCGAGTCCGTAAACTGCTGTAATTGCGAATATAGGTGCAATCGCTCCCAATCCTAAGGCTCCAGCAAAACCTGCAAATACTTTGATTACTGCGTGTCCTGCCATCATGTTACCGGCAAGTCTGATAGAGTGGCTAACTGGCCGTACAAAGTAAGATATCACCTCAATAATTAGCAATATTGGTCTGAGGGCTAGGGGAGCACTGCTGATCCAAAATAGGCTTAAAAAGCCAAAACCATTTCTAAGAAATCCGATTAACGTAACTGAGATGAAAACGGAGAGTGCAAGAAATCCTGTCACAGCAATATGACTAGTATATGTAAAACTATAAGGTAACAGGCCCAAAACATTTCCAAATAATATCAAAATAAATAGGGTAAATATATAAGGAAAGTACCTCAAGCCTTCCTGACCGGCTATATCGATAATCATATCTCTAATAAAGAAATACATTAATTCAGCAACAGATTGTAGTCGACCTGGGACAAGTTGATGCTTTCGTGACCCATATATAAACACGAAGGATATTGATGCTAAGCTAATTAGCATCCATAAGGCTTGGTTCGTAAAAGAATACCACTCCAAGTTTTCTCCCATGAGGATAGGTTCGATTATAAACTGATCCATTGGGTGAATATTAAATGCAGACTCTTTTGCCATCTATTTGTTCTTTTTCAGTTATTCGTTTCATTCATTTTTTTTGCTGTAGCAATCATTGTTTTTACGCCAGCCATAAAACCTAAAAGCGAAAACACTATTAAAAATATTGGTTCACTGCCAATAATATAATCAAGCGCCATCCCCAAACTTACTCCTAAAATCATGCCAGTTACAAGTTCAATTACCATTCTCCAGCCATCGTTCTGAACTTTAAATCTTTTAGGGCTATTTTTGTGTTTTTTTGACTTAAACTCCTCTATCTGTCTGTCCAGTTTATCCAAATTCGCTTTTTTGGAGAATTCATCCATTGATCAATGTCTTTGTATTTCTTAACTAAATGAACGTTATAAACACATGTTAGTCTAGTCAACCCTAATCTGAAAGCTACAGACATTTTTTAAGTTGACGATCAAATATTTTTTTAGTGTCAGCTGTTTTTTTTGCCACTTTTAATAAGCCACTTTTAGTCTTGTATGCACCTGTTTTAAATCCTGCTTGACCCTGATGGTAGGCAAGATATTGGAGATAAGCATTATTTCTGGATATCCCTAACAACTTATTAGATTTGTCCACATACCATCCAATGAAGTTTGTTGAGTGTGCAAAGTTAGATCGTCTATGGTATCTGTTCCCAGTGCTTTTTTTATATTCTTTCCATGTTCCGTCCAGTGCTTGAGAATACCCGTAAGCTGATGAAATCCTACCGGTAGGGACTAAGCCAAGAAAATACTTTCTCTGGGTCCGAGCCGTCGGTCTAAAATTTGACTCTGTTTTTATAAAGGCAAGCTGCATTCCGGGGCTGACCCCCCACTTTCTCTCGGTTTTCTTCAATGCAGATCTCCAACTTTTCTTTTGTTTTAATATTGTGCAAGCGTTTTCTTGATTCTTCGGAATACCCACACAGCTTGAGATAAAAACGTAGTTGAAAAGAAAAAAAATGAAAAAAGATTTTTTTAACATAGAAAGTTATTGTATTTAGATTGCTAGTTAATTTATTATTCAATGTCGATGGCACTTGTATCTTTTTAAAATTCGATTAATTAAAAGTCAAAGAGTTTGGTCCAAAGGGTAAAAAAAATGCTTAATAGAAATGCAAAATTTTCAATAGGTGAAGTAGTGAAACATCGAATACACCCATTCAGAGGAGTGATATTTGACGTCGATCCTACTTTTGATAACACCGAGGAATGGTGGAACTCTATACCAGAAAATCACAGGCCTAAAAAGGATCAACCATTTTACCACCTTTTGGCCGAAAACGATTCTAGTTACTATATTGCATATGTGTCGGAACAGAATTTATTGTATGATGATAGTGGTGAACCAATAGGCCACCCCGAAGTAAAGCAATTATTCGGTAACTTGTCTCAAGGGCGATATCTTTTGTCAGACATAATGCACTGAGGCTAATCAGTATCCGAGTGCACACCCATCTTTTCTAGGGTCTGAAGCCCCTATCAAAACCCCTGAAGAATCAACCCTAACCAATTGGGCCCCTCCTATCGGTATAGACGCTTCCTGAACTGTATAACCGACTTTACTAAGTTTTTCTGTTATATCCTTTTTGTAACCTTTCTCTATATTCAACACACCATCAAAATAGAAGCTGCGTGGAAAATTTAAAGCTTCTTGGAAACTCATGCCATAGTCCTTTATATTGCTTAGAATTCTTGCATGCCCATTAGCTTGGTATTGCCCACCCATAACTCCAAAAGGCATTATGCTTCCATTCTTTTCTTGAAGAATGGCAGGGATTATTGTGTGAAGAGGCCTTTTCCCACCCATCAATTCGTTTGGGTGATCTTTCTTCAGAACAAAGCCAGCGCCGCGGTTATGAAAAAGTAGTCCATATTTTTTTGAGCATAATCCTGAACCAAAGGCATGAAAAGTGGAGAAAATTAAAGAAATAGCATTCCCTGTACTATCAGCTGCGCAAATTAAGACAGTATCTTTATTTCTAGAAAAAAATTCGTCTTCAAGATTATCGTTTAATAATTTCCCAACAGAGACCTCTCTTGACAATTGTTCCAAATACGCATCGTCTAAAAATATATTCTGTTTAACTTCTGAAAAATTCGGATCTCCAATGAAATTATTCCTAGCAGCGTAGGCTACTTTTGCTATTTCCGCCTCTAGGTGAACCCTTTCAAAAGACCCAGCGCTAAAGCGATCAATATTACAAAATTGCATCAACTTTTTCATCATTATTGCAGTTAAACCCTGGCCATTTGGTGGCAACTCTATTAATGTGCTTCCATCTTTTAGTTCTGCATAAGTTGGATCAACATATTGAACTTTTACATTTTCAAAATCAGCAAGGCTATGCACCCCGCCAAACTCCTTTAATGAGCTTACTAGGTCGGTTGTAATATCTGACTGATAAAAACCTTTGGAGCCGTGAGCTGCTATTTGTCTTAAAACCTCTGCTTGCATCGGTGCTTTAAATAAAGAGCCAGCCTTATATGGTCTTCCAGAGTCTAGGTAAAATTTTGCAGAAGATCCAAGGAGTTTTTTGCTGTTTAACTCCCAGTCAAATGAAACGCGTGGGCTTACTACAACACCCTCTTCGGCGTATTTTATAGGCTGAGTGCATAGTTCTTTCAACCCCAAATTCCCAAATTTGTCTGCAACCTCTTCAAATAGAGATACAGCACCTGGAACGGTTACAGAGTGAACGCTTTCCAAAGGTATCTCTTTAATGTTTTTTGATAGTAAGGTATCACTAGTCAAAGCCATTGGTGCCTTCCCAGACCCGTTTAAACCTATTATTCCTTTTGCTTTTTTTGATTTTATAATTGCAAATGCATCACCAAATAAACCAGTCGATTGTGGTTCACACAAAACTAGCATTAGTGCTGCAGTAATTGCTGCATCTATTGCATTTCCCCCTTTGCTCATAGAATCAAGGCCTATTTTTGCAGCTAGCGGGTGAGAGGTGGCAATCATTCCATTCGATGAAAAGACTTCAGAGCGTTCAGGTTTTTGAAAGTCACGCATTTAGTGTGTCCCTAGACTAAGTTTAGCTTAAGTTCTTTATGTTTTAATACCCTTAATGTAGCTTTTAAGTCATTAGAACACTTCAAAATTCTACCATCCATTGCAACTAAAGAATAAAGTCTACCAAACTTCGAATTTTTAGGCGTCTTCTTGATACTGAAGAGAGCCCAATCAGAATTTTTTCTGTAAACAGAGAATATCGCAAATTCTTTTAAAAATGATATACTGTAATCCTTCCATAGACCTTGTGATACCATCATTCCGTAAAGTTGTAAAATCTGGTTAAGTTCTACTTTTTCAAAACGCGCTTGTTTCATTTTCTTCATGGTGGAGCCAAGGGGGATCGAACCCCTGACCTCTTGCATGCCATGCAAGCGCTCTCCCAGCTGAGCTATGGCCCCAATTATTGTTTTTATAAAACATTAACACTAAAAGAATTTGTTTGAAATTAGTTTTCGTCACTTTCAGCAGAGGGTACATCGGTTATCTCTTCTAATGGCACCGTATCCTGCTCATCTTCTTCCAATAGCTCGGCATCTAACTCAGACGAATCAGCCTCTTCGTCCAAAATAATATCATCATCAATGCTTAGTAACTCATCTGACCCGTCAAACTTTTCATCTTTTTGGTCCTCAGCACTTTTAGTCTTTGTCTTAATTTTCGAAGAAAAAGACTTATCAAGTATTATTTCTTTTCCGGTATATGGGCTAATAACAGGATTATTATTAAGATCATAGAATCGCTTGCCAGTCTCTGGACAAACTCTTTTAGTGCCCCATTCTTCTTTTGCCATTACCTTATCTCCTCGCGATTAACAGTCTTGGATGTTGATAAATGTTTGTTATTTAATTTGCAAGAAATTTAAATTGAGAGTCATATAATATTAAGAATGAATGGCGCCTACTCCGCAAGCGAGCGCAGCTTCTCGTACTGCCTCAGAAAAAGTAGGATGAGCATGACAAGTTCTCGCTAAATCCTCGGTACTTGCACCAAACTCCATTGCAACGCATATCTCATGGATCAGGTCACCTGCAGCTGGCCCGATTATATGAGCCCCCAAAATTCTATCATTATTAGAGTCGGCTATAACTTTTACGAACCCGCTGTTAGAAAAAACCGTCTTCGCACGCCCATTGCCCATAAATGAAAATTTTCCAACTTTTATGTCTATACCCTCTTCTTTTAATTCATTTTCGGTTTTGCCAACAGAAGCAACCTCTGGGTCAGTGTAAACAACACTCGGTATTACTTCAAAGTTTACATGACCTGCTTGTCCTGCAATTATTTCAGCGACGGCTATACCTTCCTCCTCAGCTTTATGAGCGAGCATTGGACCTGGCGTTACATCACCTATAGCAAATATATTCTTCGTGGTTGTTCTCCAGTTTTTATCTGTTTCAATTTGTCCCTTGGGATTAATCATAACTCCGATGTTTTCGAGTTTGAGGTTTTCAGTGAAAGGCTTTCTCCCGGTAGCTACTAAAACGACGTCTGCGTATAACTCATACGAATTATTGGAGTTTCTTTCTTCGTATGTAACTTTTACACCTTTTTTTTCTTTGGCTATATTTGAGACAGAAGAGCTTAAATGGAACTTAAAGCCTTGTTTTTGCAATATGGATTTGAAATTCTTTGATATGTCATGGTCCATGCCATTTAGAACTTTATCATAGAATTCTAATATTGTTATCTCAGTACCAAGACGACTGTATATTGAACCCATCTCTAAACCTATAACACCTGCTCCGATAACTATCATTTTTTCTGGAATTTTCTTTAACTCTAAAGCACCAGTTGAAGATACAATTACTTGTTCATCAAATTTAATGTTGTTTAGACTGGTAGCTTCAGAGCCAGATGCAATAACGAAGTGGTCAGCCTCAAAGTTTTTTCCATTAACACTTATTGTATTATTGTCTACAAAGCTCGCCCATCCATTTATGAGAGTAATTTTATTTTTTTTAAATAGGTACTCTATTCCCTTAGTGTTATCCTTTATCATAGCATCTTTGTAGCTCAGCATTTTACTCCAGTTTACAGAAGGGCGTTCTACCTCTATACCCATTTTTGAAAAATTCTCTATTGAGTTATGATAGTTATGTGAAGCGTTGAGAAGCGCTTTTGAAGGAATGCACCCTACATTTAAACACGTTCCACCAAGAGAGGCATTACCTTCAACACAAGCAACATTTACACCCAGCTGAGCCAATTTAATTGCGCAAACATAGCCACCTGGCCCACTGCCAATGACTATTGCATCGAATTTATCCATATGAAATCCTTAGTTTTAAAATTTATAGATCAATCAATAATCGTCGAGGGTCCTCTAAGTTTTCTTTAACCCTCACTAAAAATGTTACTGCACCCTTTCCATCTACAATGCGATGGTCATAACTCAAGGCAAGATACATCATGGGTCGTATTTCTATTTTTCCATCTATAACCATCGGCCTTTCCTGAATTTTGTGCATTCCCAGTATGCCTGACTCGGGTGAGTTTAGGATAGGAGAGGACATTAGAGATCCATATATACCTCCATTAGATAAGGTGAAAGTACCGCCAGTCATATCAGCTATAGATAACTTGCCGTCTCTCGCTAATAAGCCCATTTTATTTATTTCTTTTTCTATATCTGAGAAGCCCATATTATTAGCGTTTTTTAATACGGGAACAACCAATCCATTATCAGTTCCCACTGCTACGCCCATGTTGACATAATGTTTGTAAATTATATGATCCCCATCTATTTGCGCATTTACCTCAGGTACTTCTTCCAGCGCTTTACAACAAGCTTTCACAAAAAATGACATAAATCCAAGTTTTACTCCATGCTTGGAGAAAAATTGGTCTTTCAATTCACTTCTTATTTTTAAAATGGCAGTCATATCTGCCTCATTGTATGTTGTTAGCATTGCTGCCGTATTTTGAGACTCCTTTAATCTCCGAGCTATTGTTTGTCTCAGTCTCGTCATTTTCACTTTTTCTTCTGATCTTGGTGAAGACATATCACCTACCTGTAAATCTTTATTGCTTGGCAAGCTCATGACGTCTTCCTTCATGATCCGACCATCTCTTCCAGTTCCTTTCAAGGAGCTCGGATCAATATTTTTCTCTTTCATTATCTTTTCTGCAGAAGGGGCGTTTTTATGGTCTTTTATTTTTTCAGGAGTATTTTTTTCTACCGTTTTAATATTTGACGTACCATTCTTTTCTCCTGACCCTGCGCCCTCCTCTAATAAAGCTAGTATTGCATCTAACCCTACAGTTTCTCCTTCCTTGACTATAATTTTTGAAACGACACCGCTCACAGTGCTTGGAACTTCGATTGTTACTTTATCTGTTTCGAGTTCGCATATCATTTCATCAACAGCGACCTTTTCTCCCGCCTTCTTGAACCAAGTGCCAACTGTCGCCTCCGTTACACTCTCACCTAATGTAGGAACTTTTAACTCTATCATCATAATCCCCTAAATAACGCCCTAAACTTCTAAAGCTTGATCAATTAGTTTTTCTTGTTGCTCGATATGCTGCTTAGCTAGACCAGTTGCTGGTGAGGCAGCGGACTGTCGTCCGGCATAATCAGCCCTTTTACAGCTATGGCTTACATGACTTAAAACCATCTCTAGTATTGGTTCAACGAAAAACCAGCCTCCCTGGTTGCGTGGCTCTTCCTGACACCAAGTGATTTTTGCGTTTTTAAAACGCGATAACTCCTTGATCATTGATTGTGATGGAAAAGGATACAATTGTTCAATTCTAAGTAGATATACCTCTTTTAGTTTTCTCTTATTTCTTTCCGTAAATAGTTCGTAATAAATTTTTCCGGAGCAAATAACCACTTTTTTAATTTTACTATCATCAGAAAGTTTAAAGTCACGCGATGTTTCAGCATCATCATTGAGTATTCTATGGAAGCTTGAGCCATTTGTGAAATCTTTCACCGAACTTACAGCTAGTTTATTTCTAAGTAATGACTTTGGGGTCATTATGACAAGTGGTTTTCGAAAATGTCTGAGCATTTGTCTTCTCAATATATGGAAATAGTTAGCTGGAGTGGAAACATTAGCCACGATCCAATTTTCTTCTGCACATGCCTGCAGAAATCTCTCTAATCTAGCAGATGAGTGCTCTGGCCCCTGTCCTTCATAACCGTGAGGCAGGAGCATTACCAGCCCAGACATTCTCAACCATTTTTTTTCTCCTGAGGATATAAATTGATCGATCATAATCTGTGCACCATTTACAAAATCCCCAAACTGAGCTTCCCATATAGTTAAGCAATTTGGTTCCGCAAGAGAGTACCCATACTCATAACCCAAGACTGCATACTCAGACAACATTGAGTCAATAACTTCAAATTGAGTTTTTTGATTGATATCTAACTTGCCTCCAATCTTGGAAACACCAAACTCAACGGAATTTTGAGTTACATTATAAAGCGGATAAAAGCGCTCCTCAGTCTTTTGATCTATAATTGCAGAGTGCCTATGAGAAAAAGTTCCTCTTTTCGAGTCTTGACCAGAGAGCCTAATTGAAAACCCCTCATTCAATAAAGACCCGAAAGCAAGCGCTTCAGCTGTCGCCCAGTCAATACCCTCTCCCTTGGTCAGAGTATCCCTTTTATTTTCAATCATTCTTGACACTGTTTTGTGTATATTAAAGTTGTTTGGAATAGTTGTGAGTACAGTCGATATTTTTTTAAACACATCCTTTTTGATCGAGGTTTTCCCCCTTTCGTAATCGTCTGGTCTCTTGGTAAGCCCAGACCATTTTCCATCAAGCCAATCTGCTTTATTCGGTTTGTAGTTTTTTCCTGCCTCGAACTCGTCATTAAGAAATCTCTGAAAGTTCGATTTAAGGGTGTCCAATTCTCCATCCCTAAGTACACCTTCTGCCTCTAGTTTTCTGGAATACAACTCAAGAGCGGTCGGATGGGTTTTGATTTTTTTGTACATGATCGGTTGAGTAAACATAGGTTCATCGCCTTCATTGTGCCCAAAACGTCTATAGCAAAAAATATCAATCACAACGTCTTTCTTGAATTTTTGTCTGAACTCTGTGGCGACTTTTGCAGCGTGAACTACCGCTTCGGGATCATCTCCATTAACATGAAAAATCGGCGCTTCAACCATTAGCGCAATGTCTGTTGGGTAGGGTGATGACCTTGAATAAAGTGGTGCTGTTGTGAAACCAATTTGATTATTTACGACGATATGGATTGTGCCGCCGGTGCGATGCCCTTTGAGACCGGATAGGCCAAAGCATTCGGCAACGACACCTTGGCCTGCAAAAGCTGCGTCGCCATGGAGTAAAACAGGTAGAACCTTTCCTCTTTCGTTATCATTGAGCTGCTCTTGTTTTGCCCTTACTTTCCCTAATACGACCGGGTTTACGGCTTCCAAGTGAGAAGGATTTGCCGTTAGGGACAAGTGCACTTTGTTTCCATCAAATTCCCGGTCGGATGAAGCACCTAAATGATATTTTACATCGCCAGAGCCATCAACATCTTCGGGTTTATAACTTCCACCTTGAAACTCATTAAAAATCGCTTTAAACGGTTTACTCATCACATTAGCTAGTATTGATAACCTTCCTCTATGAGGCATACCAATAACGATTTCTTGAACGCCTAAATTCCCCCCCCTTTTTATTATTTGTTCCATGGCAGGTATCAGCGACTCTCCGCCGTCCAAGCCAAACCTTTTCGTTCCCGTATACTTTACGTGAAGGAATCTTTCAAAACCTTCAGCTTCTATAAGTTTATTTAGTATGGCTTTTCGACCCTCTTCTGTGAATTGTATTTCTTTGCCAAGTCCCTCAATACGTTCTTTTAGCCACGCCGACTGTTCCGGGTTTGAAATATGCATATACTGAAGGGCAAAGGTTCCACAGTAAGTTCTTTCAAGCAAAGACATTATCTCGTTCATTGAAGCAACTTCTAATCCCAAAACATTATCAATATAAATTTCTCTATCCATATCCTCTTCAGAAAAACCATAATTTTTTGGATCAAGTTCTGGATGATATGATAGGCTATTGATTTCAAGGGGGTCTAGCTTTGCTTTTAAATGGCCTCTTATTCTGAAAGCTCTAATAATCATAAGGGCTCTCAAACTGTCTAACACTTTTTCTTTAAAGTTATCTTCGCTCGAAAAGAATTCAGATTTTTGAGAATAGGCTAAAATTTTCTCTTCCAAGGCTTCTGGAGATTGTGCACTCCAAAGGCTATTTTCTTGGACTCCAAAATCTTGCTCCTGATCTACAGGCCAATCACTTCGGGACCATGATGCTTTTTCAGCTGGAAAGTCGTTTGACTCAAAAAAAGATGACCACGACTGATCCACCGATTTTGGATCTTTAATGTACATATTTTGTAAATACTCCAGATAGGTTGAGTTGCCTCCATTAAGGAGGTCTTCCGGTTTATTAGAGTTTTTAGAATCCATTTTATTCATGGCTATATGCTACTTATTTGTTTATCAATATTATAGAACTCACAGTGATTTTCTAGTAATCTTTGGCTAATTTTTCTGAATTGCCTCTTGTACTGCCTCTCCTAATGTTGCTGGACTATCTGAAACGATAACACCAGCTTTTTTCATTGCCTCTATTTTATCTTCAGCGGCGCCCATACCTCCCGCTACTATCGCCCCAGCGTGCCCCATTCTTCTTCCCTTGGGAGCTGTTTTTCCAGCTATGAAACCAGCAATCGGCTTTGATCTTCCCTTTTTGCGCTCCTTGATTAAATATTCACAAGTTTCTTCCTCTGCGCTGCCACCGATTTCTCCTATCATTATTATAGATTGTGTTTCATCATCGCTTAAAAACTTATCAATTACATCGATGAATTCTGTCCCCTTAATTGGATCGCCTCCTATACCAATACAAGATGATTGACCTATTCCAATTTTTGTTGTCTGATCAACAGCTTCATAAGTTAGTGTTCCAGATCGTGAGACAACTCCTACTGTTCCCTTTTTATGAATATGGCCCGGCATTATCCCAATCTTGCATTGATCAGGTGTTATCACGCCAGGGCAATTCGGTCCTATCAGGATTGATTTTGATCGTGTTAAAACAGATTTCACTCTCATCATGTCTAAAATAGGTATACCCTCGGTAATGCAAACTATCAGATCGACCTCTGCATCAATAGCTTCTAATATTGCGTCTGCAGCAAATGGTGGCGGCACATAGATTGCGCTTGCATTGGCACCTGTAGCTCTCTTTGCTTCCTCTACAGAATTAAAAATGGGAAGATCTAGGTGTGTTCCTCCACCTTTTCCCGGGGTAACACCCCCTACCATTTTCGTTCCGTATTTTATAGCCTGCTCTGTATGAAAGGAACCTTGACTTCCTGTAAGACCTTGGCAAATAACTTTAGTATCTGAATTTATATAAATACTCATATTTAGCTCACTTTATTTGCGCAACTATTTTGGCCGCGGCATCATTTAAATTGTCTGCAGTGATTACGTTTAAGCCACTGTGCTCTATAATCTTTTTTCCTTCTTGTACATTTGTTCCTTCAAGCCTTACGACCAATGGAACTTTCAATCCAACTTCTTTGGTGGCTTGAACCACTCCCTCTGCAATCACATCGCAACGCATTATGCCACCAAAAATGTTAACTAATATTCCTTTTACATTCTTATCTGATGTTATTATTTTAAAAGCTTCCGTAACTTTTTCCTTAGTTGCGCCCCCACCGACATCAAGGAAGTTGGCCGGTTCAGAACCATTTAGCTTTATTATATCCATAGTCGCCATGGCTAATCCAGCACCATTAACCATGCATCCAATCTCTCCATCTAAAGATATATAGTTGAGATCAAACTTAGATGCTTCTAACTCTTTAGGGTCTTCCTCAGTAATGTCCCTTAAAGTTTCTAAATCCTTGTTTTTGAAAAGAGCATTGCTATCGAAGCTCATTTTACAGTCAAGACAAGTCAAGGAATTATCTTCGGTCATAATTAAAGGATTAATTTCAATCATGTCACAATTTTTCTCGATAAAAAGATTGTAGAGGTTTCGGGTCATTTTAACGCATTGCTTAAAAGCAATATCCTTTAATCCCAATGCAAAAGCTATTTTCCTCCCATGGTGGTCAGAAAACCCCTCTGCGGGACCAACAATAATTGTTACAATGTCTTTTGGATTTTCCTCTGCTACCTTTTCAATATCCATGCCGCCTTTTCTAGAGCATACAAATGAAACAGAACTGGAAGACCGATCAACCAAAAGAGCCAGATAAAATTCTTTAACGATACTACATCCTAGCTCTACATAGACCTTGTTGACGGTCTTGCCAATAGGCCCGGTTTGTTTCGTTACCAGTGTTTTACCCAACATTTTATGTGCTTGTTCAAGGGCATCATTTGCATTTTTTGAAATCCTAACTCCCCCACCATCTCCAGCATCTTTTTCTTTAAATTTTCCCTTTCCGCGCCCACCAGCATGGATCTGCGCCTTTACTGCAAATACAGAGCCTTCACCTGCTTTCTCGGAAAGTGTTTCAAGAGAAGGTAAACTGCTCTTTAGATCTAAAACTATTCCAGGCTGCACCGGAATATCGAATTGACTAAGCAGAGACTTTCCCTGAAATTCATGTATATTCATTTTCCCCCCTTATTTATGATCTATTTTTTTCCTAGCGACGGATCAATTTTTATACACGCTTCGATTAGGCCTTTGACCGAGTCAACAGATTTAGAAAATTCCATTTGCTCTTCTTTAGAAAGAGATATCTCAATCACTTTTTCTATTCCTTGACTGCCTATCACGACTGGTACCCCAACATATATCCCATTAAGATTATATTGTCCGTTAACAAAAGAGGCACAAGGCAGTAGTCTTTTCGAGTCATATAAATATGACTCAGCCATCTGTATTGCAGATGAAGCAGGGGCATAATACGCTGAACCAGTTTTAAGTAGGCCTACTATCTCTGCTCCTCCATCCCTTGTCCTTTGCACAATATTATCTAAAGCATCTTGAGACAAAACCCCCATTTCCACAATATCAGGAAGGGGGATGCCTCCAACAGTTGAATATCTTACTAGCGGAACCATAGTATCGCCGTGTCCTCCCAAAACAAACGCCGATATGTCTTGAACTGATACGCCTGTCGCTTCAGAAATAAAATATCTAAATCTTGAGCTATCAAGAACGCCAGCCATTCCGACAACTTTTTCATGAGGAAGTCCAGAGTATTCTTTTAGTGCCCAAACCATCGCATCAAGTGGATTTGTTATGCAAATGACAAAGGCATTTGGAGCGTGAGTAGATATTCCCTCAGCCACAGATTTCATTACCTTCAAGTTTATACCAAGCAGATCATCTCTGCTCATGCCTGGTTTTCTGGCAACACCAGCCGTTACAATACATACGTCAGACCCCTCTATATCGCTATAGTCATTTGTTCCTTTAAGAACCATATTGAATGACTCGACAGGCCCACTTTCAGCTAGATCTAGAGCTTTGCCCTGAGGAGTCCCTTCTGCAATATCAAATATGACAACATCACCAAGGTTTTTAAGAGCTACCAAATGGGCTAACGTTCCCCCGATCTGGCCCGCGCCTATAAGTGATATCTTTGCTTTTGCCATATGATTTCTGCCTTTCCGTTTATAATATTAATATCTCTATTCTGTTGGAAATTATAAAATTTTTGTAGATAAAGTTTGAGTCAAAAAGTAAAATATATTTTTATGAATTTCAAACTATATATTGGAATAACTGATAATATTTATCGAAACGGATTAAAAGGCCAGAAGTTATGTCAGAGTTTTATCCACATCGATCTGCGCTATATATGCCAGGTTCTAACGAGAGAGCCCTTGAAAAGGCTAAGTCTCTTGAGGCAGATCTTTTTATATTCGATATGGAGGATGCGGTATCACCAGAAAATAAAGAAAGAGCAAGAGAGCTTATACTTGAAGTATTATCGAGCCAAAAAGCTGACTATAAGGGAAAAAAAATTCTCACTAGGATAAATTCCATGGATACTCTCTGGGCAGAGAAGGATTTGGAGTGTCTTCAAAATAGTGGGACGGATGGTATTTTGTTCCCAAAAGTTTCAGAGGTTTCTGACATATTGTTGATCCAAAAAAAACTTGGAGAGTTAAATTTTAAAAAAGATCCTGAAATTTGGATTATGGCTGAAACTCCAAAATGCGTATTGAACCTAGGTAAGATATTGGAAGAATGTTCAAGCATTACTGGGATAGTGGTGGGAACTAATGATCTTGCAAAAGAGCTTGTTCTTCCCAGTCAAGAAGCCCGAGTGGGGCTTTCGTATGCTCTGGGCTCCATTGTATTAACAGCAAAAGCTTATAACGTCATTACCTTGGATGGCGTTTTTAATAGCATATCAGATCAAGAAGGTTTGCTAGCTGAGGCGAGAGAAGGCAAAAATTTGGGTTATGATGGTAAAACGCTAATCCATCCAAACCAAATAGACACTACTAACACTGTATTTGCTCCTACAGAGAAAGAAATTGAAATGGCTAGCAAAATAATTGAGGCTTACGAAAAAGCAAAAGAAGAAAAGAGCGGTGTAACAACCGTTGACGGTGTGTTAGTTGAAGAATTACATGTGAAGCAGTCGCTTGCATTAATGAATAAAATGAAAATGATCCAGGATATGGGTTGAATTTGAGTGATCTTAAAAATAATTTGGGTCGTTTTTTTGAGGATTATGTCGTTGGAGATATAATTTCTCATGCAACGCCCAGGACTTTGACCGAGGCAGATGCATCTCTTTACAAAGCCATTTATCCAACAAGGTTTGCCCTTCAATCTTCAAAAGAGTTTGCAATAAACTGTGGATTAAAAGATAGACCACTCGATGACCTGATTGTTTTTCACACTATCTTTGGCAAAACCGTACCAGATATATCTATTAATGCTGTTGCTAACCTTGGGTATGCGGAAGGCAAATTTTCTAATACTGTTTATTCCGGGGAAACCTTGTCGGTAGAATCCAAGATTATTGGTCTGAAGCAAAACTCAAATGGAAAAACTGGAATAGTCTACGTAAAGACAATAGGGCAAAATTCATCTGGAAAAATCATTTTGGAGTATAAACGATGGGTTATGGTGAAGAAGAGAACTATTGGCTTAGACAACACCCCTTCGCACTTACCTGTTATGAAAACTTCTTTGGATGGAGGTGAGCTAAACATTCCTGAGCAGCTTGATTTTTCGAGCTATGATACTGCGGCCGCAGGATCAAAAAAGAGTTTTGTTGATTACAAGGTCGGTGATCTAATTGATCACATAGACGGAAATACAATATGTGAGGCAGATCATCTCTTTGCAACGCGACTTTGGCAAAATAATTCTAAAGTGCATTTTGATATCAATTCTCGTGAGGATAGAAAGAGACTCGTTTATGGAGGTCATGTAATATCATTGGTTAGAGCACTAAGTTTCAACGGATTGGAGAATGCGCAAATGATTTTAGGGATAAACGGCGGTACCCACGCCAATCCCGTTTTTGCTGAGGACACTATTTATTGTTGGACAGAAGTTTTAGATAAGGTCGATCTAAATGTTCGAAATATAGCTGCTTTAAGACTTAGAAGCGTGGGCACAAAAGAAAAAAGCTCTGTAATGAAGATAAAAGATGATAAGGGACGATATTTTCCAAATATTGTTTTAGATTTTGATTACTGGGTATTAATTCCTAAGGAATTGTAACCAGCGCTTTACTTGCAGAAAAAATTTTTGGATATATATTGAATTGACATAACTTCAAGGATTTTAAAATGGATAATAGGCCTTTATCTCCCCACTTGACTGTGTACAAGCCACAGATTACCTCGGTGTTGTCCATCTTTCACCGCATAACCGGGGCTGGTCTCTCCGTCGGAACTGTTTTGGTCGTCCTTTGGTTGGCTTCTGTTGCTGCAGGTGAAAATGCTTTTAATAATTTTAACAATTTTCTTGATAACCCATTAATTTTATTGATTTTACTCGCCTCTCTCTGGGCACTTTGGTATCATTTCTGTACGGGGCTACGCCATCTCTATTGGGATATGGGTTACGGCTATAATTTAAGGTCTGTTGCCATCAGCGGATGGGTAGCAGTAGCTGGTTCGTTTCTGCTAACACTCCTAACAATTCTATTTCTAGTTAGTTAAATGTCAGAAGGTATTAAACATTGGAAGTATTCGAGGATTAGTTCCTTAGTAATCACCCCACTAACTATCTGGTTCGTGATTTTTTTTAGCAAAAATTTTGGAATGACATTTGAACAAGTGTCGAACTCACTGGCTAAGCCATTCAACTCTTTTATGATGTTTTTTTTCATTACAGCGACAATTTTTCATCTTCAACAGGGTTTACAAGTTATTATTGAAGACTATGTTTACAGGAGACTGTGGATCAATTTAAATATTATCTTCTGTAGCGCTCTATTTGTAGTCAGTATTTTGAGTGTTGCAAAGATTGCATTTGTAGGTGTTTGATGAGCTCATATGAAATTACAGATCATGTTTATGATGTAGTTGTAGTGGGGGCTGGTGGTGCCGGCTTGAGAGCTACACTGGGCATGGCTGAGCAGGGTCTGAAAACCGCGTGTGTTACCAAATTATTTCCTACGAGAAGTCATACAGTTGCAGCTCAAGGAGGAATTGCGGCATCGTTATCAAATATGGGGCCTGATCATTGGCATTGGCATATGTACGATACTGTAAAAGGTTCAGATTGGTTGGGAGACAGCGACGCTATGGAATACCTTGCTAAAGAGGCGCCTAAAGCGGTTTATGAATTAGAACATTATGGAGTGCCGTTTTCTAGAACGGAAGAAGGAAAGATTTATCAAAGGCCTTTCGGTGGACACACCACTGAGTTTGGAGAGGGGCCACCCGTGCAACGAACGTGTGCTGCAGCAGACCGCACTGGCCATGCCATACTGCATACTCTTTATGGTCAGTCACTAAAGAATAACGCGGAGTTCTTTATCGAGTACTTTGCCATCGATTTAATAATGACCGAAGATGGTGTTTGCCAGGGGATTTTAGCCTGGAAATTAGATGACGGAACATTACACAGGTTTAATGCTAAAATGGTCGTATTGGCAACTGGGGGTTATGGTAGAGCATACTTTTCCGCTACATCTGCGCATTCTTGCACTGGTGACGGCAATGGAATGGTTGCAAGGCAGGGGCTACCTCTTCAGGATATGGAATTTGTGCAATTTCATCCGACAGGGATTTATGGAGCAGGGTGTCTTATTACCGAGGGCGCCAGAGGCGAAGGAGGTTATCTTACTAATTCTGACGGTGAAAGGTTTATGGAGAGATATGCGCCTACATACAAGGATTTAGCAAGCAGGGACGTTGTATCTAGATGTATGACAATGGAGATTAGAGATGGTCGGGGAGTTGGATCAGAAAAAGACCATATTTTTCTACATCTGAATCATCTTCCACCCGAAACGTTAGCAGAAAGGCTTCCGGGCATATCAGAAAGCGCTAGAGTTTTTGCTGGTGTCGATGTAAATAAGGACCCAATACCAGTGCTGCCAACCGTTCACTATAATATGGGAGGTATTCCAACAAATTATTGGGGAGAGGTAATCAGTCCTGACGAACATGATCAAAACAAAATTTTACCTGGTTTAATGGCAGTTGGTGAAGCGGGATGCGCTTCGGTACATGGAGCAAATCGTCTAGGTTCTAACAGCTTAATCGATTTGGTTGTCTTTGGAAGAGCAGCTGCAATTAAGGCTGCCGAGGTTGTAGATAAGGACGAAAGCAACAGGCCTCTTAATAAGAATTCGGTTGATAAAGCAATAGGCAGGTTGGATAATTTAAGATTTTCTAAGGGTAAAACTCCTACAGCAGAGCTAAGACTAAAAATGCAAAAAACAATGCAATCCGACGCAGCGGTCTTTCGTTCAGATAAGACATTGTCAGATGGTTGCGAAAAAATGGCCGATATAGCTGCTGGCATTGACTATGTAAATGTTACCGACAAATCCATGATATGGAATACTGATTTAATGGAGACTTTGGAGTTGACTAATTTGATGCCTAATGCTTTGGCAACTATAGTATCGGCTGAGGCGCGTAAAGAAAGCAGAGGAGCGCATGCTCAAGAAGATCATCCCGAAAGAGATGACGAGAAATGGCGAGTACATTCCCTGGCAAAAATTTCAGAGAACGGGTTTGTCAATCTTAGCTATAGAGACGTAATCACTAAACCTCTGAGTGATATTAAAGATGGCGGAATAGACACTGCAAAAATTAAACCTAAAGCAAGGGTCTATTAAAAAATGGTGGAATTGAGGTTGCCAAAAAATTCTAGAGTTACAGAAGGTATTACTTGGGAAAAACCTTCAGATGCAGAGAATGTGCAAGAAGTGAGAATATACCGTTACAACCCAGAAGATAGTGAAAACCCTCGCTTGGACACGTTTTTTGTTGATTTGGATAAATGTGGGCCAATGATTCTTGATGCTTTAATTAAAATAAAAAACGAAATTGATCCAACATTAACTTTTAGACGGTCATGCAGAGAGGGTATTTGTGGATCTTGTTCGATGAATATTGGAGGGGTAAATACACTAGCCTGCCTTAAGGGAATGAAAGAGTTCAAGGGCCCAATAAACATCTACCCATTACCTCATTTGCCAGTAATTAAAGATTTGGTTCCTGACTTAAACCAGTTTTACAAACAGCATGCTAGCATAAAGCCTTGGTTAGAAACTTCTACTGATGAGCCAAATGAGGAGTGGCTGCAGTCTGAAGCAGATAGAAAGCAACTTGATGGGTTATATGAATGCGTAATGTGTGCCTGTTGCTCAACGTCTTGTCCGAGCTATTGGTGGAATGGTGATAAGTATTTAGGTCCAGCGGCCTTATTACATGCATATCGTTGGATAATCGATAGCAGAGATCAGGATCGAAAAGCAAGGTTGGATGATTTAAATGACTCTTTCAAATTATACAGATGCCACACAATAATGAATTGTGCTAAAGCCTGCCCAAAGGGTTTAAACCCAGCAAAAGCTATTGCAGAGATAAAAAAATTACAACTGCAGAATAGCTAAAAAATGAAAGCAATTAGGCGGCATTCTCCTCAACAAATTCAGACATTTCCGATATAATTTTATTGAGATCATAATCCTTTGGAGTATAGATTCTCTTTATGCCCATTTTGGTAATTTTATCAAAATCTTGTTCTGGTATAATTCCACCAACGATTACTGGAATTTTTGTCATTTTTTTTGTCTTAAGTAAGTTCGTGAGATCTTCTAAGATTTCAAGATGGCTGCCGGACAATATTGACAATCCAATAATGTGTACAGATTCTTCTAGAGCAGAATTCACTATTTGGTTTGGAGTAAGGCGAATTCCTTGATAGACAACATCAAATCCCGCTTCTTTGGCTCTCATAGCAATTTGTTCAGCCCCGTTTGAATGTCCGTCAAGACCTGGCTTTCCAATTAAAACTTTTATATTTCGCTTAAGCTTCTTGCTTACTTCCTTCACTTTCTTTTGCAATAGTGGAAGGCTTTCGCTATCTAAAGATTTGGAAACAGTGACCCCTGTTGGTGCTCTGAATTCTCCAAACACTCCCCTCATTGTATCAGCCCATTCGCCTGTAGTAACGCCAGCTTTAGCAGCCTCAATAGAGGCTGGCATTATATTCACTTTCTTTCGTGCTGCATCTTTAAGCTGTTCTATAGCCGTTTGAACCAACACATCATCTCTTTCCTCTTTCCATTTCAAAAGCGAGGAAATTTGTACCTTCTCTATTTCTTTATCAACTACTTGAACATTATTGCTGTTCCCTGAAGAAAGGCCACTTTCTTCAGTAGTAGTAAATTTATTAACTCCAACAACGGTGGTTTCCCCATTTTCAATTTTAGATAATCTGTTCGAGTTAGATGAAACTAGAGCCCGTTTCATATAATCTAAAGCTGCTACAGTTCCTCCCATTTTTTCAATTTTCTCTGTCCTAAACTTTACTTGTTCGATTATCTTTTTAACTTTCTGGTCTATAACTGGGTTTTGATCGAATATGTCCTCATACTCCAAAAGATCAGTTTCATAGGCTAAGACTTGCTGCATTCTGAGAGACCATTGCTGATCCCATGGTCGTGGAAGTCCCATAGCCTCATTCCATGCAGGAAGCTGTATCGCTCTTGCTCTTGCATTCTTTGAGAGGGTTACAGCTAATAATTCCAGCAATATTCTGTATACGTTATTCTCGGGTTGTTGTTCAGTAAGCCCCAGGCTATTTACCTGTACTCCATACCTAAACCTTCTGAACTTTTCCTCTTTGACCCCATATTTGGCGAGACAAATCTCATTCCACAGCTCGACAAAGGCACGCATTTTACATATTTCACTAATAAACTTTATCCCTGCATTTACAAAAAAGGACACTCTTCCGACTATAAAGGGAAATTCGTTTTCTGAAACTCTTAGCCGAATTTTATCCAATACGGCGGTAGCTGTCGAGATTGCAAAGGCTACCTCTTCTTCGATTGTAGCTCCCGCTTCCTGGAGATGATAGGAACAAATGTTAATGGGGTTCCACTTGGGAATATTTTTATAGCAATATTCTGTAACATCTGCGATTAAATTCAAACTATCGTCCGGTGGAAATATGTAGGTTCCTCTACTTAAGTATTCCTTAATAATATCATTTTGGACAGTACCCTGTAACGCATCAACTCTGAGCTCTTGTTCCTCAGCTAATGCTACATATAGTGCTAGAAGCCAAGGTGCTGTTGCATTGATTGTCATAGAAGTATTCATTTTATCAAGAGGAATGTCATCGAAAAGAGTGCGCATGTCGCCCAGGTGGTTAATTGGGACTCCAACTTTACCAACCTCTCCTCTAGCAAGTTGATGATCACTATCATAGCCTGTTTGAGTTGGCAGATCGAACGCTACAGAGAGGCCTGTTTGACCTTTCCCTAAATTGTCTTTGAAAAGCTTGTTACTTGCTTCGGCCGAACTGTGACCTGCGTAAGTTCTAAATATCCAAGGCTTGGAATTCATAATAATTTGTTTTATTGAAGAAAAACAATTTTTCAAGTCAAATCTTTCTTTCCGAAAAAATTGATCAGATTTAAATCTAGATATACGGAATGGCTACGTTTCTAATGTAATCACCAAAATTTGATAAATTTGAGTTGAAATAGCTCTAAGAATCGTCCATAAAAATGAAAAAATAGATAAGTTAATGTCTGAAGAACGAGAAAAAAAAGTTTATGAAGTTGGGGAAATACCTCAACTTGGCCGCGTACCAGAAAAAATGTACGCGTGGACTATCAGACGCGAAAGACATGGTGTTCCCGAAAAGAGTTTTCAAATTGAGGTGGTAGACACACCTGAGGTTGACAGCAATGGGGTATTAGTTTTCGTTATGGCCGCTGGCGTAAATTATAATGGAGTTTGGGCTGGTCTGGGAGAGCCTATTTCTCCGTTTGACGTACACAAAGCCGACTACCATATTGCGGGCTCAGACGCTTCCGGGATCGTTTGGGCTGTGGGCGAAAAAGTAAATCGTTGGAAAGTTGGCGATGAAGTAGTTATTCATTGCAATCAAGATGATGGAGATGATGAACAATGTAATGGTGGAGATCCTATGTATTCTCCAAGTCAACGAATTTGGGGATATGAAACTCCTGATGGTTCATTTAGTCAATTTACAGCTGTACAATCTCAACAACTTATGTCTCGGCCAAAGCATCTAACTTGGGAAGAAGCTGCTTGCTACACCCTTACGCTTGCCACTGCGTATAGAATGCTCTTTGGTCATGCTCCACATGAGTTGCGGCCGGGTCAAAATGTTTTGGTTTGGGGTGCATCTGGTGGATTAGGTTCTTACGCAATTCAATTGATAAATACAGCAGGAGCTAATGCGATAGGGGTTATATCAGATGAAGATAAAAGAGACTTTGTATTGGGTCTTGGTGCCAAAGGAGTAATTAACAGAAAAGATTTCAATTGTTGGGGCCAAATGCCTACTGTCAATAGCCCAGAGTTTCGGACATGGATGGGAGAAGCCAGAAAATTTGGAAAAGCAATTTGGGATATTCTTGGCAAAGGTGTAAATGTAGACATGGTTTTCGAGCATCCAGGCGAAAGTACATTTCCTGTATCTGTTTTTGTGGTAAAAAAAGGGGGTATAGTCGTGATATGCGCCGGAACCACTGGTTATAATCTTACTTTTGACGCAAGGTATTTGTGGATGAACCAAAAGAGGGTTCAGGGTAGCCATTTTGCCAACCTTTTTCAAGCAAGTGCAGCTAATCAATTAATGTTAGAGAGACGCATAGATCCTTGCATGTCAGAAGTATTCCCGTGGCATAAAATACCAAATGCACATACGAAAATGATGGATAACCTTCATAAACCAGGGAATATGGCTGTCTTAGTTGGTGCTCCTAAAACTGGACTGAGAACAATAGAAGATGCTAGGGACGCTAGTATCAGCATTTCCTAAAACTATCTGTATAGCCAGCGAAATAATTGGGCTGCAGAAAAGCCAAGAAAAAGGGCTATTATCACAGAAAATAATCCGTAAAAAACTGGACTATTCTTTGAGTTCGATGACAGGAACTTTTGTAAGCCAACCTTTGATACGTTAACATTTTGCTCCGAATTGCTTAACTCAATGCCTTCTTGATCGATTAATGTCATTTTAATCTTATATACGCCCGGATAAATTTTTTTGGGAAGGTTAACTTTGTATGAGAATAATTTATTATCGATTACATTTATTTTCTCTTCGAACATACTCAAATTACCCAGTTTCTTCTTTAATCTAGCAAGCTCATTGTGATATTGCTCTGCACTATTTTCGTTTTCCAATATGGAGTTTGTTTCAAGATAGTCATGAAAAATTGATTTCAATTTCTGGTACTCGATTTCTTTTAAAACTGGGTGTTCGGGATTGGAAATACTTATTTGGTAAAAACTTGGTATACCTCGAAATTGTGCAATATTCTTATTAACCCAAATCCCCCAAAGTTGAACCTTTTTTCTAATATCAACTGATGTTAAAGGACCGACAACTTCTATTAATAAGGATGCTCTATCATCTCCCGGTGAGATAGCTCCAAACACCAAAAGACTTGTTCCATCAAATCGTGTGGACAATTCTATATCAGACCTGTCGATATCGGATATGACTGATCCCAAACAGAAAGTCGATAGGAAAAATGAAAAAATCAAGGTAGCAATTATTTTTCTCATGATTGACCACTGTACGTTATTGAAAACAATTCACTAGGCATCATTATTAAATCCAAGGCAAGCTTGAGGCACACCAAAAGAACAATTATTGCCAAAAGAATTCTAATTTCCTCTGCCTTTAGTTTAACAGTAACCCTAGCACCTAATTGTGCCCCTAATACACCTCCAACAATTAAAATTAAAGCAAGTAAAAGATCGACGGTTTTGTTTTGCGTAGCATGCATGAAAGTAGTAAATGCCGTGATGAACATTATCTGGTAAAGTGATGTGCCAATTACGACTTTGGTTGGCATGCCCAGTATATAAATCATAGCAGGTATCAATATGAAACCTCCACCGACACCCATAATAGATGCTAAAATACCTATAAAAAAACCGATAATTACGGGTGGGATAGCACTTATGTATAATTTAGAACTTTTAAATTTTGTTTTAAATGGTAGCCCATGAACCCAATTATGTTTCTTTCTATGCTTTAAAATATTATGAGGCTTGCGAGCTCTTTGTATCGTGGATAAGCTTTCGAGAAACATTAGAGTCCCTATGCTACCAAGAAATAAAATGTAGCAAAGAGATACAAACAACTCTATTTGCCCATAGCTCTTTATTATCCGAAAAATCTCTACTCCAACTGCAGATCCCAGTAGGCCTCCAACGACCAAAATATTTCCCATCTTGAAATCAACCGCCCGTCTCTTTAGATGCGCTAAGACCCCAGAGAAGGACGATGCAGCTATTTGGTTTGCTTCCGTTGCAACTGCAACAGCGGCAGGTATTCCTAGGAATATTAGAAGCGGGGTCATAAGAAAGCCACCTCCAATGCCAAAAACACCGGATAGAAAACCAACAGAAGCACCAAGTATAAGCAGAACGAATAGATCAACAGGTACATCAGCTATTGGTAGGAAAATCTGCATCAGAACTAATTTTTCAGCTTATCAATTTTGGTGGTGGTTTTTGTTAACATTAATGGTTTAAAATTTCGAGTTAATGGTATACCGTTAACGTGTTATATAAAAGTTATAATACAAGTCATTATTTTTTTTAAAAAAAACATTAGGGAGAATTAAATGCGTAAAATTATTCAGTTTTTTACTGTGGCGATCATTGCGTTCTCCGCCTCAATACTTTCTGCAGATATAAAACCTGCAGTTATATATGATATGGGTGGAAAATTTGATAAATCGTTTAACGAGAGTGTTTATAATGGAGCTCAACGTTTCACAAAAGAAACCGGCATTAAAGTCATGGAATTTGAAGTTACCAATGAAGCTCAGAGAGAGCAGGGTATGCGAAAAATGGCACAAAGAGGAGCAAACGTTATTGTTTGCGTTGGCTTCGCGCAAGCCGATGCGTGTGACAAAGTTGCAAAAGAGTTTCCAGACACAAAATTTTCAATTATCGATGTTGGATGGTTAGATAATGCTAATATGCGCCAATATGTTTTCAACGAACATGAAGGTTCATTTTTGGTAGGTGCATTAGCTGCTATGGCTTCCAAAACTGGTAAAGTTGGTTTTGTTGGAGGAATGGATATTCCTTTGATTAGAAAGTTTGCTTGTGGATACGTTCAAGGAGCAAAGGCTGTTAATTCCAAAGTGGAAGTTTATCAAAACATGACAGGTACAACGCCTGCAGCATGGAATGACCCAGCAAAGGGATCAGAGCTTGCAAAATCGCAATTCGATCGTGGAGCGGATGTTGTTTACGCAGCTGCTGGAGGTACTGGCGCAGGTGTATATCAAGCCGCTGCAGATTCTGGCATGCTTGCGATTGGAGTTGATAGTAATCAAAACTACATGCATCCTGGCACCATGTTAACCTCAATGCTTAAAAGAGTTGATTTAGCCACTTACGAAACCTTTATGGATGTAAAGTCAGGTAACTTCACGAGCGGGGTAAAAGTTCTTGGGCTAGCAGAGGATGGAGTTGGTTGGGCTCTTGATGAACATAACGAGTCCCTTATTACTGATGTGATGAAGTCCACAATTAATGGTTTATCAGACAAAGTGAAAAGTGGATCAATAAAAGTTCACGATTATATGAGTGATAATAACTGCCCATCATAGAATTAACTTCTAATGATGACTAATAAAAATAGGTCAGGCAATGATGCAACCGTTTCATTGCCTGCTTCTACTAGGTTAGCAATTGAGCTAAGAGATATCACTAAAAGATTTGGTCACGTTATAGCTAATAGTGACGTAAACT
This sequence comes from Alphaproteobacteria bacterium, assembly GCA_003331935.1. Classification (GTDB taxonomy): domain Bacteria; phylum Pseudomonadota; class Alphaproteobacteria; order Rhodobacterales; family Rhodobacteraceae; genus CACIJG01. The sequence continues at coordinate 45,324 of QOQE01000006.1, read as the reverse complement.
TAAGAGTCGAGTCAGGATCGATCCACGGTATTGTTGGAGAGAATGGCGCGGGAAAGTCTACATTAATGAATATTTTGTTTGGCTTGTATAAGCCGGACAGTGGAATGATTTTGTTAAATGACAAACCGGTAGAGGTGAACTCACCAGAAAAATCAATAGCTCTGGGAATAGGAATGGTGCATCAGCATTTTATGTTGGTTCCAACCTTTACTGTTTTAGAAAATGTAATGCTGGGTAATGAAGGAAGCATGCTTTTGAAAAGTGGAGAGGAATCTGTTCTTAATAGACTAAAAAGTTTATCAAAAAATTATGGGCTTGATGTTGACTTTGAAGCACTCATATCAGATATCCCCGTTGGAATGCAGCAGCGCGTAGAAATTTTGAAAGCACTAAATAGGGGGGCTAAAGTTTTAATTTTAGATGAGCCAACGGGTGTTCTTACTCCACAGGAGACTATCGGTTTATTCGATATTCTCAGATCATTGAAGGAACAGGGCGTTACCATAGTTTTAATAACACATAAGCTAAAAGAGATTATGAGTATTACGGATACAGTATCAGTGATGCGAGGAGGAAAAGTTGTTGCGGATTTTGCTACTAGAAAAACATCACCTGAAGAATTGGCTGAAAATATGGTTGGCAGAAAGGTGCTGTTATCGATTAAGAAGCCTGCTTCAAAGATAGGAAAATCGATTCTTGAAGTAAAGAATGTGAGTCACCAAAGTAAAGATGGAGTCAATGTACTGAAAGATATTTCATTCAATCTAAAAGAAGGGGAAATATTAGGAATTGCAGGAGTGGCTGGCAATGGACAATCAGAACTTTTGGATATTCTTTCGGGGATAGAGACCCTCCAAAAGGGGCAAATGACGATCAACGATAAAACAATTTCCTCGCATCAAGAGTGGAATTCAAAAAAAGCAAGAGAGTTTGGTATTGCCCATGTGCCTGAAGATAGGCACAAAAGAGGTTTGGTCTTACCTTTTCATAACTATGAAAATAGCATACTGGGTTACCATCGGAATGACGAGTACTCTAGTGGCTTTTTGATGGATAAAAGGAAAATATTAAACTTTGTGAATGAACTTATTCAAAATTTTGATGTAAGACCCAGGAGTCCGTTGATTAATTCAGGCAAGTTATCTGGTGGAAACCAGCAAAAATTAGTATTAGCAAGAGAGATAGAAAGTAATCCAAAAATCCTTTTAGTTGGACAACCGACCAGAGGGGTTGATATAGGCGCAATTGAAAGAATATATGAAGATCTGATGAAGTTGAAAAGCAACGGGACAGCTATTTTGCTTGTTTCGGTTGAGTTGGACGAAATTATGTCTTTATCTGATAGAATTATAGTGATGAACCAAGGCACTATTGTTGGAGAAACAAATAGTTCAGATGCGACAGAGTTAGATATTGGAAAAATGATGTCAGGTCTCGAACAGGTTTAAGGGGATAGAAATGAGTGATAGCAATATTATTCCTAAATGGCTCTCAGTAGGCGTGATACCTCTACTTAATTTATTACTCGCTTTTTGCGTGTCTGGACTGTTTATTTTTTTTATTGGGGAGAACCCTTTTAAAGCAATCTCCGTAATGATAAAAGGTGCTTTTTATTATCCTGGAGCTATAGGGTACACGCTGTATTACACGACAAATTTCATTTTTACTGGGTTAGCCGTTGCGCTAGCGTTTCATGCTCGACTCTTTAATATCGGAGGAGAAGGACAGGCATACATAGGTGGGCTAGGGGTGGGCCTTACGTGCTTGATTTTTGATCAGTATCTTGCAGGCTTTTTGGTTACAATACTAGCTATTTTGGGATCAGTAATTTTTGGTGCTGTTTGGGGTATAATCCCAGGATATCTTCAAGCAAAAAGAGGAAGCCACATTGTTATAACAACAATAATGTTCAACTTTATTGCAGCCGCTCTAATGGTATATTTATTAGTTAATGTGATTATAGAACCTGGACAGATGTCTCCCGAGACGAGAGACTTTGCGTCTGGCGTGGGTCTAGTTCAAATACATATGTTGGCAAAATATCTTGGATTAAACATGGCTATGTCTCCTCTGAATCTCTCATTTGGAATCGCTTTGATTGTCTCAGTAGGCTTTTGGTTTTTAGTTTGGAGAACAAAGTTTGGTTATGAAGTAAGATCTCTAGGTCACTCAGAAACAGCTGCCATATATGCTGGAATTAAAGTGTCATATACAATTATCATTGTGATGGCTATTTCTGGGGGTCTTGCAGGGCTGGTTGCAATTAATGAGCTTTTAGGGGTGCATAATAAGCTTCTTTTGGGCTTTACGGCTGGATATGGTTTTACTGGGATAGCAGTTGCATTAATGGGAAGAAATCATCCTTTTGGTATTTTTTTGGCTAGTCTTTTATTTGGAGCCTTATATCAAGGTGGAACGGAATTAGATTTTGAGTTCTCGTCAATAACAAGGGAAATGGTGCTGCTCATTCAAGGTTTAATAATACTTTTTTCAGGAGCGCTAGCCTATATGTTGAATCCTTTGGTTGAGAATATTTATATAAAATATTATGGGAATTATAATAATGCTTGAAAGCTTGCAACCTATAATTTCCTTACTTGACTCAACTATAAGGATTTCAACGCCACTTATATTTTGTGCAATGGCTGGTATTTTTTCCGAGAGAAGTGGCATCATTGATATTGGCTTAGAGGGAAAAATGCTTTTATCCGCTTTTGTAGCTGCCACAGCAACATTCTTAACAGGTTCTCCAATTTTAGGATTATTCGCTGCTATTTTAGCTTCCTGTAGTGCGTCTTTGATACACGGGTTCGCATGTATTACAAATAAAGGTGACCAAGTTATAAGTGGGTTAGCAATAAATATATTAGCATCAGGTTTGACCATTACTCTAGGAATTGCACTGTTTTCTAGAGGTGGTCAAACTCCACCTCTAGGAGCAGAGCAACGGTTTATGCCTATTGAGTTTCCTTTTCTTGACCAGATAAGTTTCGTTCCCGTTCTTGGAGATTTATTTGCTGAAGTAATTTCAGGTCATAACTTATTGGTTTATTTATCCATTTTGGCAGTTTTTTTTACTTACTATGTTATTTTCAAAACAAGATTTGGTCTTAGACTAAGGGCCGTAGGGGAGAAACCTGAAGCAGTTGATACCGCTGGCATTTCTGTATTTAAAATGAGATATCAATCTATCTTGATTGCTGGAATGCTTTGTGGACTTGCAGGGGCCTATTTGTCGATTGCTCATGGTGCAGGATTTGGAAGAGAGATGTCTGCTGGCAAAGGTTATATCGCTCTAGCAGCGATGATATTTGGTAAATGGAACCCAATACCTACTTTGTTTGCATGCCTTTTATTTGGATTTTTAGAGGCTTTGGGGGTGAGGCTAGAGGGCGTAGAGTTACTCTGGATAGGAGAAGTCCCTGTGCAAATAATGCAAGCGTTACCCTATGTTCTCACGGTAGTATTGCTGGCGGGATTTATCGGGAAAGCAAAGGCTCCAGGAGCTATAGGTGTTCCGTATAGCAAAGAGGGCTAAGTTTCTAAACTTAGTCTCATTATTAATGCGTCTTGTCTAAAACCTGGCCTGATCCTGTAATAGTTCTTGCGAACGCCACATTCCTTAAAATTAAATGAACGATAGATATTTTTTGCTGGCTTGTTATTAACGCCTACTTCAAGAATTATCGTGCAAGCTCTATAATCTTTGGAAAAGCTAATGACATTTTTCAACAGCTCTTTACCTAATCCCTTGCCTCTAAATTTTTCCTCAACACCAATAAAGTATATCTCTATCTCACTATCTGTGAGACCCAGAATCGCTATGCAGTTTCTGTTTTTTATAATCTTGATATTTGAAGACTGGGTAAATCTCTTAAAATCTTCTAGTGTGAACTGTATTGACTGAACGTCTACGCACTTTTTATACAGATTAAAATATTCTTCAGCGGACATCTAATGGATTATCTAGTAAATTCGGTCCTTGGTATTTGGAGAATAAAGATTGGCCTGGTGACAGGTATAAGGGTTTTGGTAGAAATTTATCTAGTGACTTTATTTTTCTGGAGTATTCAAGCAAGTCTTTGATAGATGCTTCGTCTTTCTCTATAAATTTTTTGACTTTAATATTTGCTGCTATTTCTTCCGCTCTATATCCAATGACGATTAAGTCAGTATAATCATCAGAGATTTTAATATCTTTTATTTCTGAAGAGGACATAAAAATAGGTTCTTTATTTTTTAATATGCACCAGTAGATTTTGTTATCTCTATATTTAAGAGAAATTAATGTCAGCTCATTTATTTTTGAGAGAGTTTGAAATTTATTTATACCTATTAGTTGAATAGGTAAAGAAGAGCAGACACCCTTCATGGCAGATATTGACGCTCTAATGCCATTAAAGTTTCCAGGCCCAGTGCAAACGGCTATCCTATCAATTTTGTTTATTTCTAGGTTATTCTTGCGAAGGAAATCTGAGAGAAAAAAAAAATTTTATCAAAATTTGGTTGGGCAACATTTTTATAGACAGAAAACACGCCATCAATATCGAGCCCTAATTGTATATCTGAGGCTGTAAGGTCAATAGCTAGCGTATTCAAGTTGTTTATCAAGCTACTGGTCTAACCTCGGTTACTTCGGGAATATAGTGCTTGAGTAGATTTTCAATACCCATTTTTAATGTCATAGTTGATGAAGGACAGCCAGCGCAAGCTCCTTGCATATGCAAGTATACTATTCCTTCCTCAAAACTTTGGAATGTTATATCTCCACCATCTTGAGCAACTGCTGGCCGAACTCTTGTGTCTAACAGGTCTGTTATTTTTTTTACTATTTCGGTATCAGGTCCATCATGGATTTCGTGTGACGGGTCTCTAGAGCTCTCATTCAAAATTTCTTCCCCAGACTGGAGAAAGTCCATAATTGTCCCTAGTAAAGCAGGCTTTATATGTTCCCATAAGAAATCTTCGTTCTTAGTAATTGTTATAAAATCGCTTCCCAAGAAGACACCTGTTACACCTTCCACATCAAAAAGCTTCTTTGCTAGGGGTGAGCCCTCGACATCGTCACCCTCGCTAAAATTAGCAGTTCCTGTATCCAAAATAGTTTGACCAGGTAAAAACTTTAGTGTTGCCGGGTTGGGTGTCTCTTCTGTTTGAATAAACATAAATTTTCTCCGATTTTCATCCGTTTCCTTAATTAATCACTAATCTAGCATTTTTCAAGGTTAAGATACAGCTTCAATTCGTTCTTTTGTCATTGAACCGGGCACAATAGTCACCGGTATAGGTAAGTTGCCGCCATCCCTTGAGACTAATTGGCTAACTAGTGGTCCGGGACCTTCACTCGAATTGTTTGCCCCCAAAACAAGCACTCCAACTTCTTTATCCTCTGAGATTTGATTTAGTACCTCGGTAGCTTTTTCACCTTCTCGGATAACTAATTCAGCTTCCAACTTTAGTTCTTCTTTCATCCAACTTGAATAGATCTTGAAATTTTCCTCAATTGTTTCTCTTGCCTCTTCTCTCATTTTCTCTGCAACGCCGAGCCAGTGTGTTTGATCTTGAGGTGTAATAATTGCGAGCACTTCGACGCCGCCACCAGTTTTCGCTGCTCTGGTTGCTGCGTAGTGAAGTGCATTTAAGAACTCTGGACTATTATCCATTATAACTAAAAACTTTCTCACGTGTCCTCTATCATTAAAATTATATAGCTATTTTAACCTAAAAAGTTAAGAATTCTTAGGTTTTTATTTCAGGAAGCCGACTAGTTGACGTGCCTCTTCTAATATCGGCCGAGAAATTTGATCAGCTCTTTCTGACCCCTCTCTCAAAATTTCAACGATATATGCCTCCTGATCCAACAGCTTTTTTATTTCTTTATTTATAGGTTCGAGCTCCGAAATAAGTAAATCTGAGAGCGCACCCTTTAATTTTTTAAAATCTGATCCTGAAAACTGCTCTAATGTTTGTTCGATGGATTGATTAGCTAAGGTTGCATAAATCCCAAGCAAATTCTCTGCTTCTGGACGATCAACTAGTTCTTCTTTTTCACTTGGTATCTCAAATGGATCTGTTTTTGCCTTTTGAATTTTTTTTCTTATTGAATCATTATCATCGGTAAGGTTTATGCGAGACATGTCTGAAGTCTCTGACTTAGACATTTTCTTCGTGCCATCTCTCAACGACATTATTCTTGTTGCGGTTCCCTCTATGATTGGTTCCGGCACTGGAAAAAAATCAGGAGCGTTGAAGTCATTATTAAACTTAGCAGCTATATCGCGGGTCAACTCAAGATGTTGTTTTTGGTCTTCACCTACAGGTACGTGAGTTGCATGGTATGCAAGAATGTCTGCTGCCATGAGAGTAGGGTAACAATAAAGACCAAGGGAAGCGTTCTCCCTATTCTTACCAGCCTTCTCTTTAAATTGAGTCATACGGTTCAGCCACCCAATTCTTGCAACGCAATTAAATATCCACGCAAGCTCTGTATGTGCGGTGACCTGACTTTGATTAAATATAATCGAATGCTCCTTTCGAAGGCCACACGCTAAAAAAGCAGCGGTTACTTCTATAGTATTTTGTCGCAATTCTTTTGGGTTTTGCCAGTTTGTTATTGCGTGCAGATCTACTAGACAATAAATGCACATTGCATCTGCATCTTGAAGCTCAACAAATCGCTTAACGGCACCTAGATAATTTCCTAAGTGAAGATTTCCCGTAGGCTGAACACCTGAAAAAACTAATTTTTTTGCCATTAAAACGTGCCTATTTAATCAATTATTGAATTTATTGATCCGAAAATTTTTATTTAATATACCCAAAAATTTGAGGCATGCAAAATAACTAATTCCTGATATCATTATGACTGCACCTAACCATAGGGTAGTCAGGTTTCTATAAGAGAAATATTCAAGTGTAATAGTCTTTATAAATATTAAACAAATGAGCATTATACAGCTACTGAGAACGATCTTAGGCAATGCGGTTTTAAAAGCTTTGTTAAAATAAAAACCAAATTTGTATGTGTGGTAGACGAGAGAGACGAAAACTAGCCAATTTGTGATTGCATATGCTATGGGAGGCGCTAGAAATTCAAACATGCCTAAAAGGCAATAAGCAAGGCTCACGTTTAAGAAAACAGATGCAAGAGAATAGTAAAAAGGTATTCTAATATTTTTCTCTGCAAAGTAGAAGTTAAGTAATAATATTTGTAAGCTTATTGGTATTATGCTAACGCTGTAAATGGACAAAGCTTTACTGGTTTGAACAACATCATTCATTAAAAAATTCCCTCTTTGAAAGAGAGACGAGATAATTTCAGAATTTAGATATATTAATCCCACAGACGCAGGAAGAGCAAAAATAAGGGATATTTGCATGGACTGGTTTAGGTAGGAATTACCTTCAGCTAATCGACCACTTTTTTTAAGTGAACTAAGCCTTGGTAGAGTGACAACATTTAAAGCAACTCCAATAAGTGCAATTGGGAGCTGTGCAAGCCTGTCCGCATAAATAAGCCATACAATAGCCCCATCAAAAAGTGATGATATTTGCCTGCCCACCACAAGATTTATTTGTGATACGCCACTTGCTAAACTAATGGGTATTGATTTTAAACATAGTTCTTTTGCTAGGCCTACATTTGGATTGAATCCAGATAAATTCACTGAAGTAAGAGAAATTCCATTCAACTTACATGCTCTAAAAACTAATACTAAATTTACCAAACCAGAAACTAATACTGCTATGCAAAGGTTAACCCCAAAGTCACCAGAGGATAAGGCAGAAAAAATTAGAGAACCTATAAGAAATAAGTTTAGAATACCTTGTGTCGCCGTACTTACATGATAAAGGTTAAGAGCATTCAGTACTGAGTTGAACAACTGCACCAATGAGATCAGAAGAATGTATGGAAATAAAATCCTACCATATAATACTGCCAGCTGAAATCTTTCGTCCTTTAAAAAACCAAATGCTAGTGCTTTTATTAAAGCAGGCATAAAAATGACACCCAGAATTGAAATCAAACCTAAGATGATAAATAGAGAAAGAAAAACGATTGTAACAAGTTCGTTCGCATTTTTCTTGGTTCCTTTTATACCAACAAATATTGGTATAAACACTTTATTAAATGAGCCTTCGGCAAATATTCGCCTGAGCATATTCGGAAGAGTGAAGGCAAGTAAGAAAGCCTGTGCAATCGGGCCTGAACCTAGATAAAGTGCTAAAAAAATATCACGTAAAAAACCTAATATCCGGCTAAATAGCGTCCAAAGACTAACAATTGAAAAGTTGTTAATGAGAGAGTTCCGCGAAGCCATTAGACTTTTAAGGCTTTATTAAAATGTTTCTCGAGATAAAATAAAAGTTCCTTCTTTAATTTCTCCAGTTTTAGTGAGGAGTTTATTTTTTCTCCAAATAAATCGTTTACATAGAAAGTATCTACGGCTTGCTCGCCATAGGTTGCGATTACTGCAGACCGTATCGTAATTTGATTTCGAAATAGAGTGTTTGTTATGTCATAAAGAAGGCCCAATCGATCTCGTGTATCAACTTCAATTATGGTTTGTTTATGTGAACCTTTATTATCAAAGGAAATTTTTGTGGGGACATTAAAGTACTTTTCTCGGTCTTTTATTTTGTCTTGCTTCTCTAGAATCGACTTTGTAATGATTTCTCCGGACAGAGTTTTCTTGACTGTATCTAGCAACTTTTTAGTTTTTCTTTCATCGTATTTTTTTCCAATATTATCTTGTATCCAAAATATAAAATTTGCTATGCCATCTTTTGTTGTAAAAGTTTTCGCATCAATAACATTGGCCGACGCAATTGCTAATGCTCCAGCTAATCTTGAAAAAATGCCTGGGTGGTCTTCCATGACAAATATTATTTTTGTTATATCTCGTTCATTGTCATATGAAGGTTCTACCTGCAATGGATCTTGGTCAAGCCTACTTATCATTTCAGCAATATGCATTTGTGTTTCAGTATCTAAAACTAACCAGTAAGCATCAAAATGACGAGAAGTTTCTTGCTCTATGGCATCGTATTTAAACTCTTTGAGATACCCCTTTAGCTTTGTTTTGGCTGAATCTATTCGTTCTGATCTTGTCTTAACTTTAGCATCTGTTGAAACCAATTGGAGTGTTTGAAAGTAAAGGCTCTCCAGTAGAGAGCTTTTCCAGTTATTCCATGCATCCGAAGATACCCCTTTTATATCGCAAACTGTGAGTATAAATAATAAGTCTAGTGTTTCTCTATCCTGGACATGTTCTTGAAAATCGATGATTGTTTTTTGGTCTGATAAATCTCTTTTCTGAGCAAAATCAGACATCATTAAATGATTTCTAACTAGCCAAGAAATTTTGTTTCGTTCGCTATCCTTCAATGTAAATCTTTTGCATAGCTTTGTAGCAATTTTCTCACCCTCAATAGAATGATCGTTTTCAAGGCCTTTTCCAATATCGTGAAAGAGTATAGAAAGATACAGGATTTTTCGATTAAGAGATTTCCTCAAAAATATTTCCTGGATTGCTGTTCCATAGTTTTCGGGTAATTTTTCAATTTCTGATAGAACTTTAAGGCATTGAATTGTATGTTCGTCGACCGTGAACCAGTGATACATGTTAAACTGCATTAACGCTACAATTCTGCCAAATTCAGGGATGAAGGCCCCTAGAAAGCCAACCTCATTCATTCTTCTCAGAACCCTCTCAGGGTTACCATAATCGATCAATAAGCTTAAGAAAAGGTCATTAGCCTCAAAACTATTCTTTAGTTTTGAGTCTACCAAACCTAAATTTTGTGAAACTAAACGTAATGCTTGCGGGTGAATTAGTATCTTAGAATCAAGGGCACAAATAAATAGCTTTAAAATATTTATAGGTTTTTCTGTTAAGAATTTTTTATCTTTGATATCAAGCCTGCCTTTTTCGATTATTAATCCTGGTTGTAATGGCTTAATGGATATTCCAGAAAGCCCAAGTAATTCTGAAAGGTTTCTTTTAAACCCTTTCTTTTTAGTCAAGTAATTTTCTTCAATTGCTGTTAAGAATATTCTTGTAAGGTCTCCAACATTTTTCGCCTGCAGAAAGTATTTTTGCATAAAGATCTCTACGCCTCTTCTTGATTTGTCATCCTCAATGTTTAGGCTTTTTGCTAGGTCGGCTTGAATGTTAAAATATAATTTTTCGTTGGCGTAACCTGATAGTTGGTGGATCTTACACCTTACGAACCAAAGAAAGTTTTCTGCTTCTGCAAATATTTCTAGTTCGCTTTTTCTAAAAATTTTTTTTTCTAGAAGGGACTCTATATCATCTGTTTTATAAATATACTTCGATATCCAATACAAGGTATGGAGATCTCGCAAGCCTCCTTTACCTTCTTTAATATTAGGCTCCAGCATATACCGTGCATTAGCATGCTTAAGGTGTCTTTCTGTTCTCTCTGAAAGTTTTCCCTCTACGAAACTTGATGCTTTTTTGGAAAAAACTTTTCTTTTAAGCGTAGTACTTAATTCTTCAAATAACTCTTTATTCCCGCATAAGTATCTCTTTTCCAACATTGATGTTCTTATTGTTAAGTCATCAAAAGCTAATTGTATACAATCGGATATCGTTCTAGATGAGTGACCTACTTTGAACTTTAAATCCCAAAGGACATATAGTATCGACTCAACTACACTCTTAGCCCAACCTGTCTGGTGGTGAGGAGATAGGAATAATAAATCTATGTCAGAATAAGGAGCCATCTCACCTCTTCCATAACCTCCAATGGCGACTAACGATAAGTTAAGACTTTCGGAATGGTTAGTTAACGGATGAAATCTTTCACTAACTAATCTAAATACATTCGATACTAATACATCTGTCTTTTTACAAAAAAGGCTTTTTGCTTCTTTACCTGAAAAGGGGTGCTCGTCCAGATAATCAAAAACTATTCGAGTCATAAGGTCATTAGCAGCTTTAAGGATGGATGTTACTTTTGCTCTCGTCTTTGAATCAGGGTTAGAGGGAATAGCCAAGTCGAATAGTTCTTTATGCAACTTTTTACTATAACTATCAAATTCATCTATGGTCTTATTTGCTGTCTGCATAAACTAGAGTAATATTATAATTATTTACACTAGACGAGATAATTATAAAAAAATTTACATTGCTCATAAAGCTTTAGAATTAGAAGTTATATCAAATAAGAAAATTTAAAATTTAAGTATGAACGAATTTGTATATCCAGAAATTAAGGCGGGCCTACATATCGTCTCACTACCAATAGGTTGTTTAAGTGATATCAGCTTTAGAGCATTACACATGTTGAGTAATTCCGATTATGTAGCTGGAGAAGACACGCGCAACGTGAAATCACTCTTTAAAATATTGAAAATTGATAAATCGATGAAAAATATAATTTCATATCACGATCACAGTTCATTGAATACAAGAAAAAAAATAGTAGATCTGATAAAAGAGGGAAAAAGCGTGGCGTTAGTAAGTGACGCTGGTACACCATTGATCTCGGATCCAGGTTATAAGTTGGTAAAGAATGTAATTGAAGAAGGCCTTGAAGTTTTTACCCTTCCAGGACCCTCGTCAGTGATTGCAGCGCTAACAGTATCAGGGTTGCCAACCGATATTTTTAGTTTTCTGGGGTTTTTGCCCTATACAAAAAGCAAGAAGAAAAAATTATTAGAAACCTATTTGAAGCTTGAGGCTTCTTTAATTATCTTTGAGAGTGGCAAGAGAATGCAAAAAACGTTGGAGCTTTTATCAGAAACTTGCAGTTCATCCACTGAAATATGCATCTGTAGGGAACTCACAAAATTTAATGAAGAAATAACAAGATTTAAGGCAGAAGAAGGTGCAAAAGTCTTAAAAAGAATGAGATCTTCGAAAGGGGAGTTTGTGATAATAGTCGGAAAAAATGAGGCTCGAGGTTTTGACTTGCAAAATTTAGACGAACAGCTTAAAAAACTTAGAAAGTCGATGAGTATGAAAGGTTCAGTGGATCTTTTGGCGCAGCAGCTGAAAATTCCTAGAAAAACTATCTACAAAAAAGCTCTCACGGTATTTAAAGACAAAAATTAACTTTAATCGGTATGTATTTATGAAACTCAAGATCGCATTTCAGATGGACCCAATATTAGATGTTGATATTAGTGGCGACACTTCATTTAGATTGGCTGAGGAAGGCCAAAAAAGGGGTCACGAAATATATTATTTTAATCCTGAAAGCTTAGTATATGAAACTGGAAATATTATTGCGCATGGCCAGAAAGTTCATATAGAGAGAGAAAGAACCCCAGTCATTTCACTTGAAAAAGAAAAAAAAATAGATTTATCAGAAGATGTAGATGTCGTTTTCCTTAGACAAGACCCTCCCTTTGACATGCTTTACATTACAACGACTTTTTTACTTGAAAGACTTAAAGGCCAAACACTAGTTTTTAATGACCCATACTGGGTCAGGAACTCTCCAGAGAAGTTATTAGTCCTTGATTTTTTAGATTTGATGCCTCCAACTGTGATTACCAGAAGCCTACAGTCGATTATTGAATTTCGGAAAAGATACAAAGATATCATCCTTAAGCCTCTTTATGGAAATGGGGGGACAGGTGTATTCAGATTGGTTGAGGGAGACAAAAACTTAAATGTTTTTTTTGAAACATTTGTAAATAACTCAAGAGAGCCAATTATTGTACAGCAATTTTTACCAGATGTGTCTAACGGAGATAAGAGAATTATCTTGGTTGATGGAGAGCCAATTGGTGCGATAAATCGTATTCCACCTCACGATGACATTCGCTCGAATATGCATGTTGGAGGTACCCCTACTAAGTCAGACTTGACGGAAAGAGACATCGAAATATGTAAAAGATTGTCACCCGTATTGAAGAAAAAAAATTTATTTTTCGTAGGTATAGATGTAATTGGTCAGCATTTAACAGAAATAAATGTGACTTCACCTACGGGCTTACAAGAGCTAGAGCGTTTCGAAAATAAGAATTACGCAAGCATGATTTGGGAAGGTGTTGAGAAAAAATGGAACAGCGGTTAACAGACAACAAGACCATGTTTATAGCTATTATCATGATGGCTGCGGTAGTTATTCTCTCTAATGTTTTGGTCCAGTTTTATCTAGGGGCCTTCTTAACTTACGGAGCGTTTACATATCCAATAGCGTTCTTGATTAATGATGTGGTAAACAAATTAGAGGGTCCAAAGAGAGCAAGAAAGGTAATACTTTGGGGTTTTGTAGTAGGAGTTTTTTGCTCCTTAATTGGTTCTCAGATTGAAGGTGAGTTCGGTCCTTTGGTTACTTTGAGAATTGCTATAGGATCTGGACTTGCGTTCTTGATAGCACATCTTAGTGACACCTATATTTTCCATTTTTTTAGAAAATTAAAATGGTGGGTGCCCCCTTTGGTTTCATCGACAATCGGATCAGCTCTTGACACGTTCATATTCTTCTCCGTTGCTTTCTCGTTAACATTTGTATTCATTGAGCCGCAAAATGATGTAGCTTGGGCAAATGAGGTATCAGCTCTGTTGAACTTTTTTCCCATAGACACACCCTTTTGGATAAGTATGGCCATAGCTGACTTCATGGTGAAAATATTTCTTGCGTCATTATTTCTGATACCCTTTAGAAGAATAATTTTGTCAGCTCGTCAAATAAATGTGTGATATTAGCTTTGTTTTAACAGCCTTGATTTTTCTCTTTGCCAGTCTCTTTTTTTCTCGGTTTGTCTCTTGTCGACCACTTTTTTTCCTTTCGCTACACCAATTAAAAGTTTAACTTTTCCCTTTTCATTTAAGTAAAGCTTAAGAGGAACAAGTGTCATCCTTTCCCTACTTAAATTCACCCACAGCTTTTTTAGTTCCTTTTTATTGATGAGCAGTTTGCGTTTTCTTCTCTCTTCATGACCAAATGTTTTTGAATTGATGTGGAGGGGTATATAACAATTAATTAGCCATAACTCGCTTTCCTCTATGCTAGCATAGCTTTCGGCAATGAGTCCGCCACTATTTCTCAATGATTTGACTTCTGACCCTAGCAAAACCACGCCACATTCAAGGGTTTCGCCAATCTCATAATTGTATCTAGCTTTACGGTTTTCGGCGAGTGTTTTCGATGATATTTTTTTTTTACTCATCAGAAGCAGTTATTAAACCAGCAGTACGCATGGCTGATTTCATCTGTCTCTCGGTCTCAGTAGAAATAGTGCAAAGTGGAGCTCTCACTTCATTTTTACATTTTTTAAGTAGACTCATAGCGTATTTAGTAGGTCCTGGGCTTGGCTCTGCAAAAGCGGCACGATGAAGCGGAAGCAGTTTGTCTTGGTACTCAAGTGCTTTGCTATAATCTCCAGCAATCATTGCATTTTGAAAAAGTGCTGAAAGTTTTGGAGCAATATTTGCAATAACTGAGATACAACCCACACCACCGTGCGCATTAAATCCTAACGCGGTTGCGTCTTCACCAGATAACTGGATAAAATCCTTTCCACACGTCTCTCTAGTATCAGAAACTCTGGACACATCACCAGTTGCATCTTTTACCCCAATAATTCTGGGTAATTTAGACAATTGACCCATCGTATGAGGGTCCATATCGATTATTGATCGACCTGGGATATTATAAATTATAATGGGCAAGTTCGAGTTATCATGAAGTGTTGTGTAATGATTGAGAAGGCCTTTTTGATTTGGCTTGTTGTAGTATGGAGTAACAACCAAGGCAGCGTCAGCTCCTACTTTTTCAGAAAACTCCATCAGTTCTATTGACTCGGTGGTACTATTTGAACCCGCACCAGCTATTATTGGTATCCTCTTTTTTGAACAGTTTATTATTGCTTCTACAACATCCTTATGTTCTTGATGACTTAGTGTTGGGGATTCACCGGTTGTTCCAACGGCCACAATTGCAGAACTTCCTTCACTGATATGCCACTCAACTAATTCTTCAAGAGCAGAAAAATCTATTTCCCCGTTTTTGAACGGAGTTATCAGCGCAGGGATAGAACCTTTAAACATTATTTTAACCTTTTCAATATTTAAGATTTTAACATAATATAGTGGAAAGAAAAATCTGCAAGATTCATAATCTTGCACTAGAAATATCTAATTTTAAAAACTCGACATTCATATCATAAGAATAAAATGCATCTAGGTAAAATTCGATTATGAAAAATTCATTTTTATTAGGTCTGGTTATAACGCTTGCTTTTTTAAAGGTAAGTATGGCCCACGATTTGGAAGATTATGTGAATAAAGGGGATGTGGAAATTTTAGTGGAAGCACTTAAGTATTCCGATGCAGGTATGTTTGAAGAAGCGACCGATGAAATAAAAAATACTAAAAATAAAAACCTACTTGCATTAATAAAATGGCTGAAATTACGTGAAGGAGAAGGAAGTTTTACTGAATATACAGAATTTTTGAAATATTATGAACATTGGCCACAAACGCGTTTACTGAAAAAATATGGAGAGCTTTCTATTGATGAAAGTGTAAAAAAAGAAGACATTGAGGCATTTTTTAAATTACGTGCAGTTTGTGAAAAGCTGAAAAAAGTTTCACATATTTTGTATGAGGATGAGTGCCTACCCCAGACAGCCAACGGCTCGATATTTTTTTTAAAGATACTAAGTAAAAATACCACAAAAAACCTATTCGATGCGGTTTTGGAAAAGTTAGTTGTCAGGCAAACTGTAACTGATGAACAGTGGGATTATGTCAAAACTAATTATAAAAAAAAATTAGCTGACATGGCTACTTTAAGATTTAATCACTTTAAGAAAACATCCAATTTAAATGAGTTAAATAGAATTTCAGATTTTTTAGACGGAAAAAACTTGAAAGATCTAAAGGATATAAAGAAGTTTAAAGAGACTAAAAAACTATCAAAAAACATTACAAATAAAGAGAGATACTATAATGATGCTGGCGTCACATATGATTATATCTCCGTATTGAGAAGATCTGGTCAATTTGATTTAGCTCAAAAGCTAATCAGGGAATATTCATCAAAGCATTTTGATACTCTGGAAGACGAAAGATGGCTTCAAATTAAGCAAATCTACTCTTTGAGAGCTCTAAGAGGAGGCTATGCTAACAGAGCTTATGAAATAGCAAATACTAAATATAACTTTGCAGACTATCCTAATTCTTTAAGCGATTATCTTTATCTTGAATGGTTAGCAGGGTTTATTGCTTTAGAGTTTTTCAATGACCCTAAATTAGCGAAGGACCATTTTTTAAATTTCTTAGCATTACTTAAAGAGTGGGAAGAAAAATCCGATCAGCTGGACGAAATTGGTTTTCATAATAGTATAATTTCACTTGATATTGCTGGTGCAAGGATTGGTTACTGGCTTGGAAGAACTCTGATTCAATTAGGAGACAAAAAGAGTGCTAGGGAATTTTTTACGTTATCGGCGAACTTTGACTATACCTTTTATGGTCAGCTATCTCTCGAAAGATTGAAGATGAAGCCTAACCCCCGTTATATTGAAAAAACTAACATAAAAGATTTTAAAATAGATAATCAAAGAGACTTAGTTGAGGTAGCAGCTGCTCTTTACTTTGCAGAAAGAGGTGTATTATCTGATTATATATTCGGGTATTTAGCTAAAGACTTATCAGAACCTGAAAGGTACAAACTTTGCGACATACTCTATAACGCTGGATTTATAAAAGGCTCATTGACGGTGGCGAAGAAATCAACCCAAAAGGGACATCCTTTATACAGTGAGTTGTTTCCTATTGGTAAAGATTTTGTTTTTGATCAGAATGTTGATAAGTCTCTAGTTTTATCAGTGATTAGACAAGAAAGTGAGTTTTTTAGAGCTGCAAAGTCAAGAACAGGAGCACTCGGATTAATGCAACTAATGCCCAACACGGCAAAAGAAGTAGCTGGAAAATTAAAGATTAAATATGAAAAGTCAAAACTGATTACTGATGAAAACTATAATATTCGCTTAGGGTCACATTACCTAAAGTACCTATTAAAAAGATATAAGGGTAGTAAAGTTCTTACCTTAGCAGCATATAATGCTGGTCCAGCAAATTTAAAAAAATGGTTATCTAATATGGGAGATCCAAGAAAAAAGGGTATTGATCCGCTAGTGTGGATTGAATTGATACCATTTCCAGAAACAAGAAATTACATAAAGCGCGTCTTGGAAGCAATTTGGGTTTACGATAGCAAAATCTCCGGATCAATTGAAAAACCAAACTTAGCCAGAGAATATTTCGGCCATCTTTTTTAAATTACCAAAGTGATGTTTTTATCAAAAAAGATATCTTATTGCTTGAATTTTGTGTCTGTAATATTTTTGGTAATGTTGTCTAGAGTGTATGAGGAAATACCAGCAATTATAACTATTGAAGAGCCTATGACTATAGGCCAAGTTAAACTTTCATTAAATACTATAACTCCAATTATGCCAGCAAATACTAGGTGGAAGTAGGCAAAAGGTTGAATAACTGTAGCCTCCGCAATCTCAAATGCTTTGATAAGCATGAAATGACCGACGATACCCAAAATACATAATATTAACATCAGAAAAATATCCGATCTTTCAATAGGCAGAAGATAAAAAGGAGCTAAAAATGTCAAGAAAAAAGCTCCTATCAATCCTGTCCAAATTAAACTTGTATAACTACTGTCACTAAAACTTGCCATCCTAGTCAACGCACCATAAAGAGCAAATAAAACGGCTCCAATCAATGGAATAATTGAGTGCGCTTGAAACACTTCACCGCTGGGTCTAACTATGATCAGTACGCCTAAAAATCCTACCAATACCATAGCTAGTTTCAGCTTAGTGACCTCTTCTTTTAAAATAAAATATGAGAAGATTACAACTAACAAAGGATAGCTAGAAAAAATTGCAGACGTAGTCACTAGGCCAACTATTGTGAATGAGTAAACGGTGACAAATATTTCGGCTACTAAAATACAACTTCTTAAAATTTGCAGAAAAGGTCTTTTGCTTAATAAAAGGGAGCGCGATTGCTTAAACAAAAAAAAGTATAAAAGAATTCCTCCAGCCAAGGCCCAGAATCTTAGTATAATTGTCAATGTTACAGAATATTTTTCAGCTAGATATCTTGAGAGGCCATCTTGTGTAGCAAAAACTAAAGTAGCAGTTAGCATAAGCATTATGCCTAATCTAGCGTTTTGACTAGTCAATTATGATGCCACTGCAGACATAGACAAAACTCCAGACTTATCCATAATCCAAAACTCTCCATTGTCTGAAAAGTTAATCGTAAATTCATCTGAGACGAATACAGGGTTTAGTGCTCTATATTTGAAAAAGCGTAACTCTCCTTCAAGCTTCTGGTTCGCAGCGTCAATTAAATTTTGAGCTAGTAACGGACCATGTACGACTAATGAAGGGTAGTGTTCGACATTTTTGCAATAATCCAAATCATAGTGAATTCGATGACTATTCATAGTTAAAGCAGAATATTTAAAAAGTTGATTTTCGGTATAACGTCTAGCCAAAAAATTTTTAGAAAGATTATTATGGGGCTGGGACGCCCCCTTATCAAAGGCTTTACGGATAGGTAAATATATTAGGTTTTGCCGTTCGATCAAAAGTGTTTTCTCATGATGTTTCAATTCATTCTTCAATTCAATTATACAGAATTCACCTGAATTGCCCCTTTTATAATTTATACTTTCAAGAGTAATAATTCTTGTTATTTCCATTCCGATCGTTAGTGGTTCAAAAAAATTAATTTCACTGCCGCCCCACATTCTTCTTGGGAAACCAGTATCTGGAATTATGTTGTTTCCAGGTTTAATATGTCCATCTAAACCTAGAAGTTGATCTTCAGCAGTTTCCCAACAAAAAAACCAATGCCAATACTTTGGCAGGGGTGCACCCAATTTTAATTCAAGGTCATTTGTCTGGAAAAAGTTTTTAGCAACCCGTGATCTCGCAATATCAACGGTATCCTCAATTACTTTAAATTTGTTTAAACTCTTTCGAATATCTTGTTGTGTAAGCATTTGATTTGACCAAGATGAGATTATTGAGTCGAATTCTATATGTGCTGTGCCGAAGATTGGGCAAGAAACTTTTCTAACAATTTATCAAGTAATTTATTAGATTTTGCATCAGTTAGGTCTCCAACCTCATTAAAGGCACTGCTTGAGTGACCAATTAAAACTTCAGGGCTTTGTATTATGTTACAGTCAAACGGAGTAAGGCTCAGTCTGAGTATGTATTGACACCTTTCTCCCCCGGATCGCCCGTCGGTAGCAGACAGTATTGCTATGGTTTTTGACGTGAAGGGATTAGGCTTTAATCTAGACATCCAATCAAAGCAATTTTTTAGTGCGCCGGAAATGCCTTTATTGTATTCCGGTGTTGATATTATTATTCCTGAAGCCCTGCCAAGAAGATCTCCGAGTTCTGTAACGCTCTTTGGTACACCCTGCTCTTTTTCTAGATCGTCGTTATAAAGGGGAAGATTGATACTTCCGAGCGAAAAATGAACTCCAGTATTTATCATTTTGAGTTTCTTTTCAGTGTATTTTAGTAATTTAGTGTTAGAGGACGCTTTTCTGAGTGAGCCAGAAATCCCGACTATTGTAGTAGTTTTCATCATGCTGCGTTCCGTCCACGTTCAAGGTGAATTTTGCTCTTATATTGCAAAAAGAGGGTGTGTTTTTTATAGTGATTTATTTATTACTGAAGGTTATAAGGGTGATAATCAAAATTTTCAAATAAAAAGGAAGAGTTTTTTTGGAGATTACAAAACTTCGACTTCTAGGATTCAAAAGTTTCGTAGATTCTACGGAGGTAGAAATATTGCCCGGTCTGACTGGAATAGTGGGGCCTAATGGTTGTGGCAAATCTAATATTATAGATGCATTTCAATGGTTGATGGGTGAGAGTAGACCATCCTCCATGAGAGCGTCTGGAATGGAAGATGTTATATTCGCGGGAGTAGAAGGAAGAGCACCAAGGAGCTTTGCTGAAGTTACAGTAGAAATTGATAATTCACAGCAACGAGCGTCTAGTGAATTTAACAGGCATAAAGAACTGGAGATATCGAGAAAGATTACGAGAGAGATAGGTTCATCTTACAAGCTAAATGGAAAAGAATTAAGAGCACGCGATGTGCAGACGCTATTTGCAGATTTTTCATCAGGTTCTAACTCTTCAAGTCTTATAAAACAGGGGCAGATTGCAGAGCTTTTAAATATGAAGCCTAAAGATAGAAAAAAAATTCTAGAAGAAGCAGCAGGAATCTCTGGACTGTACCATCGTCGCCATGAAGCCCAATTGAAACTCAATGGTGCAGAGAGAAATCTGGAAAGGCTTCAAGATTTAATTTCTCAACTTGAGATGCAATTGAAGACCATCGAAAAGCAAGCTAGAGAAGCAGAAAGGTATGCAAAATTATCTAAAGAAATTAGAACGCTTAAAGGCCTGTTGCTGCTAAAACAATATTTGAGCTTGAGATCTGATATTAACTCCGTCGATATATCATTGACAGAGAATTTAAAATTATCCTCCACCCTCGAGAGTGAAAACAGTGAACTGGAAGAAAAAATCGAGGTTGAAAATGAAAATATTTCATCAAAAAAAAATGACGTTGAGGAAAAATCAGAAGTACACCAAAAAACTTTATTAGAAAGACAAGTTGTATTGAACGAAATTAACTTGTCAGAAAGACAAGCTAATGAATTAAAAACTCAATTGACGCAAAGCGATGCTGACTTACAAAGAGAAGATCAGCTGATGGCAGATGCACAAAATAATATGGCAGATCAAAATACGTTACTGCAAGAAGTAAATGAAAAACTTTGTGACATTGATAAAAAAATTGAAAATCAAAAGGAAACAATTGAACAAAACACCAAACGGATGGAGGCAGTAGACAATAGTTATAATTCTATCCAAGATCGATTGAACGACTTGAAAGCCGAAAAAATTCTCAATGAAAAAAGGAGAGAAGATCATCTCTCCAATATTTCAAACTTGAGTCGAAGCCTAGAAAAGCTCAATGGCTCACTTGAAAAATTAAAGAGTGCTGAACGGGACGAACAGAGGAAGCTTGAGGATTTGTTAACGGAACAAGAGACTCTAAATAGAGAACACCAAATCGAGTCTCATAATCTTTCTCAAAAGGAAAAAGATTTTCAGAAAAATCAAGACGAGATTGGTTTTGTTGATAACGAAATTAATAAGCTTAATGCAAAGAAGGCAGTAAGCTTGTCTGAGCTCGAGGCATCAAAAAGTCTTTTAGATAAGAAAAGTGATCAGGAAACTGTTTTTGATGAGCTGGAAATCGAAAATGGATATGAACGTTGCTTAGATGCACTATTTTTTTCAGAGTTGGAATACCCAAAAATTTCAAAAATTAGAGGTTCTGGTTGGCAAAAGGTTGTTGATAGTCAAGTCGATAATAAAATAGTTAAAAATTTTCCAAGATTGCCCCCCCTGTCTTCACACATTAAAGGTGCTGATGTTTTAAACTATCTGCTTGAGCACGTTGGTTTAGTTAGAACCACGGAAGAAGGTGATAACTTGAGTAAGAAGCTCCTTCCCGGCCAGCAACTGATTACTAAGGAAGGAGATCTGTGGCGATGGGATGGATTTATAAGGTATACAACGGGAGAAATTTCAAAAAATGCCTTAAGGATAAGAAACCAAAAAAAAGTAGTCGAAATACAAGAGAGCCTCAATGAAATAGATATCCAGATAGAGGCTTTGCAAAATAAAAAAGTTGTCCTGGAAAAAGCAAGTTCTTTATTTGGAGATATGGAGATAGAGAGATCAAACCTATCTAAAACCGGGTCTGATCTGCAGGCCCTCGAAGGTGAAATAGCAAGGCTTAAAAATCAGCGTACTATCGCTAGTGACAATATTATATCACTCGAAAAGAAAATAAAAGAAGAGAGCGCGCAGCTTAAGATATATCAAGAGCTTGATACCGATAAAGAAAATCTTAATGTCTCAGAGAGTAACGAAAAAGAGCACCTATCGCTTGTTAATAATCTAGAGGACCTTGACAAGCAAAGAGAAGATTTAAGAAATGAAAGAGCAAATTTTGATAAGCTTACAGATCATAAAAACTCTTTAAGAGATAGAAAAGAAGAACTGGAACTAAATCTATCTAAATGGACGGCTCAGTCAGAAATTGCTGTTGAAAGAAGATCAGGTATTCAAGCCAGAATAGAAAAAATCAAGTCAGAGATAAAAAAAACCTCGTCACTTCCAGGAAATTTAGTAAATAAAAAAGAGGTTCTTGATAAAAGGGTGGAGGCCACCAGTACAGAGCTTGTAGATGCCCGAGATAAGTTAGCCTCCTTCGAGGGGAACCTGAGAAAGTTGCAAATTAAAAATAGGGAACTTATTACGGAGCTTGGAGTTGAAAAAGAAAATCAAGTAAGATTTAACACCAAAAAAGAAAGTTTGGCTGAAAATTTGGCTGAGCTGGAAGGTAGAATAAAGAATGAATATAATTTAAATTTTGAAAAATTTCAGGATGAGTTTTCAAATGATCAAATGAAGGATTTTTCTCAACCAGAAATAGAGGCTAGGTTAGAAAGACAGATCAGATTTAGAGATAATCTTGGGTCTGTAAATTTACGAGCTGAGCAAGACGCCAAAGAGATCAGTGATGAGCTGGAAACTATACTGTCGGAGAGAAATGATGTTCTTGAAGCTATTGAGAAGTTAAATACTGCGGTTAAAAGTATCAATCAAGATGGAAGACAAAAATTGATTGAGGCTTTTAATGAAGTTAACAAAACATTTCAAACACTCTTCACAAGACTTTTTCAAGGTGGGAAAGCGGAACTTGCCTTGGTAGATAGCACAGATCCTTTAGAGGCCGGTTTAGAAATAATGTGTCAACCACCAGGAAAAAAAGTTACAACAATTTCACTTCTTTCAGGTGGTGAACAAACGTTAACAGCTTTAGCGTTAATTTTTGCTGTATTTTTATCAAATCCAAGTCCTATTTGCTTAATGGATGAGGTTGATGCGCCCTTGGATGATGCAAACATTGAAAAATACTGTGATATACTAGATTTTATGACTAAAGAAACCTCAACAAGATTTATCGTGATTACCCATAACATAATAACTATCACTAGAATGGACAGATTGTTTGGTGTTACCATGATGGAACCTGGGGTAAGCCAATTGGTTGGGGTCGATCTCACTCGTGCAGAAGAGCTAATTAATTGAGGTTTTTATGGATAATGATTTCAAAAATATAGTTTCCACTGACTGGTTGGAAGAACATTTGGAAGCGCCTGATATAAGAATAATAGATTCTAGCTGGTATTTTCCACACGAGAAAAGAAATGCAGAGCAAGAATTTATAAAAAGCCATATTCCAGGAGCATGTTTCTTTGACATAGATAAGATAAAAGATGACGAAACTGATTTGCCACATATGTTGCCACCATCGGAGAAGTTTAATTCTACTGTGAGGAAGCTTGGCGTCGGCGATGGGCATAAAGTGGTTATATATGACGGCTTTGGAATGAGGTCCGCTGCGAGATTATGGTGGATGTTTAAAGTATTTGGGTTTTCTGACGTAGTAGTACTTGATGGAGGATTTCCAAAGTGGGTTAAAGAAGATAGATTGATTACAGCTGAACTAGCCGCTAAAGAAATTAGACACCTAACCATCTTTGAGGATAAGAGCTTAGTAGCTGATAGTGATGATGTTCTCAGAGCTACTAAATTGATTCATTGTTCAATAATTGATGCCCGTTCTGAAGGGCGATTTTTGGGAAAAGATCCAGAACCAAGAAGTGGATTGCGATCTGGATCAATAGAAAGCTCAATTAACGTTCCCTATGAAACACTATTAAATGATGATTTCACATTTAAAAAAAAGGAAGAGATCCTAGATATTTTTTCTCAGAAGGGTGTTGTTTTTAATAATTATATAATTACATCCTGCGGTTCGGGAGTAACTGCAGCAGTTTTATATTTAGCGTTAGACGAAATAGGCTGTACAAAAATATCATTATATGATGGCTCTTGGGCTGAATGGGGAAAAATTTAATAGTAAACTCAAATGGAACATGCAAAAGCAAGTAGCATATTAAACTATACCGTTTCATATCTTTCTTTAAAAAAGAAGGATATTAAGTTTTTTGAAGACGCTCCCAATAACGATAATCTCAGTTTCCTAAAGGCAATGGCGCCAAATCCGTCTTACTTTTTATATCTTTATAAAGAGGTTGGTCGTAAATATGAGTGGACCGATTGGTTGCGATCTGAAAGGAAAATTTTGGAAAGCTTTTTATCTAACGATAATGTTGTTTTGTATTCTCTCATTTTAAAAGGAGCGCCTAAAGGTTTTTTTGTTTTAGACTATAGGCAATTATCTCTATGTGACTTGGCGTATTTTGGATTGTTTGATGACGTAACTGGTAAAGGCTTAGGGAAAGCAATGATGAATGAAGTTTTTCAATTAGTAATTGAAAGAGGTAATGTAAAAACATTAACGGTTAATACAAATACGCTAGATCATAAGAGTGCCCTTCCTCTTTATCAAAAAGCTGGCTTTAACATATACAAAACAGAGCAACACAAGAGAAGTGTGTGGTCTGAATCGGAAAAAAAGGAGTATTAATAGTGTTTGAGCAATTAAAAAGTCAACCATCAGATAAAATAATGGAGTTAATGTCTCAGTACGCTGAGGATACAAGAACAAATAAGTTAGATTTAGGTGTTGGTGTTTATAAGAATGCAGTGGGAGCTACACCTATAATGAAAGCTGTAAAAAAAAGTGAGGAAGTACTACACAAGTTGCAGGATAGTAAAAGTTATGTTGGTTTAATTGGTTCGATTGAATTCTCCAGAAATATAGGAGAATTAGTCTTAAATAATTCTGTGGATAAGAAAAGGCTATCATATGCGCAAGCACCTGGGGGCACTGGAGCATTACACCAACTTCTTCTTTTAGCAAGAGCTACAAAGAGTGTTGGAAATGTGTGGGTTTCTAACCCAAGTTGGCCCAATCATCAGGCTATTTTAACACACCTAGGCATGAATTCGAGTTCTTACTATTATTTTGATGAGATCACATGTGAGGTAAATTTTGACAGAATGGTTCACGACTTAAATAACATGAAAGAAAATGATATTTTGTTATTGCATGGATGTTGTCATAACCCAACTGGAGCTAATTTAAGCTTGGAGCAATGGGTGGATTTAACCCAATTGATCCAGGAAAAAAATGTTTTACCTTTTATAGATCTCGCATATCAAGGTTTTGGAGACGGATTGAATGAAGATGTTGAGGGCCTAAATTATCTCATTAAAAATGTAGAAGAGGCAATGATTGCAGTGTCTTGTTCAAAAAATTTTGGCGTTTATAGAGACAGAGTTGGCGTAGCTATTGTTGTTTCAGAGGCATCAAAGAAGTCTGTAGTTCAAGATAACCTAAAATCATTGAACCGCCTTACATTTTCTTTCCCTCCTGATCACGGGGCAGCGGTAGTTAATCAAATACTGGAGGATAATACTCTCAAGCTTTTATGGAAAGAAGAGCTGGAAGAAATGCGTATGAATATGTTGGATTTGAGAGAAAGGCTTTCATCAGAATTACATCGAGAAACAAAATCAGATCGTTTTAGTTTCGTTAGTGCACATAGAGGAATGTTTTCTAAATTAGGGTTAACTTCTGAGCAAGTTGAGTTCTTAAGAAAAGATTATGGTATATATATGGTCTCTGATAGTAGAATAAATGTAGCGGGTTTACGTAAAGACGTGATAAATTATTTAGCAAGTGCGATTGCAAATGTTATCTAAAACTAGCAAGGATTTTTATTGGTGTAATTAAATTAGGATTAAAGAAATGAAAACCGTAGAAGGATATCAACCAAAGGAAGAAATTTCCAATAAAGCGCTAATCGATACAACAAAATACCAAGAAATGTACAAAAGGTCAGTTGAAAATCCTGAAGCGTTTTGGCACGAGCAGGCGCGTAATCTAGTACTGTGGCAGAAACAATTTTCTAAAGTCAAAAATGTTTCATACTCCTATCCTGATGTTTCCATAAAGTGGTTTGAAGATGGTGTACTTAATGTATCTGAAAACTGTATAGATAGACATTTAGAAGACAAAAGTGAAGCAGTCGCAATATTATGGGAAGGTGATGAGCCAGGGGTTTCTAAAGAGGTAACGTATAGAGAACTACATGAAAATGTGTGTAGATTCGGGAACGTTCTAAAAAGCCGAGGTATAAAGAAAGGGGATAGAGTAATCCTCTACATGCCTATGGTTCCTGAAGCCGCTTATGCTATGCTAGCGTGTGCCAGAGTTGGGGCTATACACTCTGTTGTTTTCGCAGGCTTTTCTCCGGAAGCCCTCGCAAGCCGAATTATTGATTGTGGTGCTAAAGCAGTGATTACTGCGAATGAAGCACCAAGAGGTGGAAAACAAACTCCTTTGAAAAAGAACGTTGATGAGGCTTTAGATATAGCCGGTGACATCACGGCTCTTGTTTTACGGAGAACCTCAACTGAAGTGAGTATGAAGGAAGGGCGTGATTTCTGGTTGAATGATTTAATGGATGAAGCGAGCACAGTTTGTCCCCCTGAGCCTATGAATGCAGAGGACCCGCTCTTTATCCTATATACCTCCGGCTCAACTGGTAAACCTAAGGGTGTTTTGCATTCAACTGCCGGCTATATTCTGTACGCTTCAATAACACATAGATTTATTTTTGATTATAATGATGGAGATGTTTATTGGTGCACTGCTGATGTAGGTTGGGTGACTGGTCATACTTATATTGTTTACGGACCTTTAGCAAATGGAGCAACTACCCTGATGTTTGAAGGCGTTCCTACCTATCCTGACGCATCACGATTTTGGCAAATATGTGAAAAATATAAGGTAAATCAATTTTATACGGCTCCAACAGCTATAAGGGCTTTGATGGGGTTAGGTGACGAATTTGTAAACAAAAATAATTTATCTAGCATTCGAATTTTAGGTACTGTTGGAGAACCTATTAATCCTGAAGCATGGGAATGGTATAATCGGGTAGTCGGTAAAAATAACTGCCCAATAGTTGATACTTGGTGGCAAACTGAAACGGGAGGAATTCTTATTACACCTTTACCAGGGGCTACAACAACTAAGCCGGGGTCTGCTACTTTACCCTTTTTTGGTATTCAACCTGCGATTCTCGATCCAAACTCTGGTAAAGAGATTACCGATCAAGAGTGTGAAGGTGTTTTGGTTATTAAGGATAGTTGGCCAGGGCAGATGCGCACTGTTTTTGGGGACCACAAAAGGTTTGTCTCAACTTATTTCAATGATTTTAAAGGCTATTACTTTACAGGTGATGGCTGCAGAAGGGATAAGGACGGGTATTATTGGATAACCGGAAGAGTTGACGATGTTCTAAACGTTTCAGGTCATAGAATGGGAACTGCAGAAATTGAAAGTGCTTTAGTTGCTCACCCAAAAGTTAACGAGAGTGCAGTAGTCGGGTTCCCTCACCCGATTAAAGGCCAAGGGATATATGCATATGTATCTTTGATGTCTGGAGAAAAAAGTTCTGATGAGCTTTTGAAGGAGTTACAGAATTGGGTTAGGAAGGAGATCGGTCCTATCGCCAAACCCGATATCATTCAATTTTCTCCAGGTCTCCCAAAGACCAGATCAGGTAAGATAATGAGAAGAATTTTGCGAAAAATTGCTGAGGATGATTTTAGCAATTTAGGTGATACATCTACCTTAGCAGAACCTGCTGTCGTTGATGATCTGATTGCTAATCGTAAGAAACTTTAAAGTGAATTAAAATCAATGAGGATAGCTGTGGTTAAAAATTTTTTTATTATAACTTTTTGTTTATTGGCAGTAGCGTGCCAGACAAACCAAACCAATATCGACCAATCAAATATTACGGGGGCCTATACAGGCCCAACGATTGGTAATAAGGTCAAGCTTACTGATGACGGTCAGTGCATAGCACGTAATTTGAGCTTTTTAGTAGGGCAACCTGAATCAGCTCTCGGCGCCATGGAGTACCCTGCTAATACCAGAATTATCTTCTTGGATAGAAACGAAAGTATTGAGAATACTAACTCGAAAAGATTGAGCATTATTGTTGGTAGTCAGAAGAAGATAGTTAGCGTCTATTGCGGCTAAATCCGTTAGACGCTGCTCGCGCAATATTTTTCTATGAAGCTTTTTCTAAGAAATGGTCTTAGTAGTTTGACGGGGTGTGTAGAAAGACTCAACCGTAAAGATTGATAATCTAGAATCAATTCTTCGCCTGAAGTCATATTAGGAAGATTAACACTCTTCTCTGGCAAGTATTCTTTCTCAGAATAACCTTCAAAAAGGGCTAAAGAATTTGTTTTTTTTATAGCTTGAGCATCCCAAAGTAATAGTCTTCTATTCTTATTAAGAGAGTGAAAGCAATTTGCTTTAACCAGTAGCTTTATAACACTAGGGCTCAGTCTAATACGATGCCATAAATCCTGAGGATCATTATAACCGTTGCCTCTCTCTTCAATAATTCTATCGACATCATTTTTTGAAAGTCCTTTGATCTGCCTGAACCCCAGTCGTAAATTAAGACAAGCTTCGCCGTTATTTTCTAGAGAATGATCCCATTGACTTCTGTTTATACATACTTCTTTGACTTTTACCCCATGATTTTTTGCATCACGTATTATTTGGGAAGCAGAGTAGAATCCCATCGGTTGAGAGTTTAGTAAAGCGCAAGCAAAAACATCAGGATAATGATATTTTATCCAAGCAGATGCATATACAAGAATAGCGAAGCTTGCTGCATGACTTTCAGGGAATCCGTATTCACCAAAACCAGATATCTGAGAAAAGCACCTTGTGGCAAAATCTTTGTCGTACCCATTTTTTTGCATCCCATCAACAAATCTTTTCTTAAATTTATTAACAGTACCGTTTCTCTTGAATGTCGCTAATGACCTTCTCAGTCTATCAGTATCTTCCAACGAAAATCCTGCACCTTTCATTGCAATTTGTATTGCCTGTTCTTGAAATAATGGTACGCCAAGAGTCTTACCAAGAATTTCCTTTAGTTTTTGGGAAGGAAAAGTGACTTTTTCTTTTCCGTTTCTTCTTTTTATATAGGGATGAACCATGTCCCCCTGAATTGGCCCAGGTCTGACTATGGCAACTTGTATTACTAGATCATAAAAACATTGTGGTTTTAATCTTGGAAGGAAGTTCATTTGAGCTCTGCTCTCAACCTGAAAAACCCCTATAGTGTCTGCTTTCGAAAGCATATTAAAGACACATGTATCTCGATGTGGAATGTTGTTTAGGCTAACTTGCCGATTGTGATGGTTTTCTATTAAATCAAAAGATTTCTTTATGCATGTTAGCATTCCAAGGGCTAGAATATCTATCTTTAGTATGCCTAAAAAGTCTATGTCGTCTTTATCCCATGCTATTATACTCCTTCCTTCCATAGCAGTATTTTCAATAGATGTAAGCTCATCTAAATAATCCTCAGTGATTATAAAGCCACCCACATGCTGACCTAAGTGTCTAGGGAAGCCTATCAGTTGGTCGCTGATGGACAAAGTCTCTAATATTCTAGTGTGCTCATTCTTGCCTTCTAAACTGATACTGTTGTAATGAGGTATCTTATATCTATCCCATCCAACAATATTTTCAGCCATTGAGGATATTATTTCCTCACTTAGCCCCATTACTTTACCCACATCTCTTATTGCTCCTTTCGCTCTGTAGTGGACGACTGTAGCGCATAATGCAGCTCTTCTATTGCCATACTTTCTGTAAATTTCGTCTATTATTTCCTGTCTGCGTTCATGTTCAAAATCAATATCAATGTCAGGAGGTTCATTTCTTGCTTCTGATATGAATCGCTCAAATACCATTGATCCAATCTCTGGGCTAACAGATGTTACTCCTAAAGAAAAACAAACTATGGAATTAGCGGCAGAGCCACGACCTTGACATAAAATACCTCTACCTCTTGCGAATTTCACTATGTCATACACTGTTAAAAAATAAGGAGCATATTTTAGTTTTTTTATTAACAGAAGCTCTTTTTTTACTCCTTTTAATATTTTTATAGGAATATTTTTTTCATAATATTCATTTAATCCGTTAAAGGTTAGCTTATGTAATATTGTGTCAGGGTTCTCTCCTCTTAGCACTTCTTTAGGGTATGTATAGCTTAGTTCATCTAAAGAAAATAAACATCTATCACTTACAAGGTTAGTGTTGTGTATTGCTTCAGGATATTCTTTAAATATCGTTGCAAAATCATGGGGTGATCTCATTCTTTGTTCCCCATGAATGCTTGATTCAATGCCCAGGTCATCTATGGTGCATTTCATTCTTATTGCAGATAAAGTATCTCTGACTTTTCGCCTGGAGCCATGATGCATTACAGGAGTAGAGGATGCTACAACCTCGCACTCAATGTTTTTTGCAAATTTATTAATTTTGTAAAAGCGTATTTCATCTAAGCCGTCATATTTAGGCGCCATAACTATGTATACAGATCTACTACTATTTCTTTTGAGCCTCTGGATAAACCTTAACCACCCAAGTCTTTCTGAAAAACTATGATTTTTTTCTGAAATATGAGCTAAGAATATAATGCCATCTTGGTTTTTGATAATATTTTTATAGTCAATATGGGAATAACCTTTTTTCGAATTTTTTTTGCCGATAGTTAAAATTTTACATATATTTTTCCATCCTTGTCGTGTCTGAGCTAAGCATGTTATTTCAGTTCTATGAGTTGTGACGATAGTAACCCCAGGTATTATTTTTAGAGAAGAGCACTTGCTTTTAGTATCACATTCAATCTCTTTTATTACTCTAAGCCCTCTCACAACTCCAGAAATGGAGTTTTTGTCGACAATTGCTATAGATTTTAACCCAAACTTTATGGCCCTTTCCGCATACTCTTCAGGATGACTAGCTCCTTCTAGAAAGCTAAAATTAGACGTTATACAAAGTTCTGAATACGACAACTAAAAGCTCTATTTTATTAAGCTATTCAACCTGCCTTATTGGAAGACAATTGAAAGATCATGTAGTGATTAAATTTGATAAAATTATCGGAATTTCTTATATTTCCATAAATTCTATCGTGTAAACGCCTGCGCTTTTTCTGGCTTACTATCGTCTTGTAGACGAGATTAAACAGTTTCATTTTCCAAGGATAGCTTGTCACTAAACCTTGTTGTAACTTGTCTATTCCAACACCAACTACATTGTAAAATCTTTGCTCTATATCCAAAGATGGAGCAACAGACTTTGTTATTTCTTTTTTTGATACAATATTCAAATTTATATCTTTAATGAGTTTTAGCATTTCTGATAAAGGGTGCCCTCCTCCCGGCCTTCTGTTGTGACTATTATTCTTGAGATTGGAGCGGAAGCAATCTGCAACTAATATTTGCCCATCTTTACTTAGTAATCCTTTAGCCTTTTCCAACGCAATTTTTGCAGGAATATATTGAAAGCTTTCTGAAAAGAGACATAAGTCAAATGTCTG
Source organism: Alphaproteobacteria bacterium (assembly GCA_003331935.1). Lineage (GTDB taxonomy): Bacteria > Pseudomonadota > Alphaproteobacteria > Rhodobacterales > Rhodobacteraceae > CACIJG01. The sequence continues at coordinate 13,785 of QOQE01000006.1, read as the reverse complement.
ATTTTTTTTTGGTTTATAATCCTCAAACTTTATATTATGAACTTCGGCTTTATTACCTGTATTTTCCAAGCACCGTCTGCTTAGTATGTTGCTAGGTACAACAACAGTAACGCTATGGCCTAAGGAGATTAGCTTCCTCGCTGTTTCTCCAGCACCTCCACCAATATCAAGAATCTTCAGCTTTTTCTTTTTTGGAAAGTATTTGAACAGTAGCTGTGTATACTGTTCTTGAGCTTTACCCAAATTTTCAAGACAAGGGTCTAGATTATCCCAAACGCCATAGTGCATGTTCTCTTTCCCAGTAACAAATTTTGCTATTGCCAAAGAGACCTCAAGCCCAAGAGCTTTAGTATCTAATGTATTATTCTTCTGAAATTGCATTCTTATTCACAGTCTTAATTTCTAACAAAAATTACCATGTACAAACCATTTGTTTTCTGAGAGCTTATTCTTTTCTTGAAATATCCACAACCTCACACCACATGTTGTTGCTACTTCCCAATAGTCGCGTAATCTAAAATTTTTTCTTTCACTATTTCTCCACCATTCCGATGCTATCCTTTCAGGTCCACGTGCATATAAGGTTTGATACTTTTTTCCTCTCCAACTAAATTGGTTTATATAGTTGCCTCTATATAAAGTATCATTAATCAGATCCGGTGAATATAAAAGTATCGGTCTTATAAATTTACTTTTCTGCCATTGATCTCCCATTGTTCTTTTTATTTCAAATGTATCTAAAGAAAAAGTTTTTTCTGGTATATGACTATGGCGTTGTGCAAATAATTCTACCTTATTTTTCCCTAACCTAGCTTCAATTCTGGCCATCAATAAACTTATTTTTTCTTCCTTATCTAAATATTTAGAAGTATGGCCTTCACCAGAGATATTTATAGCTATTTGCTTTTCTTTTGCTTCTTCAATATGCACTCCTTCAAGGATTATTGATTCCACATTTTTGAGACTTTTAATAGTCCTGAGTTTTTCTATTATTACTAGTTCTATTTTTTTTCTATCTTGTGTTGGATTGCTGAAATTTACCTCTATAAGTAGGTTATGGTTTGGTGGAAATCTAATATTACATCTCCTAATTAGCTTCTTATTTTTCTCGAGCTTGTTACACATTTTATCAATAAGAGCTTTAATGAATTCATTTATACCCTGGAGAGTAATTTCTTCTAAGAATAGATCTTTTGAAAAGGAGTATTTTTCTGCCCAGACGATTTTATTGAATAGTTCTGTGTCTTTGCCTAAAACTTGTCGCACTCTTTTTATTATATGACTTCCAAATCTTCTATTAATAGAAGATGAATCTACATTTATTAGATCTTTAACTTTGTAAATGCCAAATAAATTTAATTGATTTATATCAGTATCTTCTATCTTCAAAGCTTCTAATGGTAAGGCAGTAAGAGCTTTTTCTGTTTCATCATTATCAATTATTCTAGACCTGTATATGGGGCCATTAATAGAGTAGGTGGTATCAAAGACAGATGATTTTTTTTTAGAATTCTGTGTATCTCTATCACTAGGGATTTTAATTCTCGTGGCTCTACTTTGGTCATTGATTATTTTTCTAAGACTTACTCTCGGTTGTTTTTTGTTAGAATTATTTTGGAATCTTGCTACTGCCCAAGCAGCTCCCTGAGTTCCTGCAATCCCTACAACGCTTAGTATATTAATTTTAGAAAAATGAGCTTTTAGTTGATCTACAAAATCTTCCTCTTTGCCAGTAAATTTCTCACATCCTGTTATATCAAGCATTAAACTATCATAGCCATCTAATCTGATAAGAGGTGTGAATTGATATATAAAACTAAAAAGGTTAATTAGTCTTTTTTTAATATCTGAATGTTGAACTGTTTTGCTAACCACATGAGGGTTCAATATTAGAGTTTCCTTAATAGACATTCCAGAATGTATATTTAGTTTTTTTGCTAATTCATTTGTGCATATTATTTTCTCTCCACCAGAAAAAGAAACAATCAGGGGTAATGAATCTAATAGAGGTTCTTTAGATAAAATTGTCTCTAATGGTAATCGTGGAAACCAAATGGAAACGAATCTATTCTTCAACTTTATTTTGTTCATTGTTTGTTCTTTTTAATCAGAAACTAATGAAAAGTCCAACTCAATTTTTTGCTTTTGGGTGCGATAGATATGAAAATTATTTTACCTATCTTTTATAAACATACCCTGATAGGATTTCCGTTAAGAATTTGGTAGTCGAAGATCATGATAAAAAAAGAATATTTTTTAAAGCATTAATATAATTTGATTTGTATGATGCGAGAGCCAGTACAGTAGAAGAAAACTATGATATCTAGAAAAAATAAATTTGACTACGATGAACTAATATCATGCGCTAAAGGTGAACTATTTGGAGCAGGTAATCCTCAGCTTCCAATGCCCCCTATGTTAATGATTGATAGGGTAACAGAGATATCAGATGATGGTGGTGAACATGACAAAGGGCATGTAGTAGCAGAATTCGATATAAATCCAGAATTATGGTTTTTCGAATGTCATTTTGAAGGAGATCCCGTGATGCCGGGATGTCTGGGTTTGGACGCGTTATGGCAACTAACTGGCTTTAATTTAGGATGGAGAGAAATGAAAGGTAAAGGTAGAGCTTTAGGTGTTGGCGAGGTAAAGTTCACAGGAATGGTAACTCCAGAAATAAAACTGGTGAGATATGAAGTAAATTTTACAAGAGTGATTGATAGGAAGCTAAAACTAGCCTTGGCTAATGGGACTATGTATGCAGATAATGAAAAAATCTATTCAGCTGAAAATATGAAGGTAGGTTTGTTTCAGAGCTGATTTATTTCTATAGGAGAAAAGTACGATTATGCGTCGCGCAGTAATTACAGGTTTAGGAATTGTTTCATGTATCGGCATTGATAAGAAAGCGGTAGAGGAGAGCCTTAGAAAAGGAACTTCTGGTATAACCAAAAGTTTAGATTATGAAGAACATGGCTTCAGGAGTAGAGTTCATGGAAAACCAAATATAAATGTAGAAGATTTTATAGATAAAAGGCAACTAAGATTTATGGGAGACGGAGCAGCCTTTAACTTTATAGCGATGCAACAAGCTATTGAAGATAGTGGGCTAGAGGACAAGGAAGTTTCTAATGAAAGAACAGGTCTTATTGTTGGATCAGGAGGACCTTCAACAAAGAACCTTTTTTCTGCGCATAAAACTGTCATAGAGAAAGGTAGTCCTAAAAGGATGGGACCATTTATGGTTACACGGGGAATGTCATCTACAAACTCGGCTTGTATAGCAACTCCTTTTAAAATAAAGGGCGTTAATTATTCAATAACTTCAGCTTGTTCAACCTCTGCTCATTGCATAGGAAATGCTGTTGAACAAATACAACTGAACAAACAAGACATAGTATTTGCAGGTGGAGGAGAAGAATTAGATTGGACACTATCCTGTCTTTTTGATGCCATGGGCGCCATGTCAAGTAAATACAATGATACACCAGAAAATGCTTCAAGAGCTTTTGACAGAGATAGAGATGGTTTTGTTATTGCCGGTGGAGGAGGAGTTGTTGTTGTAGAGGAGTTAAGCCATGCTATTGCCAGGGGAGCAAAAATATATGCAGAAGTTACCGGTTATGGCGCAACCTCGGATGGTTATGACATGGTAGCACCGTCGGGTGAGGGAGCTGAAAGATCGATGAGACTAGCTTTGGCCTCTTTGAATGGTAGGAAGGTTAATTACATCAATGCGCACGGTACATCAACTCCAGCAGGGGATGTCACTGAGATACAAGCGGTTAGAAACGTGTTCGGCAAAGAAAAACAACCTTTGGTAGCCTCTACAAAATCACTCACAGGTCATAGTCTTGGCGCTGCTGGCGTTCAAGAAGCTATTTATTCTCTGATTATGATGGAAAATAACTTTATATCCGCAAGTGCCAATGTTTTTAATTTGGATGAAGGGATCAATTCTAATGAAGTGGCCATGAGATTAGTGGAAGGCATTGAATTAGATACTGTTTTATCAAATAGCTTTGGGTTTGGTGGTACCAATGCCTCTATAGCCTTAAGCAAGTATTCTGGATAACTTCTTTGTCTGGCCTTATGAAAAATAAAAAAGGTCTGGTCATGGGTGTCGCTAACCAAAAGTCCATTGCATGGGGGATAGCTGAAGTATTAAGTATTGAAGGTGCATCTTTAGCTTTAACTTATCAGGGTGACAATTTTAAAAAAAGAGTAGAGCCACTAGCAAAGAGTATAGGTTCAAATCTGGTATTTGATGTGGATGTCACAGATGAAATTTCTGTAGATAAATGTTTTAATGAATTATCAAAGGAGTGGGGATCGCTTGATTTTGTAGTACATGCGCTTGCTTTTTCAGATAAATCTGAATTGTCTGGTAGGTTTATTAACACTTCGAGAAAAAATTTTTTAAATTCCTTGGATATATCTTGTTTCAGTTTAATTGATGTTGCAAAGAAATGCTCTTCCCTTATGAGCCCTGGCGGAGCAATTCTAACGCTGAGTTATCTGGGCTCTCAGAGAGTTACTCCAAATTATAATGTGATGGGAGTAGCAAAAGCTGCTTTGGAGTCATCTGTTAGATATCTTGCAAGCGATTTGGGTGACGATGGTATTAGAGTGAACGCTATCAGTGCAGGACCAATGAAAACACTTGCTGGTGCTGCTATAGGAGGAGCAAGACGGGTATTCCGTCTCTCGGAACAAAATTCTCCCCTAAAGTCAAATCCAACATTAAAATCAGTAGGGGGGGCAGCAGCGTTCTTACTCAGTGATTATGGAATGCACGTTTCTGGAGAAGTAATCTTTGTAGACGGTGGTTACCATGTAATGGGTATGCCCAAATTAGATAATATTGAGAAGGCATGAGTTGGTAGATTTCTCTCTTATTTCTAATACCTACGACAGAATCCATCAGCATTTAGTTGAAACACCTTTACTAGAATCTCCTTTCCTGAGTAATCGACTAAATAAGCGCGTTTTGATCAAGGCCGAGTGTTTGCAAAAAACAGGTTCTTTCAAATATAGAGGCAGTTGGTCTTCTTTTGTGAATAATGATATCGAAAACTTAAAGAAGGGAGTATTAGCGTACTCTTCAGGAAATCATGCCCAAGGCATAGCCGCGGTAGCAAAGCAACTAAAAATTGAAGCAACGATAATTATGCCAAAAGATGCTCCCAGACTTAAAATTAAAAATACACAGTCATATGGAGCTAATGTAATCTTTTATGATCGAATAAAAGAAAGTAGAGAAGAAATTGGCGCAAAGCTGCAAAAAGAAAAAAATTTAACGCTGATAAGACCTTACGATGATCCTTTTGTAATTGCTGGACAAGGCTCTTTGGGAATTGAGCTAATTAATCAAGCAAAAAGGATGAAATTAGATTCGGCAGATGTACTAGTTTGTTGTGGAGGAGGGGGACTAGCTTCAGGAATAAGTTTGGCCTTTCAGGGATTAAGCGATAGGTTTAAAGTGAGAACTTGTGAACCTGAAAATTTTGATGATATGGCCAGATCTTTGCAGCAAAAGAGCAGAGTAAAAAATAAGGCGATGGACGGGTCTATCTGTGATGCAATTTTAACGCCGACGCCAGGTGAGCTAACTTTTGAGATTCTTGAAAAGTATGCAGCCCCCGGTTTAGTTGCAACTGATGAGCAAGTTCTTGAGGCAATGGCTTTGCTATTCTTACATCATAATTTAGTTGTTGAGCCCGGAGGTGCCATCTCACTAGCCGCAGCGTTAAATCAGAATGAAAAACTTGACTCAGATGCTCTTATTATTGTGTGTACTGGTGGAAACGTTGACCCAGTTATTTTTTCAAGAGCTTTAGATCTAATTGACGCTTAAGATTATGCATATTTTTTTAGCAGTTGCTTCGTAAGTCGTTTTTTATATCTACGTTGTCTTTGTCGTCTCTTTGTTATATTCGCTCGCCAATTTTCACGTTTGTCCTTTACTGCTTCTTCAAAATCTTGTGCGACTTCGATATTTTCCGCGTCTATTTCATATGTCCTTTTGGTCATAGAATTATAAATAATCTAAATAAAATATAATCAAAAAAACTATTTACAAATGTTCTTTTTTTGTTCTATTTTCATGTATGAGTATGTACGAATCATATAAATCGATTTCAAAAAAAGTTACGTTGAAGGATGTAAAAGAATTATTCAAAGAGAACGAAAAGACCTGGAGTGATTTTATTCGTTTAGACGGGCAAACTATAATTTCTAACGGATGCTCAGTTCACGTTTCCTGCGATTTAGATAGCTCTGTAGTATTTAGGACCAGGGAGAAAAGACATAGTGAGTGTCTTCAATATATAATGAACTGTCTTGAGTTTGGTCTAGACACAAAGATTTGGAATGAGGAGGTCTTAATGGAAGTTAATACCCTTTATGAGACAATTTAAATTAACTGTAACAACAGTTTAGAAGATTTAGCGGAAGGTTTCTTGTCTTTAAAATAATTATTCAAAGAATGAGTTTTATTTATTAAATTCTGTAAAGGAAAACAGGAAGCGATACCTAGTTGTTTAAACTAAAATATGCCAACTCTTAAAGGGCAAAATTTCTGAAAATGATCGATAAGAAAATATATCAATATACAAGTGGTTATCTAAACCAAATTGCAAATGTCTTAAGTAGAATAGGTATTGACGCAAATTGGGTTACAATATTGGGGTTAGCCATAGCCTTTCTATGCTTCATAGTATTATCGTATGGTTCTTTTTATTTGGGATTAATATTAATCCTAATCAATCGATTTTTAGACGGTTTAGATGGAAGCTTGGCACGACTCAGTAAACCAAGAAAATTCGGCGCTTTCCTGGATATTACGTCAGACTTTGCGTTTTATGCTTTAATCCCCTTAGGTTTTGCAGTTTTTTCACCATATGAAAATGCATTACCAACAGCTTTTTTGTTAGGGGCTTTTTATGTAAATGGGTCAAGCTTCCTTACTGAGGCTATAATAGTAGAAAAATATAATATTGAAATTGAGAGAAGAGATAAGGGATTTTTCTATTCTTTTGGATTAATTGAGGGTTTTGAAACTATATGTTTCTTTTTATTCATTTGCTGCTTTCCAGATTTATATGGGGATGCGGCTTATGTTTTTTTCGGTCTTACAATGCTGACGCATGTGATTAGAGTATTTAGAGCATTCAACCGTTTTGGATAGACTAGTGGTTTCTGTCTATAATTTTCTCATTTTGAGGATCGTATGGGCTGTCTTGAACTATATCGGCATTCCAAAACATATTATCCATCTTTACTCTAAGTTTTGTTCCCACTTTAGAAAATGAGGATTTAACATAACCTATACCTATACTCTTTTTAAAATGTACTGAATATCCGCCAGAAGTCAGTCTTCCTAATATCACGTTCTCTGATTCATTATACAAAGCTTCTCTTCCCCAAGGATCAATATTGTCAGGCCCATCAATTAGGAGAGTAACACATGATACTTCTGTTTTTCTATTTAGAAGAGCCTTCTTACCCAGAAATTCTTTATTAAGATCTACAAACCTATTGAGGTTGGACTCGAATGGGCCTGCGTCTCTTCCAAGGTCTGATCCAAAGGCCTTATAAGATTTTTCTTGTCTTAGCCAGTTTTGTGCTCTTGCTCCAACCAACTTTATATCAAACTCTTCCCCGGAACTCAGCAATAAATCTAGCAAGTAGTTCTGCATTTCAATAGGATGATGGAGCTCCCAGCCAAGCTCACCTGTATACGCAACTCTCAAAGCTCGAACAGGACACATACCAATTTCAATATCTCTGTATGAAAGCCATGGAAACTCCTTATTGGACAAAGTTTTATCCGGATCTTCACTTACAACTATTTTCTTTAAAAAGTTTCTGGAATTTGGTCCAGCTATTGAAAATACACCCCATTGGTTGGTACAATCATAAATGTTTACATTATCCAACTTGCTGTCAGCTAAAGACTTGTTCAGATAATCAGAATCATATTTTGTCCAAGCACCAGCTGAAATTAGATAGTAGCTTTCCTCCGAAAGACAAACTATTGTGTATTCAGTCCTGACAGTTCCCAAATTAGATAGAGCATAGGTAAGGTTAATTCTCCCCTTATTAGGCAATTTATTACAAGTAAACCAATCTAGGAAATTTCTAGCATTCTTACCACTAACGAGGTGTTTTGTGAAAGCGGTTGACTCAATTAGACCTAAGCCTGATCGAATTGCCTCGGCTTCGTTTTTAGCGTACTCCCACCATCCACCTCTTCTAAAGCTTCTTGATTGCTTATCATCGAAGTCATTTTTGGCAAAATAGTTGGGTCGTTCCCATCCATTAACCTGACCAAATTGCGCCCCTAACTCCTTCAACCTATTGTAAGATGGTGCCGTTCTTAAAGGTCTACATGCCTCCCTTTCTTCATCAGGATGATGCAAGATAAAAACATGTTCATAAGCTTCCTCATTCTTTTTCATTGCATATTGAGTGGTCACCCAATCCCCGTACCGTCTTGGGTCTAAAGATCCCATGTCTATTTCTGCTTCCCCATCAACGATCAATTGTGCTAAGTAATAGCCTGCTCCACCAGCAGCCGTTATACCAAATGAAAACCCTTCGGCTATCCATGCATTTCGTAGCCCTGGAACTGGCCCTAGTAGTGGGTTTCCATCTGGCGTGTAGCAAATAGGGCCATTATAATCGTCTTTTATTCCAAGGGATTCACTAGATGGAATCCTATGAATGAAAGACATATATTCTTTTTCTATTCTCTCTAGGTCAAGCGGGAATAAATCAGCTCGAAAACTTTTTGGTACTGCGAACTCGAACTTTGCAGGGGCATTTTTTTCATATGGGCCTAATATCCAACCTGATCGTTCTTCTCTTACATACCACTTCGCGTCAGCATCACGGATTACAGGATGTTCTGTATTTTTCTCACGATAACGTTCAAGCTCAGGATCTTTTTCAGTAACAATATATTGATGCTCTACTGGAATAGCAGGGATTTTTATTCCCAACTTTTTAGCCGTAGCTTGGGAATGATTTCCAGTAGCAGTAATTAAATGTTCGGACGAAAAAGATATCTTTTCGCCATTAGGCACAAGATTTCCCCCTTTCTCTTCCATATAATCACAAGATATTTTCCAAACATTATTTTCATAATATAAGCTTGTAGCCTCAATTTTTCTAATAATTTGTACGCCAAGATCTCGTGAAGCCCTTGCCATTACTTGGGTTACGTCTGCTGGGTTGATATAGCCATCTGTTGGATGAAATATTGCTCCAACAAGATCAGATGTATTAATAAGAGGCCACCGCTCTTTAATTTCTTCAGGAGTCAGCCACTCATATGGAATTCCAACTGTTTCGGCGGTTGATGCATACAGCTTGTATTCGTCCATTCTTTCGTTTGTCTGAGCCATTCTAAGGTTTCCAACCTGTGAGAAACCTACCGACATTCCAGTTTGTTTTTCTAATAATGGATACAGTTTAAGAGAATAGTCATGTATGTGTGATGTTGCGTAAGACATATTGAATAGCGGAAGAAGACCAGCGGCATGCCACGTAGAACCAGAAGTAAGCTCGTCTCTTTCCAAAAGTAAAACGTCCTTCAAACCCTTTAGCGCAAGATGGTATGCTATACTGACTCCAACAACACCCCCACCAACGACAATAGCCTGATAATTAGTCTTCATATTCCCCCAAAATTCTTTCCTTTTTTAAAAAAAAGGTTTAATAAAGCGTACTCGGCAATTCTAACAATATTTTAGACCAGGTATTATATATGTCTAACAAAAAGAAAGTTTTTATAAAAACGTATGGCTGTCAAATGAACGAGTATGACAGCGAAAAGTTAGTGTTGGACTTGGAAAAAAATCACTATCAACAAACAGGTGATATTCAAGATGCCGATATGGTGTTGCTCAACACTTGTAATATCAGAGAGAAAGCGGCTGAAAAAGTCTATTCAGAGTTGGGTAGAATAAAAAAATTTAAAGATCACAAAGCAGATTTAAAAATTGGTGTAACAGGCTGCGTAGCACAGGCAGAATCGTCAGAAATATTTGTTAGGCAGCCGGCTGTAGATTTTATTGTAGGTCCTCAATCATACCATAAGTTCCCAGAGATTATTTCGAAGTTAAAGGACGGTGAGAGGAACATAATTGAAACTAGCTTCCAAGCATCAGATAAATTTAAAAGTATTGCGTCCTTGGCAGGCAAACCTAAACCATCAGCATTCGTTACCATTCAAGAAGGCTGTGACAAATTTTGTACATTTTGCGTCGTTCCCTATACAAGAGGAAAAGAGGTATCGAGAAGTCAAAGAGATATTTTAAACGAGATAAGAGAAAGTGCAAAAAAGGGTGTAAAAGAGGTAATTCTTTTAGGGCAAAATGTTAATGCATATAATTTTGAGGGAATAAGTTTTTCATCGTTGATTTATTCACTGGCAGAGATAAATGAGATCAAGAGAATTCGCTTCATGACGTCCCATCCCAGGGATATGACGGATGAATTGATAACTGCTTTCGGTGATATTCCTAAATTGATGCCTTTTTTACATTTACCAGTTCAATCGGGTAGTAATAGAATCCTGAAGTCAATGAATAGGGGACATATCGTTGAAGAGTATGTCGAAATAGTTAACAAACTGCGATCGGTGCGAAGTGATATTTGCTTTTCAAGTGATTTCATAGTGGGTTATCCGGGAGAAACTGATAAAGATTTTCAAGAAACCATTGATCTGTGTGAACAAGTGGAGTTTGCTCAGGCCTACAGTTTCAACTACTCCTCGCGACCGGGAACACCAGCTTCAAGAAAAGAAGAGCTTGACGAGAACTTAAAAAAAACACGGTTGCATATCTTACAAGATTTATTAAGCAAGCAACAATCGACCTTTCTGAACGAACAAAAGAATACACAACACAAGGTATTATTTGAAAAAGTTGGTAGGGGAATTGACGAGTATGTTGGTCGAACAGAGCAGTTTTCTCCAGTCACTGTTGTAAACAAAGAAAATATAGTAGGACAGATAAAGAAGGTGGAAATTAATTCAGTTATGGCACATTCGTTGAAAGGTGATTTGAAATAAATTTAAATCGAAATATTGAATAATTTTCATATGATTGTAATATATTAGAAATGAAGTCATTATATAAATAAAATGGGGTTCATTGAAAGTTCAGATACTCTCCAGTTCAGTTCTAATAAATTACTGATAGAACTCTGCGGCGAACTCGATACAAATCTTTCTAAGATTGAAAGCTGGGCTGGGGTTCAGATAGTGCGTCGAGGAAATGCGTTATCAATCTATGGGGCCAAGGCTGATTGCGATCTTACAAGAAAACTAATTAGTAACTTATACTTAGACCTAGAGCGTGGAAGTACTTTAGATCAACGTGAGCTGGACATTTATCTTCAGCAGGTTGAAGACAAAAAATTCAAACAAGCTCAAAATAAAAAAAGCGATGAAGGCTTGAATAAAAAAGAAGATAACTTAGAAATTAAAACCCAAAAAAAGTTAGTAATGGCTAGATCGAGGAATCAGAATAATTTTATTAAATCGATGCTAAGTAAGGAACTTGTTTTTGGAATTGGCCCCGCTGGAACAGGAAAAACATATTTAGCCATTGCAGTAGGTGTCTCTTTGTTTTCTCAAGGATTAGTCGAGAAAATTGTCTTAACTAGGCCAGCTGTTGAAGCGGGAGAAAGATTAGGTTTTTTGCCTGGCGACATGAAAGAAAAAGTAGATCCATATATGCAACCTCTCTATGATGCACTGAATGACTTTTTGCCTGGAAAAGTTGCATCAAAAATGTATGAAAGGGGTTCAATTGAAATAGCTCCATTAGCCTTTATGAGAGGTAGGACTCTTAAAGATTCATTTATTGTTTTAGATGAGGGCCAAAATGCATCACCCTCTCAGATGAAAATGTTTTTAACTAGACTAGGTATAGGTTCAAGAATGGTCGTGACAGGTGATATAACTCAAATTGACCTACCAAAAGGATTTAAAAGTGGGTTGGTTGAAGCATATGAAGTTTTATCGGAAATGAAAGAAATCAGTTTTATTAAATTCACTGATATTGATATTGTAAGGCATTCTTTAGTAAGAAAGATAGCTAGGGCTTACGAAAAAAAGTATACAAAAAGAAAAAGCTCCGAAAAGTAAAAAATGACCATTAGAGTATCAGTTAATTACAATGATCCGAGATGGAAACGCTGCGATTTAAAGAGGTACGGAACGTTATTGTTATCTAAAGTATTTCAAACTCAGCAAATGAGGTTAAATAATTCCTCACTGTCCGTTCTGGCTTGCAGTGACTCAAAGATTAAAGAACTTAATAAGATTTACAGAAAAAAAAATAAAGCAACGAATGTTTTAGCGTGGCCAGCTGTGGATTGGTTCTTTTACGATGATCAAGATTATCGCTCGTATGGGAAAAATAATTATTTGTTTTTAGGCGATATAGCAATATCTTATGAAAGATGTTCGAGAGAAGCATCTTTCCAAAATACTCCATTCAACAGATATTGCTGCAAGCTATTAGTTCACGCAATACTTCATCTGTTGGGTTACGACCACGATATATCTATGAGGACTTCAAAAATGCAGTTAATGGAGACCAGAGTTTTAAATTCTTTCCTCACAAACAGACCAAAGTTTAATAACAATTAAATAGAGTTAAATTTTTATGTTTAAATTAATTGCAACAAAATTTTTAGACAGCTTTTCTTTAAGAAAAAAATCCAAAAATTCCATTGAGAAAAAGTTAATTGAGCCATTGGGGAAAAGCTTCGGCCAAAAAGAAATATCTTTTAATCTACATAATCAGAGGGTGGATGATGTGGCTATTCCAAAAGCAGATATCGTAGCTGCACCTGATAAGATTACTTTAGCTGAGCTAACAAAAATATTCAGGGAATCAAACTTAACTAGGTTGCCTATATTCAAAAGTACTCTTGATAACCCAATTGGTTTTGTCCATTTAAAGGATCTGGCTCTTAGAAATGGGTTTGGCAAACAGAAAAAATTTAATATAACAGATTTAATTAGACCTTTGATATACGTTCCCCCGTCTATGACTCTAGGGACCCTTTTACAAAAGATGCAGGCCGAACGAATCCATATGTCATTGGTGATAGACGAATATGGAGGGGTCGAGGGCTTGCTTACAATTGAAGATCTTTTAGAGCAAATAGTTGGCGAGATTAATGATGAACATGAGCTTAAAGAAGACCTATTATGGAGTAAAGAAAAAGAAAATGTTTTTATAGTAAATGCTAGACTTAACTTAGAGGATTTTAAATCACAGTCTGGAGTGGACTTAACAATAAAAAGAAATGGTGATGAATACGATACTATTGGCGGATTAGTGTTTAACATCACCAACCGAATACCTTCCCGAGGTGAAGTTGTAACAGATTCGTCTGGAAATGAGTTTTCAGTGTTGGAGGCGGATCCTCGAAGCATAAAAAGGTTGAGACTTAATTTAAGAAGTTGATTAGTGATATCTAGGATAATAACTCTTTCAAAGTCTACTTTTTTGAGGTTCATTTTATTAGGCTCAGCACTAGCCTTTACACAAGAACCATTTAACTTACCCTATTGCAATTTTTTGGTTTTACCTTTGATCTCCTTTTTGGTGATGCGGTTTCTCAAAACCTCAAAACAGTATTTATTCGGCGGGTTAGGGCTTGGTCTGGGCTATTTCGGGTTAACATTCGTCTGGATAGTAAACCCCTTTTTGGTTGACCTTCAAAAGGATGTTTGGTTAGCGCCTTTTGCTTATT
>QOQE01000005.1 GCA_003331935.1 Alphaproteobacteria bacterium | reverse complement strand
AAACGCGTTCAAGGCTTCTTGGGATATCAATTAGAAATGCAAAAAATCTTAACTTACTTGGAGAATTAGAGTGGATAAAAACTTAAAAGCGGTCTTTTTTGGATCTATAGGAACAGTTGCGGAAACATCTGAGATACAACGACGAAGTTATAATTTAGCCTTCAATCGATTGAATATTGATTGCTATTGGAATGTAGCAAATTACTGTGAAATGCTAAAGGTCCCAGGTGGAAAAGATCGAATTAGAAATTTTACAATACCAAATATATCCGAAGGAGACGTAGATAAAATTCACAATTTGAAGGAAGAAATTTATGCGGAACTCATAGAGCAAGAAGATGTATCGCGTATTGAGTTCGTTGAAGTGTTCCATCACAGCAAGGCTAGTGATATAAAGGTGGGTCTAATAACAACGACTTCAGAAAAAAACATCAATTCGCTATCCAAAGCGCTTGAAGACAAAGTAAACTTTAATGATTTTGATATAATTACTACTTCCAAAGACTGCACAAATCCCAAGCCAAATCCAGAAATTTATCAAAATGCTCTTAGAAAAATTGGAGTTAGCCCTAACGAAGCTATAGCTATTGAAGATACTCAGGTAAATCTTGGAGCATCATTGTCAGCAAATATTAACAGCATCTTGTATCCAGGAGAGTATTCAAACTACTCTAGAGAAGTAAAACCAAGCTTTAATCTTATGGAAAAGATATTTCAGATTTAGACTTATTTTTTCCATTCCGGGTCTAGTTTATCTAATAATCGCCAATAAGCGGGCCATTCTGGGTGCCTCACCTCTGCACCTCCTTGCGCTGCCCCCTCCTCAAATTGTTTTCGAGTATGTAACATTACCTTTTTTGGGATTTTGATGATCGTTCCTCCTGAACTCATAGCTCTAAGTTGCACTTCGGCATTTCTTATAAAAACTTGATGCCTAGCAAATGCCCATATGGCGCTTGGTCCAGCAGTAATCAAACCATGATTTCGTAAAACCAATGTGTGATTTGACTTTCCTAGAGATTTAATAAGCCTTTTCTTCTCAGAAGCATCAAGGACGATACCCTCGAAATCGTGATAACCAACTCTCTCATATAGTTGACACGCTTCTTGGAACATAGGTGTGACCTTCTGTTTTAGGGCAGCAATGGTTTGGCTCATTGGCTCATGAGTGTGCATTACACAATGAAGGTCTTCGTTTCTAGCCTTATGTATAGCCGAATGAATATTATATCCTGCTTGATTGATCGGCCAGCTATCACCGTCTATTTTGTTTCCATCTAAATCAATTTTCACTAAATTGGAGGCCTTGATTTCATCATATCTGAGACCAAAGGGATTTATAAGGAAAGTATCAGTATCTGGAATCCGGAGAGTTATATGGTTATATACAACGCTAGTCCAGCCATAGTAGTCCGTTAATCTATAAATTGCAGCCAAGTCAACTCTTGCTTTCCATTCATTAATAGACATTCCCTTTGGAGATCTAGGATAAGAATTCTTTAAAGAAATTTTCATTTTACATCCAAAATGTGAATAACTTATAAGAGTATTACCGCTTTTTATTTATATAAAAAGCCTTTAAATCAATCGAGGATATAAAATGACGTCAACCCCACCATTCAATTTAAGAAAAATTGGTAGCTCTGGTTAATGAACCAATTTATTTGCATAAGTGGCTGCACAGCCTCGGGGAAGTCTTCATTTGCGCTGGAGCTATCTAAATATTTTAAAAACCCAATGATAATAAACACTGATGCGTTGCAAGTTTATAATTGTTGGGAAATACTCACGGATCGACCATCGGTTAAGAAACCTTATCATACACTTTATGGCCATGTTTCATGCGCAAGCAACTATAGCGTAGGAGACTGGGTAAAAGACGTCAGCAAAATTTTTGGATTAAACTCAAAAAAGTCTCAAACTTTTATTTTTGTTGGTGGTACGGGATTATACTTTAATGCTCTTTTAAATGGACTTTCACAAATCCCCCAGATCCCAAAAGAAATCAGAGAATTTGCAAACGCTCAAGATTTAACATTTTTTTTAGAATATTTAGAAAAAAATGACCCAGATGTTCTAGAAAAAATTGATGTAAAAAACCAGCGACGAGTTCAAAGGGCTTGGGAAGTACTAAAAGCCACAAATAAAAGTATATTATATTGGCAAAGCAATAATGCCTCTCCACTAGTTTCTTCAGATGCCACTTTATTATTGGTTGAAATTGAAAGAGAGAGTCTTACAAAAAGGATAAGCGCTCGCGTTGATTTTATGCTTGAGAGCGGTGCTATCAAAGAAGTCGAAAAGGTCTATAAAACATGTTGGGACGTTAACTTACCTTTTTCAAAGGCAATTGGAGCACAAGACATTATAAGTTATTTAAACAGTGGCATATCCTTAGATAAACTAACCCAAAATATAAGCCTTAAGACACGTCAATTTGCAAAAAGACAAAGAACCTGGCATAGAAATTATATGAAAAATTGGATCTCCATTGATCCTTCAAAAATAAGCGGGTCGAGTATCCAGGAAATAGTTAAAAAAGTCAAAGGAAGCAATTAATTCATTGCACTATTTATCATTTGCTAATAACTATTACTTTTCGCTTTCACAAAGATTAAAAGATGATAAATCGCTACTCTAGACCAGAAATGACAAAGGTGTGGTCACAGAAAGAAAAATACAGAATTTGGTTTGAAATAGAAGCTTATGCATGCGAAGCAATGGAACAAATTGGTCTTATTCCAAAAGGCACTACAAGTGACGTGCTTAAGGCTAGTGGTATCGACTACGATATTGATGAAATCGACAATATTGAAAAAGTAACAAAGCATGACGTGATCGCCTTTCTCACATATCTATCAAAATTTATTGGAGAAAGCTCTCGTTTTGTTCATCAAGGCCTAACGTCCTCTGATATACTAGACACCTGCTTAAACGTACAACTTGTTAATGCATCAAACCTGCTTGAGAAAGGCCTCCATGATCTTCTTACAGCGTTAAGAGAAAGAGCGTTTGAACATAAAGATACGGTATGTATCGGTCGTAGCCATGGAATATTTGCGGAACCCACAACTTTTGGCTTAAAATTAGCACAAGCTTATGCTGAAATGCAAAGAAATCTTCAAAGATTACAATACGCTAAGGTGGAGATCTCAACTGGCGCTTTATCAGGTGCAGTGGGGACTTTTGCCAACATAGATCCGAAAGTCGAGACGCTAGTGTGCAAAAAACTCAATTTAAGGCCTGAAACAATATCGACTCAAGTCATCCCAAGGGATAGACACGCAATGTTTTTTTCTGTTTTAGCAATTATCGCATCATCTATTGAGCGAATTGCAACTGAAATTAGGCATTTGAGCAGGTCTGAAGTACTAGAGGCTGAAGAAAACTTTTCAGCAGGTCAAAAAGGATCAAGCGCCATGCCTCATAAGAGAAACCCAGTTCTTACAGAAAACCTCACTGGTTTAGCTAGATTAGTTAGAATGGCCGTTATTCCAGCACTTGAAAACATTTCCCTATGGCATGAAAGAGACATTTCTCACAGCTCAGTAGAAAGAAATATTGGGCCCGATGCCACCATTACTCTGGATTTTGCAATTACGCGTTTAACTAAAGTTATAAATGAATTGCGTGTTTATCCTGAAAATATGAAAAAGAATATGAACCAATCAAAAGGGCTTTATAATTCACAACAGCTTTTACTAATGTTAACCCAAAAGGGTGTGAGTCGTGAGGATGCCTACTCCGTGGTACAAAAAATTGCAATGAGTGTCTGGAATTCAAAAGATTTGGACTTTATAAAAGAAGCACAGAAAGATGACTTTATTAAGTCATACGTTGATGATAATGAATTATTAGAGATATCGAAATTAGAGTATCATACAAAGTTTGTTGACACTCTGTTTAATAGGGTTTTTGGGACTAAATAATGACCTCAAAGAAAAAGAAGCTTTACGAAGGCAAAGCCAAAGTCTTGTACTCAACTGATAACTCCTACTGTGTAATTCAACATTTTAAAGATGAAGCAACGGCATTTAACGCGAAAAAGAAGGAGACCATTGAAGGCAAAGGGGTTTTAAACAACTTTTTATCAGAGTTTTTTATGCAAAAACTAAACTCCATTAATATTCCAACACACTTCATTAAACGGTTAAATATGCGAGAACAACTGGTTGAGAAGTGTGAAATAATACCACTAGAGGTTGTAGTGCGTAATATTGCGGCTGGGTCGCTTTCAAAAAGGCTAGGTATACAGGAGGGCACCCGCCTTGCAAGGCCCATAGTTGAGTTTTATTACAAAGATGACAGTTTAAATGATCCATTGGTAACAGAAAGCCAAATAACTACCTTTGAGTGGGCCTCAGAAACGGAATTAGGAGAAATATTTGAGATTGCTCTGCGAACAAATGATTTTCTCTCCGGGCTCTTGCTCGCTGTTGACCTAACACTTGTAGATTTTAAAATCGAAATTGGGAGAAGTCTTAAATCTGAAGGAGACAAGCTTATTATTGCCGATGAAATCAGTCCAGACACCTGTCGCCTATGGGATTCAAAAACAAAAAAGCGACTTGATAAAGATGTTTTTAGATTGAATAAAGGAAGTATTGCAGTCGCATATACTGAGGTAGCGAATAGATTTGATTTATTACCTAAGAATGTAAAGAGCGCGGTAAAATGACATCAGAAGAAACCACTTTCAGATTCAAAGTTGAAGTTGTTCTTAAAAATGGTGTTCTTGATCCTCAAGGAGAAGCAATTAAGCAATCTATAAATATTAATAGGTTAGGAAATGTTTTAGAGGCAAAACAAGGCAAGCTTTTTGAACTTTCGGTATCATCAAAAAATATAGAATATGCCATTAAAGACGTTGAGAAAATCTGTTCAGATTTGCTGACAAACTCTGTGATTGAGGATTATAAATATTATGAGGTTTCAGAATAATTAACTGTGGTATCATAGTATTTCCAGGTTCTAATTGTGACAAAGACTGTCAGGCTGCTTTCAAATTATATGATGAGTTCAATGTCACTATGATTTGGCATAAGGAAACGACAATTCCAAAAATTGATTTGCTTGTCCTTCCTGGTGGCTTCTCTTACGGCGACTACCTTCGGTGTGGGGCGATTGCGGCTAAATCTCCTATTATGAACGCAGTAAAAAAATTTTATGACGATGGTGGATTTATCATTGGAATTTGCAATGGTTTTCAAATTTTAACAGAAGCTAAAATATTACCGGGTGCGTTAATTCCAAACGTTAATCAAAAGTTTATTTGTAAGGATCAGGATTTACTTGTAACAAATAATACAACACTTTTTACCTCTGGATTTAAAAATAACGCGACTATTTCAATTCCTATCGCGCACCATGACGGTAGATATTTTTTAACTAATGCAGAACTTCAAGAGTTAGAGCAAAATGAAAGAATAATCTTCAAATATAAGAATAACCCCAATGGTTCAACTGGAGATATCGCAGGTGTTAGTTCAAAAAATAACAGAGTACTTGGAATGATGCCACACCCAGAGAGGGCCGTTGACCAAGATTTGGGTAGCGTATCTGGATTAACGTTTTTCAGGTCAATAATAACAGGATTCTAGCTTAAAAACTTTATCTATTTTTTGCATGTTCACGTTAGTTAGGCTTTAAGCTGATTGTGCTTTCTTTTCATTAAATCCTTAGCCATTTCAACGGCAACCGCGGCATCTCTGCAATAAGCGTCAGCACCAATCGATTTACTAAATTCCTCATTTAATGGTGCCCCACCAACCAAAACTAGATACTTGTCTCTTAAACCTTTTTCGATAAGTGTATCAATCACAACCTTCATATAAGGCATGGTAGTCGTTAATAATGCTGACATTCCTAAAAAATCTGGTTCTTCTTCCTCAAGCGCTGTTAAATAATTTTCAACAGGGTTATTAATTCCTAAATCTCTAACCTCAAATCCCGCACCCTCCATCATCATGATTACTAGATTTTTACCAATATCATGTATATCGCCTTTTACTGTTCCAATAACAAGTTTGCCCAAACGCGGGGCGCCTGTCTCAGCTAATAAAGGTTTGAGAATGGCCATACCCGACTTCATCGCATTTGCTGCTAACAAGACCTCAGGAACAAACAATATTCCGTCCCGAAAGTCTTCTCCAACTATCCGCATGCCTTCTACTAATGCCTTGGTTAAGACATCATAAGGTAACCACTTTCTCTCCAATAGGATATTTACACCTTCTACGATCTCGTCATTAAGACCGTCATATAAATCATCATGCATTTGGAGAACAAGTTCTTCGTCACTGAGCTCACTCAGTATAATTTCTTCTTCGTCAGACATACCAAACCTCCACTAAGAGACTCAATTTTTTTAAGTGTTAACGAAAATTTTTATTTGGTCAATCATAGATTTTAAGCCATTAGATCTTTGCGATGATAGATGCGAATTGAGGCCTAATTTTTCAAACTCTACCCTAGGGTCAATTTCTTTTGTCTGACCAAGTGTTTTGCCCTGATATAGGCTTAATAGAATTGCGATTAAACCCTTAACAATAAGTGCATCGGAGTCACCTTCTATATTAAAAACTTTCGTATTATTCGGTTCATGCCACCTCATATCAAGCCACACTTGACTTGCGCACCCATTAACTTTGTTGTCATCTGTTTTTTTTTCATCGGGAAGAGAAATTTGCTTTCCTAGATCGATTATGTATCCATATCGATCTTCCCACTCAGTGAAAAGTTCAAGATCTTCTTTAATTTGGTCAAAATCCATAGTTCGAACACTCCGACGGAAATTATAATGACACGAGTTTGAGCCCATCTTGGTTGAAAGCTAGAGATATTTCACCATTTTTTAATTTCAATGCATCTTCACCAAAAATTTTATATCTCCACCCTTCTAAAGCTCGAATATTAGGTTTTTCATGTCGTGCAATCATTTCAATATCCTTTGAACTTGCAATTAATTTTGTGGCCACATTATGATGAGTGGCATTAAACTTAAGAAGAACCTTCAAAAGCTCTACTAATGCTAGTTGACTTGGAGATAAGGGAATATATTGATAATTGTCAAGTGGTTCATCGGGTAACAACTTAGCGCTTTTTATACATTCCATGATCCCTTTAGCTATCCAATTGGTTTTCAACGCTTTGGACGATAGCCTAGAGTTATAAAGATCTTCGATCTTTTTAGGTCTCTGAGATGCAATTTGAATTAATTCTTCGTCTTTTAAGATATGTCCCCTTGGCAAATCCCTTTTCTGCGCTTCATTTTCTCTAAAAGAGGAGATGCATTTAATAAGTTTTACAAAATCACTGTCTTTTCTTCTAAGTTTAATTTTCTTCCAAGATTGATCTGGATCGGTAGAATAGGTCTCAGGATTTTTGAGTATATCAAATTCTTCCTTTACCCAAGAAAGTCTTTTCGAGTTATCTAGCTCTTTGCTCAGCTTTTCATAGATGGTTCTTAAAAAAGTCACGTCAGATAACGCGTAATTAACTTGTTTTTCTGAAAGTGGTCTCTTTGACCAGTCTGTAAATCTACTAGATTTATCAATTCTTTTATCAACAATTTGATTTACTAAAGTCTCATAAGCAACCTGATCACCAAAACCACACACCATTGCAGCAATCTGAGTGTCAAATATAGGTTTTGGAAGTACCCCTGTCCTATTGAAAAAAATTTCTAAGTCTTGTCTTCCGGAATGGAAGACCTTTACAACATTCTCTTCAGCTAACAATTCGAAAAAAGGTTGAAGCGATAATTTTTCTGAAAGTGGGTCAATAAGAGTGAAACTTTCCTTTCCTTTGTCAGGGTAAGCGAGTTGAACTAAGCAAAGCTTTGCATAATATGTTTTTTCACGCATAAACTCAGTATCAATTGTGACATAAGGATAACTCGAGGCTTTTAAACAAAAAGCCTCTAGATCCTTTGTAGTATCAATTATTGACAAGAAATTCCCTTTATAACTTTAATTGCGCACTATCTCTTTTTGCAACTCTTTCATACCAATCCTTTAGACCAATCATACAATCAGGTATGGGTTCCTTTATTGCTCTGGTAAAATCAACAGCAACAAATGCCCAAATATCAGCAGCTGTAAATCTGTCTGAGCACAAAAAAGATCTACCATTTAACTGTTGGTTTAATATATCAAAATATGATTTTACCCGCTCTCTTCCCCTTATAGCTAATTCAGGAATCTGCTCAAAGTTCCTAGGGCCAGTAATAGCTCTATTTTTCATAGCTTTAGAAGAATTTCTTAAACAATCTGCTATCGCTGTAAATAGATTGCTTTCGATATCGTTTATTAAGTTAAGAATTTGTCCCTTCTCCTCGTTGGTACGTCCAAGCAAATTTATATCAGGGAATTCATGCTCTAAATAAACACAGATTGAAAGACTGTGAAAGAAGGTATTATTTTCCTTTGAAACTAGAACTGGGACGGTATTACGAGGATTTATTGCTGAAAACCAGTCCTCTAATTGCTCTGAGCGCCTTAGATCTACATTTTTTGTTTCTATATCGAGTTTTTTTTCTTGAATAAACATCCTAACTCTGCGTGGACTGGGTGCAGTGTTGCAATCGTAAAATATCATTGTTATCCTTGATTATTGACAAATGGAAATCCTAAACCCTACTATATAACCAAAATTTATATTTGTCTTAAATAGTTAAGAAGAGGTCTTGGAATGAAGGATTATTGGCAAAATTACATTAATGGGAAATTTGTTGACGGTGGCGCCGGTAAAATACAAGTTGATAATCCAGGAACAGGAGAGAAATTAGCTGATCAAGCTATTGCCGATAATAATGATGTGGATGAAGCTGTTTCTGCCGCCAAAAAGGTACACGAGAGTGGGTTTTTGACGAATATGCGTCCAGTCGAAAGAGCCAGAATGGTAAAAAAAATAGGCGAGTATTTATTAGAAAATATAGAAGAAATTGCTCCGTTACTTTCAATGGAGGCTGGCAAGACTCTTTTTGAGGCAAAATTTGAGGTTACAAATGCTGCTCGATACTTCGAGTATTATGGCAATCAGGCAGAAACACTCGAAGGTCGCTCTATTCCTCTTGGTTCAACATATTATGATTTTACTTCATATGAGCCGTATGGTGTCTCTGCACAAGTCATACCTTGGAATTTTCCAATGGAAATGACAGCAAGATCATTGTCTACCGGCTTAACAACAGGTAATGCATGTGTAATAAAGTCTCCAGAGCTTACTCCAATAACTCAGTATTACTTTGCCAAAGGCGCTGAAGCGGCAGAATTTCCGGCTGGCACCGTAAATATTATTTGCGGAATAGGCGCTACTGCCGGCGAGTATTTATGCTCTCATAAGGATATAAACCAAATTGCATTTACAGGATCTGTAAAAACGGGTTCTGCTATTGCGACTGCCGCCGCAAAAAATATTGTGCCTACCGTTCTGGAACTTGGTGGGAAATCAGCAGGAATTGTATATCAAGACGCATCGATGACCAACTTAAGGGAAAATATCAGAAAAGGTATTTTTTTCAATGCAGGGCAAGTTTGTTCAGCGATGTCACGATTAGTCGTTCATGAGAAAATTTATGAAGAAGTTGTTGATGTAGCAGAAGATGTTGCCAAAAATATGTCTGTTGGAATTGGTATAGAGCGAGACGAATTTGCAAACAATATGGGAGCCATGATCTCTTTGAAGCAAAGAGACAGAGCTGTTTCAATATGTGAACAAGCCCAAAAAGAAGGCGCAAAAGCAGTAACTGGTGCTCGAAAGCTTAACAATAAGGGGTTTTTCTTAGAGCCAACCGTTTTCGCAGATGTTGATCCAAACATGGAGGTTGCTCAGACAGAAATTTTTGGACCCGTACTATCAATTCTTAAATTTAAAGATGACAGCGAAGCTATAAACATCTCAAACGGCACTGACTATGGCTTAGTAGGAGGTGTGTTCACTAAAGATCTTGATAGGGCTATGCATTGTGCTCAGAAAGTGAGAGCAGGGCAATTTTTTGTTAATGAGTGGTTTGCTGGCGGTGTTGAAACTCCATTTGGTGGATATGGAAAGTCAGGATATGGCAGAGAAAAAGGGAGAGAGGCACTTTTGAATTATGTTCAAACAAAAAATATCGCTATAAAGCTTGGAACAAGTTAACTAAATTTTACCAGAATAAAGTGATTTTTCTAAGCAATATCCCCTTAAAACAGATCACAGACGGTCAATTATGGATATCGCATTATCCTGGAAAGACAGGAATAAGAGATAGGCTTTTTCAAGCAAAGATCGACTTACTTGAGTTAAAAAAAAAGAAAATAGACATTGTTGTGTCACTTTTAAAAAAAGAAGAGTTGGAAGCACTACAAATTTCAACTCTTTTTGACCTTATAAAGAAACACCAGTTTACCCATTATTATTTTCCTATTGAAGATAAGTCTGTGCCCAAAAATAAAGTCGAGCTAAATCGACTTCTGGATGAGTTGTGTACGGAAATCCTCAAAAATAAAAAAGTTCTCCTTCATTGTAATGCAGGATTAGGTAGGTCTGGACTGATTGCGGCTCTAATATGTAAAAGACTGGGTATATCTGAAAGTCCTATTTCCTATATACGCAAGCATCGTCCTGGCTCCATAGAGACCAAGGATCAAGAAAAAATGATAACATCAGTTGATCTAGTATGAAATTTAATTTTTTTTGTTATCATGATAAAACAATGATTATATAGGAAAAAACATGGGTGATTTTGCTCTTATTTTTGGTGGATTAGTAAACGGCCTCCCTTTTCTAATAAGCCATTTTGTGACGTCCGTAATTGTGTTTTTAATCGGTGTGATTATCTATCTTTTCATTACGCCGATGAAGGAAATCGCACTAATAAGAAAAAAAAACACCGCCGCCGCTATTAGTTTCTCTGGAGCATTAATTGGGCTGGCTTTGCCACTTGCCAGCTCTTTGTCAGCAAGTGGTTCTATTTATGAAATTATTGTCTGGGGGCTAGTTGCAATAGTTATTCAACTTTTTTGTTTCAAAGCAGTGGATATATTAATTAATGACCTTCCTAAACGAATTGAAAACGGTGAACTGTCTTCCTCTATCCTTTTGTTTTCTATTAAAATATCTGTTGCGCTACTAAATAGTGCCGCCATATCCTGATAAACATGAGATTTATCAGTAATGGGTTTTATTTTTTTATCGCAATAATAGCGATATTTTGGTCATTTGCATCCACTTTTGAAAAAGATAATTCCTCTAAACAAAAAAAGTTAGCCTTCAAAGGTGAAAACAGCACATCAATAAAGATGATTGAATATTCTGATAGTATGAGCTCACCTGGAAACAATAAGAGAAATCTGCGGTCTCTGCCAAAATTTACTATTCAATCAGAAGGTAAAATTCGACGTCAAGGTGGAACTGGTACTGCTTTTTATATTGGTCAAAATACATGGGTAACTGCTAGGCATGTAATTAATCAATGTCCCAAAGTTTTCATGTCTTTTGATAAAAAACAAACTTTTATAAAAGATATATTCATTCATCCCAATTCAGATTTGGCTATCTTTAAAAATCAAGAAGTAAGCACCCTTCCCTTTTTTGAGATTAAGAAATATAAAAATAAAATATTTTCATCAGGGTACCCAGCCGGGAACCCTGGAGATCTAGTATTAAATTATCTTGGACATGTGGGATTAGAAAATAAGTCATATGGTGTTTTTGAAAAAGGCCTTGTTTATAGCATATCAGACAGATCACCTTTTAGTTTAAATTCAATTGGTGGTCTGAGTGGTGGACCAGCTTTTTCAACTGATAATGGCTTGAGTGGAGTACTTGTTGCCGAAAATGCTAGAAGGGCACTCGCTATCCTAGTAGAGAATAGATCATTAATTGAATTACTAGATGCAACAAATATGATTGAAAAACAGGTTTCTAGGATTTCTCAATCTGAGTTAGTGACAACAAAAAAAAATTACGCTCAAAATGGAGATTTTTTACGAAAACAGGGAGTAATACGCAAGGTCTATTGCGTGTTTTAATCAATGAGGAGGAGAGCTTTATGATAGAAAAAATAGTGGATATAGATATTTCAGGAAAGACAAAGATGTCTACATTTGTAGTATACCCAAGTGATGAGGATGTTTATCCTGTTGTATTTCTTTTGATGGATGCCCCTGGAATTAGACAGGAGCTTCATGACATGGCATCAAGAATAGCTTCTTGTGGTTACTATGTACTTTGTCCCAACCTTTATCATAGATCAGCGAAGCCCTTTAAATGGAATAAACCAAATCTCAATTTTATTGAGGGGTTATCTCCTGAGGCTTCAAGAGAATTAATGTTTGAAAATATGGATAAACTTTCTAATGAACTCATTTTGGGAGATATAAATTGCATGGTAGAATACTGTGATGGTCAAAGCAGCGCTAAAAGCAGTTCTATTGGATTAGTTGGGTATTGCATGAGTGGACCTTTTGCCTTCTATGCAGCGGGTAAGTTGCCGGAAAAAGTTACGGCTGCGGCATCAATTCATGGCGTAAAACTAATCACAGAGAAGCAAGACTCTCCTCATCTCTTTTCTAAGAACGTTAAAGGAGAACTATACTTTGGTTGTGCAGAAACAGATAGCTATGCACCTTTAGAAATGATTGATGCACTAGAAAAACATCTGTCTACAACTTCAGTCGATTATAAGATCGAGGTTTTTCCCGAAACTCACCATGGTTTTGCATTTCCGAACAGAGGTCAACTCTACAGCAGAGTACACGCTGAAACGCACTGGTTTAGAATACTTGATCTATTTTCAAGAAAATTGAAATAGGGTTTCTAAATGGTCTTTGAACAGATTTTATTAGTAGGGATCTTTTTTTTACTTTTTTCTTTATTACTGTGGGGAAAATTTCGATATGATTTGGTTGCTTTTTCAGTCCTTATAAGCTCTGTAGCTATTGGAGTGGTTCCGTATAAAAATGCATTTGACGGATTTGCTCACCCTGCGACTATCATAGTTGCATTAGTCTTAATTGTATCAAAAGGCTTAATCAACTCAGGCGCAATTTTTTTTATTGGGCAAAAAATTTCTACTTTTGGCAAAAGTCTTTGGGGACATATATCAATCATAGGTTTTATTGGCGCCATTTTGTCAGCCTTCATGAATAATGTTGCAGCACTTGCCCTCCTGATGCCCATAGATATAAATAAAGCCAGAGCGTCTAATTGGACACCAAGAAAGACGCTTATGCCGTTATCCTTTGCAACAATTTTAGGCGGCATGGCTACGCTAATTGGAACACCTCCAAACATCATAATATCTAGCATTCGTTACGAGCATACTGGCGTACCATTTAAGATGTTTGACTTTTTTCCAGTAGGAGGAATAACGGCCATTATTGGACTTATGTTCGTCGCGTTAATTGGTTGGCGCTTAATCCCGAGAAATTCAGAAAATGATGACGCTGGTAAGGAGTTAATTGAGGTAGCATCATATGTTTCAAATTTGGTGGTATCAAAAGGCTCTCTTATCTTAGGAAAAGATCTTCATGAAATATATGAAGAAGCTGAAAAATGTGATGCTGCGGTACTAGGAGTAATAAGAGATGGGATCCGGATAGACAAAGGTAGCCGAAATTTAAAATTAAAAGAAAATGATCAGCTTATTATTGATGCCACACCAGAATCCCTAGACGAACTTCGTTCAATTCAAAAGCTTGAGTTCCCCTTTAAAAAAGATAGGATTTTAGCCGAGTCTGACGAATACTTTCCAATAGAAGTTGTGGTAACAGATTCTTCTCGTTTATTAAACACGTCTGCATTAAAGGTTGGTTTGGCTTGGCGGAAAGCTACAGTATTACTCGGAATATCCAGAAAGGGCCGCCCCATTAGAAAGCAAATCCGAAGGACAATAATTAGAGAAGGAGATATGCTTTTAATTCTTGTACCAAAAGACAATTATAATGAGGTCATAAATTGGATAGGATGCCTTCCCCTTGCAGAAAGAGGTTTAAATATAACCGATACAAGAAAAATGACGATAGCGCTTGGTATATTCTTTGTTGGTCTCGTAGTTGCGAGCTTAGGCCTTCTTAAATTACCAATTGTTTTAGGTTTAGTAATAATACTATATAGCCTAACAAAAATTGTACCTGCGAGGGAAGTCTACTCCAGTGTAGAATGGCCTGTTATTATTCTTTTAGCATCTGTTATACCCCTGGGAGCCGCTCTTGAGAGTAATGGTACAACCGAACTCATTGTGCAGGTTTTGACCAAGTATGCATTGACTATGGAGCCGTGGTTAATAATCGCAATACTTATGATAGTTACTATGACCCTATCTGATATCTTAAATAATACGGCTACAACATTAGTAATTGCACCTATAAGTATCCAACTAGCACAAACATTAAATTTAAATGTAGATACTTTTCTTATGGCAGTCGCAATATCAGCATCCTGTGCTTTCTTAACCCCTATTGGCCATAAAAATAATACGATTATATTAGGCCCAGGAGGTTACAGATTTGGAGACTATTGGAGAATGGGCATCTTACTAGAGGTACTAATAATTTCAACAAGCATTCCGCTTCTATTATTATTTTGGCCTATTAATTAATATAGTAGTCGAGTGTTAGTTGTATTAAATCTTGATGCCTGTATGGAAATAACTGCTGGGTATTGGTATCGCTATCAAATGAAATGATTTTGCCACCAATATTGATCCTATCACTATACTCATATGCTACCGAAAATGCGGAAAAGCTTCCATTGTCTCCTAAAATATTCGCATGCTGTAAAGAGAGGTCTAGTAAGTCATTATACAGTCGCCAATCAAACCTTACACTATATCCATACTCATTTTGTTCATTTGCTAATTGTATATTATGCTTATGAATATAAGCATTAGCTAATTCGATATTTATGCTCAAATCGTTAAATCCAGAGTAATCAGCACCTAACGAAAACTCAGATACCTCATGTTTAGACCAAGGACCACTTAATGGATTGGAGCCAGGAAATCTTTTCCCTTTTTTATGGGATGTATCAAATTTGAGAACAAAATCTGAAATTACAATATTACCATTTAAACCCACGAATAGTATTCTATCCTGTTGCGTGAAAAGCGTAGTTACATTTCCTGATACAGAGGAACTCAATGTTGATAACTGCTTATTATTATATTCTCCCAAAGATAGATCCAATTCAAGGCCCGATAAGAGCATTTTATTTCTTAAGGCGTAACTTATATTATGCTGCGCAGGAGAAACATTTGTAACAATAGACGCACCTAAAAAAGCAGCTGCAGGGTCAAACGCCGTTCCAGACCTTGCAAATTTATTTCTTTTTTCATCCAAAAAGATAATAACCTCTTGTTTTAAGGAACCAATATTGTATCCAGCTAATATTGAGGGAATATTTAATCTTATATCATCGAGATCCTGCAACCCAATCGTAGATAGATCTCTTGGATTAGCGATATCGCTTGAAATTAGTAAATTTGACTCCCCTCTAGCAATGATTTGATTTCCAAATCGCAACCAAACTTCATCGATTGGATAAAAGTCAATATATAGATCTTTTAACATAAAATCAGCAGAGCTAGGCCCGTAGGCGTATTTAGAGCTTTCAAAATATCCCCAGTCCCAAGTGACTTCACCAGAGAGCTTGAAGTTAGTTCCTTCAGCAAATTTTGTATTTAACCCTAAGTTGAGATTGCTATATATTGCCTCTATCCCTGGGTCTCTCCTGAAAAAAGGAACCGATGGAGATTCTAAGCCATAATATAACTTTTGAGAAAAATAAGCGTTCCAATCAAAAATTTCACTAGTTGGTTTTTTTTTTATTGAATTGTCAGCAGCATTTTCTTTAACAACATTCGTTGTAACAAGATCAAGCTCATTTTCTATTTCCTCGAAATCATCTCCGCCGAAATCGGATAAGAAATCGTTATCTGATTGTGCATGTACTGTCGAGTAAAGTAATAGAATAAAAACAAGTAAATTAACGAGCTTAAACACGTTTATTAATAGCCTCGCTGCATGGCCTCGGATTCAAACAAGCTATCATCTAATTTTTTATTAAACGCTATTGTATCAATAATGAAAATACTTGAATGCTCACGCTTTTTCTTTTTTGTGGTAGTCATCTGTTGTGTCTTTGCAACCCAGACCCCATCAATTTTTTTAATATCCTTTGCTGACCAGAGCTTAACTTTTTTTCCCTTTTTCACAAGTATTCTGCCTTTGACACCAAGGAATATATCTTTTCTAATCCAAGTAAGTGTTTTTAAGTAACCTGTCTCTTTTATTACATCTTTTGATTTTGGTGTAGCCTCAATTACCCAACACTCTGCACCATCAACTACATCACTATCTTTTACAATTTTGTAAGTATAGTCTTCAATTTCCACTCCATCTAAATCAGCATATGTAAAATCACTACCCATAAAAGAATTGGACCGATCCCCACCAGAAATCCTATTAGTTTTTTGGAGACTTGGAAGATACAACCAGGAATCATTATCCTTTGACGGATCATCCCAGTCATATGATAAATAGGAGGTATTCTTTACATCGGATGGACTCAAGAAAAAAGAGATGCTTTTTGTTCCGTCTGAAACTTCTTTCGTAAAACCCTTTAGTTTTCTCTCTCTTTTTCTATTTTTCTTATCAATCAAAACAAGAGTAGATTTCTGCTCTATAGTTTCTCCTGTATACCTTTGATCAACTTTTTTCATGATCTCGTAAGCAGTCATGGGCACAGATACATTTGGGAAAAGTAAAATAAGGAAAAACAGGAAGTATTTTAGAAATATCGTTTTAAAGTTCATCTATTTAATAGCCTCAAAGCTTAGGTTAGTTTTTCTTCTTTTTCAAATATAAAGAGTAGTGCAGGTATAAACAATAGGCACCCTAACAATGCCAACGTAAAAATCACAGTTGTGAGCCATCCAATATCAATCATAGGCACTAAGCGAGCAAACAAAAAAGTACTAAACCCAACAACAAGCGCCAATGAAGTGGTTATAATCGCCCTTCCCGATTCTGTCATAGCTCTCTTTATTGAGTGTTCTACTGAACTTCCTTGAGATCTCGCCAGTTTATATCTACTTACAACATGAATGCAGTCGTCTATTGCGATACCCATTGTCATGGCTCCTACTATTAATGATCCTAAATTCAAATCTTTACCCAACATTGCAAAACACCCACCAGCAAAAACAATCGGAACGACTGCTGGAAACACTGCAATAGCACCATGTTTAATAGACCAAAAGATAATAAAGAGAACAACACTTATAAAGGTTAATGAAAGCATGAATGATTGGCTAATACCTTTATCGGTGTACTCATTTTGAGCTTGAAACATTACCATTGGACCCGTCGGCGTAACATTTAAGTCTGGAAAATCTTTATTTATTGTTTGCATCATGTCATCCAGAAACTGATTATATTCGCTAGCATCCATATTAATTGTTGGTAAAGTTATTCTTGTAAACTGCTCATCAAAATCCTTTATATCTGACAGGTCATCATCAGGACCTGAATTTTCGAACAATAACAATAGTTGGCTAGTCATAGATTTACTATCCGGTATTTTGTAAAACTCTTGTTTATTGTCTGAAAATGCCTTCCTTATTTGCTTAAGTTGGTCAAGATAACCAACTATCTTCCCTGACTTATCTTGTTTTTCTAGAAAAGCCTCAAGAGCGTCAAGCTTTACAAGAAATCCAGGCTCTTTAATCCCCTCTTCTGATTCAGAGTCTAGCATCATATCAATATTTGATGATCCTTTGAACTCTTTATCAAAATACCTCAAGTCTTCCGATATTTTGAGATCACTCTTAAAAAATTTAAAAATATTTGTATCAACCTTAATGTAGGTTGCACTGAAAAAGCTCACGGAGATAAACAGTAACCCCACAGCTAAAATACTAAATCTATTTTTGTAAGAAAAATTTGGAAGGCTAGAGGTTACACTTGTAAGCCAGTCGTTGTCGTAAGCTTTCTTTGTAGCTGAAGAAAGCCTGCTTAAAAACGACAAAGCAGCAGGCAAAGCGGTCATTGACAAAATAAAAATAATCATTGGTAGTATTGTTGCTAGCAAGGAAAACTCACGCACAGGGGATAATTTTGTTACATAAAGCGCGGCAAATCCAATTGACGTGGTAAATTGCGTAAAAAATATTGGTTTAAAAAGGTTTTTAATTAATTCTTTTGATGCGTCTGAAGCTGTGAGCTTGGAAAGAGTTCTCAAGCTGTAAAACTCGGACATTACGTGAACCGTGCAAGCCATACCTAACAACATTGTAATAGGAATTAAAGCTTGATTTACTGGAGTTATATTATAACCAAGATACGCTTGCAATCCGGTCATTATTGTGACTGCTGTAATAATTACGATCCAGGGTGCCAGAATACCGGTCAAAGATCTAAAAACAAGGCCTAAAACTATCATCATTATGGCAGCAACAGTAGGATTTAACCAAGCGGCATCAGAGTTACTGATTACGGTGAAACGTTCATTTAGAACTGGTTGTCCTCCAAACTTTATATCATATCCTCTTTCCAAATAACCCATTTCATTTATGAAGTTACGTAAATCCGTTACGACTTTAAGTTTGTGATCAAGTCCGTTTACAACATATTCAGTTCTCGCAATTATTCTTGTATGCCTAAAGTCTTTGCTTACAAGGGTGTCGAGAGCTAGGTTTTCATCCTGCATGGCTATCCTAGCTGCGTCTAATTGATCTAAATTATCTTCTAAAATCTCTATGTCTTCGAAAATATAGTCAGTAGCGACAATCCCATCTCGATTATAAGTTCTCTGATATCGAGCTAGACTGTCAACCTTTTCAACCACCGCATGCTCTTCTAGCATTGCATGAATTTCTTCAATCATTTTAATAGTTTCAAGTGTAAAAAGATCTTTATCTTTTGGTCTCGCCTCGATACCGACTACAAGAGACTCAGTACTTCCAAATAGATCTCTCATCTTATCATGAGCTAGAAGTGTTGGGTCTCCTTCAAGGAACCACATTTCATTTGAGTTATTGACACCTATTGGGTTTTTAGAAACAGAAAAAATAGATGCTATTACCAGTAAAACTGTAAATATAAGTATAAAAACTCTATTTTTAATAACTTGATTTGACCAAGTCTCTATCATAAAGTCCTCCTAATATTTCGTGATTTAATGCATAGCGTTTAATATTACAAGTCTTACGTTGCGTAAATAAATTATCTTATTATCATTTGAACATTGAATAGCTAAAATACTTTTTAGTGCTTTAAAGAAAGCTATTAATTGGATTAAGTTTTTTTAAGAGAAGGTTTGTGCAAAATATATTTCTTACGGGAGGAACTGATGGAATTGGACTATCAGCTACAAAGTCCTTATTGGCTATGAAACACCGTCTTTTTGTTACCTATCGAAATAAAAAAAAATTAGATGCAGTAAAACATGAACTTAAAACATTTTACGACAACGAAAAGATTACTTTCTTGAAATGTGATTTATCTGAGCCTGATCAAATCAATGAAATTGTGAATGTAGTTAGCAAATCTAAAATAAAACTGGATTGTCTGATTAATAACGCCGGAGCTATTTTATTTAAGAAATCGTATAATAGTATGGGAATTGAAAAAGTATTTGCGACAAACCATCTAGGTCCATTTTATCTTACAACTAGGCTTATTGAAAAAAATTTGATCCATGAGGGTGGCAGAATAATTAATGTAGGGAGCAGCGCTCATCAAACTGCAGTTCTCGATTTTAATAATTTAGACAGTAGTAAGTCGAAAAGTTGGTACGAGCGTTATTCAAGGTCTAAGTTATGTAATTTGTTATTTACACTGAAGTTATCGGAAAAACTTGCCAAAAAGAATATATCTGTGAATTGCGTCCATCCAGGAATCGTAAATACGAACATTGGTCAAGATCACAAAGGAATTTTACAGTTTATTATTAGATTAATTTTAAAATACAGAGGTATATCACCTGAGGAAGGCGCGGACACTCTTGTCTATCTAGCAACAAACGAAATCGTTCAAAATCTCTCCGGCAAGTATTTCATAAATAGAAGCGAGTCAAAACCCTCAAAAGAAGCGTTAAAATCAGATATTGCAGATCGATTATGGCTAGAAAGCACTAAAATAATAGATAGATTTTCATCTTGAAAAACATTTTCACAATTATTTTTTCTATAATTTTCATATCCTTCCCGGCACCTATTTTTTCGCAGAGCACAAAAGTATATGAATACTGGCTGGACGAATTTTTGCTACCAAAACTTCAGCAAAAATATCATAGCCACAAAATTATTGATGAAATTGATATGCATCTTAAAAACAATATAGACTCGGTAATAACATTGAAGAGGCTACTTAAAAAAAACAAGCAGGCTGAGTTTTCTGAGCCCTCAAAGTATTTCAACAAAAAACTCATTTTACAAAAAACAGAGGAAGGAAAAAAAAATGTTAAAAGCCTACACAAAACATTAGAAGAAATTGAAAATATTTATAAGGTGGACAAACATTTTTTGCTTGCTATATGGGCTACCGAGACATTCTTTGGCAAAGTTAGGCCGAGGCTAAACGCGCTACAAGTGCTCTCCTTGCTCAGCTTTTCATCAAAAAATAGACTATTTTACTTGAAAGAGCTACTTTATCTAATTGATTTTGCAATAGAAAATAAAATTAATATTAAAGAAATAAAGGCTTCAAAAGCGGGTGCTCTTGGGCAACCTCAGTTCCTACCTTCTACTCTTGTTAAATTCGCTGTAGATTTCGATAATGACGGAAATATAGACATATGGAGCAGTCAGTCTGATATATTGGCTTCCATTGCAAACTATTTAAAACAGTTTGGATGGGACAATAGCTTAGAATGGGGATATGAAGTTAAACTGACAAAGAGCATTAGTTGCTACCTCGAGGGACCAGATCATTCTAGAAGCTTGAGCCAGTGGAAAAAGCTAGGAGTATCAAGATTTAAAGGAAAAAAATTCCCTCAAAATGATCTTAACAATTCGTACAGCCTTATGTTTCCCGCTGGCATATATGGACCTATTTATTTGGTAAGTAAGAACTTTTATACCCTTAAAGAATACAATAACTCCGATTTATATGCTTTATCGGTTGGATTCATTGCAGATAAAATTAAGTATAAGTCCCACGATTTTTTTAGACCTTGGGAAAAAACCGAAACATTAACCAAAAATGAAATAATAGGTGTACAAGAAATGCTATCTAAAAGGTATGACACAGGTGGCATTGACGGTCTTATTGGTTACAAAACAAGGCGTGCAATAGGTCTGTATCAAAGAGATAATAACCTACAACAAACCTGTTGGCCACCACTCTGAGTTACAAAACTATTTAAGAGTTGGAACAAATTCCGTAGCCAATTCGAGCCATATCCTCTGCTCTTTTAATTTGCTCAAAGACATTTGAGCTTTCGGAACTGACATTTCCAAGTAGGGTTCGTGCAGCAACTCCAAAAATAATTGCAGCGCTACGAAAAAGTGCGAATGATAAAAATAAGGGCCAATTTGGAATTGTGTCTCTACCTGAATACTTCATATACAACTCAAGAAATTCTTTTTCAGTGGGTATACCCAATTGTTCTAGATTTAAATTCTCAAATCCATACCTGTATGGAATACAATAATACCCAAGATCCGCTAAAGGGTGGCCTAATGTTGATAATTCCCAATCAAGAACACCAATCACAGTGGAGTTGTTTTTGTCAATTATTGTATTACCCAAACGGTAATCACCGTGCGCAATAGCAAACTCATCGTCTATAATAGAGTTTTCTTTAAGCCAGGCACTAAGTAAGTCCATTTCTTTAAAGTTTGCTGCTACAGTAATATCTTCCTTTGATCTTTGGAATTGGTCTGACCATAGTTTTATTTGACGTTGAATATATCCCTCTGGTCTTCCAAAGGCCTCAAGTCCAACAGATTTGTAATCTACGTTGTGTAACTTCGCTAACGTCTCTGCTAAAGATTCACAAATGGTATTTCTTTCTTCCTTTGAAAATCCCGTTATTTCTGGTGTCGTAATGATTCTACCGTCTAAGTAGTCCATCATAAAAAATTCAGTCCCTATGACGCTCGGGTCATCACAAAAACCAAGCATTTTGGGTACAGGAAAATCTATTTTTCCCAGTGCATCCATAACTTTATATTCTCTATCAACTGCATGTGCTTTTGGCAAAAGTTTTCCTGGAGGTTTTTTTCTTAAAACGTATTTATTGTTTTCACTCTCAAGAAAAAACGTTGGGTTAGACATTCCCCCTTGAAACTGCTGCACCTTTAACCCCTTACTTTCTATATTGTTTTGCTCCATCCAATTTATAAGACTATGGGTATCAAATTTATGCTTTTCTAAAGGGGGTATCAATTCTTGATCATTTCTGCTCATTCTTTTTCCTTTGCATAGATTTTAGGTTACCAGGAATCTATATATCTGTTTTTGGGAGCCTTTATAGAGTTATCAGCAGAACTTTCTACAACCATAGATATCCAATCACGAGATTCTATTGGATCCAGAACTGTATCAAACTCAAGCAAACTTGCAGCGTTAATTGCCTTCCCTTTTTCATAGAGCTCATCTACTAATTTTTTGAAAAGATTCTCCTTTTTCTCTTCATTACTTTCTGCTTCTAGCTCTTTCCTATAACCTAGTTTAACGGCGCCCTCCAAACCCATAGCTCCAATCTCAGCCGTTGGCCAGCCCACAACAAATTGCGGCGCCATAAAACTACCTCCTGCCATAGCTTGAGCTCCAAGGCCATAAGCTTTTCTTAAGACAATGGTCAACATTGGTACTGTTACATTTGCTCCTGCCAAAAACAAGCGACAACAGTGGCGTACAAGGCCAGTCTCTTCAACTTCTGGGCCTACCATCATGCCAGGCGTATCACAAAGACTTAATATAGGAATATTATAATTTTCACATAACTTAATAAATCTAGAAGCTTTATCAGCCCCGTTACTATCAATCGCTCCAGCTAAATATAAAGGATTATTCGCAATTAATCCTAAAGGCTTGCCTCGTACTCTTATAAATCCCGTAAACATCCCCTTGGCAAAGCCAGCCTTTATTTCTAACACAGAGCCTATATCGGCAATATTATCAATTACGTCACGAATATTATAAACCTCTAATCTGTTTTCAGGAATAACAGCCCTTAAATTTTCTTTATCTGGAGCTTCCCAGCTTTCAAAATCTCCTTGAAAATATGATAAATATTTTTTTGCAGTCGCGACGGCATCATCTTCGTTATCAACTAATATATCAATTACTCCATTTGGATACTGAACACTAGTGGGACCAACTTCCTCTGGTTTATATACACCCAACCCCCCTCCTTCAATCATTGCGGGGCCTCCCATGCCTAGATTGAGGTCTTTTGTACCGATAATAACATCACAGCAACCCAACAAGGCAGCATTGCCGGCAAAAAGCCTTCCTGAACCAATTCCAACTAATGGTACAACTCCTGAAAGGCGCGCAAAATCATGGAAAGATGGTATATTCAAACCAGCAATATTTTGATCTCCTGCATCCACATCACCCGGTCGCCCTCCTCCCCCTTCACAAAAGAATATCAAAGGGGTTTTTAATCCCCTAATAACATCAATCATCCTATCCAGCTTTTTATGATTATTTATACCTTGTGTTCCTGCCAAAACCATATAGTCATAGTGCATAATTGCTGTCTTAGCTTTTTCTTTATCAAATAGATCAGAGTTGACGAAGCTTACTCCTGTTATCAATCCATCTCCAGGAGTGTTTTTTATCAAATCATCGAGCGATCTTCTTGATCTCTGCGCTGCATAAACAAGATCTCCATACTCAAAAAAATCATTCTTTCCAATTAAAGACTTTATATTTTCTCTGGCAGTTCTTTTCCCAAGTTTTTTCCTTTTTTTTACTGCTACAGTCCTATTTTTATCAAGCGTTAGTTTCCTTCTCTCAACAAGGTCTAAAAGATCTTTTCTCATTGTTTTTGATTTTTTTGACTTACCTGTCTTTAGCCGTCTTTGGTTTTTATTTACATCTGGAATAAATTCAAACAGAGGCAATCCTATTGACACAGTGTCACCAATATCAACAAAAAACTTTGTGATAAGCCCATTCAGGGGGGCTTTTATAGGGTGGTGCATTTTCATCGATTCCTGAATTAAAACTGTATCTCCCTGCTTAATTTTTTGGTTTGGTGCAACATTTACACTAATTACGGTACCAACGAGCTCAGATTGAATAACATTCTCTGATAAAGGACTATCAATTTGAGGCTTATAAGGAACTTCATAGACTTTATTTTCTGTTACACTCTTTTGTGAATTGCTCTCCAACTTTTGAAGGTAACTTGCGAGTTTCATATCAATTGAAGAGATATTTACTGACCCACTCTCAATATTTTCTTGGTTTAACACCTCAATAATAAGATCTTTATTTGTCTCAATTCCTGAAATTTTTGACATTCTCAAAGTAAAATTGAGCTTTCGTACAGCTTCGGATAGACCAAAATCACTTGTAGCAATGACTTTGGCTAGTAATGAATCATAAAGGCCGTTATTTTCCAAACCAACTGTCCCGGCGTCATCAACCCTTATTCCAGGACCTAATGCAATATCATACTCTTTTATAGTTCCTGTAGCCGGAACAAGCTGTATTTTGTTATCATAGCTTTCCATATTAAGCCGCGCCTGTATGGAAGCACGCTTCCCTGATATTTGCACCTCTGAAAGTTTTTGATCTTGAATTGAAAGTCCACAAAAAACATTTATCTGAGCTCGAATAAGATCAATTCCAGTTAGTTCTTCGGTAATTGTGTGTTCAACTTGCACTCTCGGATTTACTTCCATAAAGTAAATTTTTTCATTTTTATCAACTAGAAATTCAACAGTGCCTAATCCTTTATATCCAACGCTTTGACACAAACCTATAGCGTAGTTGTAAAGCTTCTCTTTAGTTTGCGTTTTAAGATTTGGCGCTGGGCAAAACTCAATAAATTTTTGAAAATTTCTTTGGAAAGAACAATCTCTCTCAAAAAGATGAATACAGGAATGCCCGTCACCCAAAATTTGAACCTCAATATGTCTGGCGCCTTCTATTACTTCTTCCGCAAACACTAGATTAGAACCAGAGAATGACTCTGCCTCTTGTTTTACCAAAGATAGAACTTCAGAGATATCTTCACTTTTATGAACTATTCTCGATCCCCTACCCCCTCCGCCAAAATTTGCCTTCAAAATAATTTTGTTCTTTTTTATTTTTTTAAAAAAATTAAGTATATCCGACTTTTTCTCGATTGGCCCGACCGACAAACATGTTGGTAAATCTAATTTTTGAGCTAGTTTTTTTGCTTTTTCTTTATCACCGAACGTCTTTAATATTTTTTCATTAGGTCCAATAAAGACTATTTGATTTTCTAAGCAAGCTGAAGCGAATGATTGGTTTTCACTCAAAAAACCATAGCCTGGATGAATTGCTCCTATTTTATTATTTTTTGTAATAGACAAAATTTCATCCATATTTAGATAAGCACTGGGCCCTATCCCACTCAACGCAAATACTTTGGAACAATATGAAAGATGTGTGCCTGATCTATCGTCTTTGCTATAGACCCCATAAGCCTCAATACCCATCTCGTTTAAGGTTTTAGAAATTCTAATTGCTATTTCACCTCGATTAGCAATTAAAACTGATTTAATTGTATTCATATAAACCTCTTCCTAGATATAAAATATCAAATCACTTGTAGATACTTACAGTTTTTGTAGGCAGTTCATCTGCTACATTATCTGGAACAAAAAAATCTCTTATCAATTCGTTGTTGGATATACGATATTTTTCAAAATTAGTTTCACCAGCATCCCTCAAAACAACCTCGTCAATGAAAAAGTTGCCAGTACACAACTTTGGGTCTTTAACTAAAATTTCATAAGCTGCGTCAGCCATTATACTCACATCACGACTGCTTTTCGCCGTATTTTCGCCTCCGAGAACATTTCTTACAGCCGCCGTATCAATAGCGGTTAAAGGCCAAAGAGAGTTTACACCAATTGAGAATTTTTTAAACTCTCGTGCATGCCCAAGCGTTAGAAGACTCATACCCATCTTAGAAATAGTGTATGCAACATGTGGCGCAAACCATTTATCATCTAAATCAAGAGGAGGAGAAAAAGTCAATATGTGCGCGTGATCACTTTTCCTTAAATAGGGCAGACAAATCTTTGATACTAAAAAGGTTCCACGAGTATTGATATCTTGCATCAGATCATATCTTTTCATATCAACAGACCCCGTTGGAAATGGAACTATTGCACTCGCATTATTAATACAAATATCAATTCCTCCAAAATGCTGAACACCCTTCTCTACAGCTGTAACCACGTCATCTTCGAAGCGAATATCACATACAACTGGAAGACATTTTCCTCCTAATTCCTCAATTTCATTTGCTGCTGTAAAGATTGTTCCAGGTAGCTTAGGGTGAGGTTCTGCTGTCTTCGCGGCTATAATTATGTTGGCACCATCAAGCGCCAGTTTTTTAACAACCTCAAGACCAATTCCTCTACTTCCTCCAGTTATAAAAACAGTTTTCTCTTTAAAATTCATCTGATCCCTCACTTGATCTAATAATTGAAGTAGAATGTATAAGAGTGGCTGCTAGTTCTTGATCAACTCCATATATATTTCCTTCGATATTTATAACTCTTTTACCAATTTTTTTAAACTTGGTTTTGATTGTATTTTCTCCAAGAAGCACTGGCTTATGAAATAATACATGGTGGTTTGTACTGCTTACTCTTTCAATATCTTTTTGACTTCGCAAGATACTAATAAAGGTTGCCTCATCTAGCGCCGCAGAAATCATTCCTCCTTGCACACAACCATATATATTTTTAGAAGCTTGAGGAAAAATAACCGAAAAAACAAAGCATTCGTTGAACTCTTTTAAAAATTTCAAACTTAAAAGCTTAGCAGCGTTACTTTGACCATCGTGTCCTATTTCGTTCATTTACTATAAGTTCTTGTTAAAATAAAAAAATAAGTGTATTCCGCTACTTATTATCCTACAACAATTTCTTTATTAATGGGACTGTAACTCTGAAAATTTCCAATACTTTTTTTTGCTTCATAATTGCTGGGATGATTTCATTTGTTGCGCTTACAATAGATACATTACTTCCTGCATATACAATAATAAAAAGGGAATTTCTGATTGTAGACACCCAATTACATTGGATTATAACAGCTCTGTTTTTAGGTTTTTCGTTGGGTCAGATATTATTTGGACCAGTATCAGACCGTATAGGTAGAAAAAACTCAGTACTCCTAGGAGTTGGCATTTACTGGATCGGTTGTCTTGTATGCCTAGTGAGTAATACATATTTGATATTTGTTTTGGGAAGGTTTATTCAAGGCTTTGGTATAGGCGGACCTAGAGTTGTTTCACAAGCAATATGCCGAGACTTATTCAATGGGAATAAGTTGGCAAGCATTAACTCATTTATTATGAGTATTTTTATCTTAGTTCCCGTGGTTGCACCACTGATAGGCCAAGGCTTTTTGTTTTTGTTTTATTGGAAGTATATCATCGCATTTTTTATTCTGTTCTCTTTGGTAACGACAAGCGTTCTTATGGTGAATATTGAAGAAACCCTGAAGGAACCCCAAAAAATAAACTTCGTTAATATCTTAAAGAATTTTAAAGAAGTTTTGAAAAACTTAAACTCTATGATTTATATAGTGTGCTTAGGTCTCCTTCTAGGAGGTTTGCTTACATTTATAAATATTTGCCAACCACTCTATCTTAATTATTTTGACATGGGCTCCAAATTTCCCCTATTTTTTGCTCTCATAGCCTCGATGCTTGGTTTGTCATCGTATTTAAACTCAAAATATGTTTGGCAATTTGGTGCAGGTAAAATAGCTCTATCTTTTTCTTTGATGTTGATGATTTGGACATTGATAACTCTTGCATTCCAAATTAATTACTTTTCATTGAATCTTGTCTGGTTCTCGATATTTATAATGATTAGTTTTTCTTTTTTCGGCTTTATTTTCGGGAACTTAAATGCATTAGCTATAAATCCTTTTGGTCATATTGCTGGATACGCATCGTCAATTATTGGATCACTTTCTACGCTCATAGCGATAGTTGTAAGCGGTACAAGTACGACTTTTTTTGATGGAAGTCCTGATATAGTTATTTTCACCTTATCAACGTGCTCTATATTGACTTTTATACTACTATTCTTTCAAAGGTATTTCGCAGCTAAATAAAATATTACCAATTGATTTACATATTGGAGAGGTCGTTTTTGACCCTATTTTTACTTCTTCGACAACGCTCACTGCAAAAAAGAACCTGCTCCCAGTCTTTCTTCCATTTTTTCCGCCAGGTAAAAGGTTTTTTGCAAACTTTACAAATTTTTTCATCCTTCATTTGTATTTTTCTCAATAAAAATTTCTGCCTTCTCAAATATAAGAAGCTTTCTTTCGGAAGACATTCTATCTAGTGTCCTGTGTATAAAGGACAGTCTCGGATTAGATTTATAAAAATCAATATGCTTTTCAATAAAACGCCAATATAAGCCATCTAAAGTATCACACCAATCCCCTTTTTTATAATTACTCATCTTCAAGATATAGTTTGATCCACATGTATAAGGTTTA
Organism: Alphaproteobacteria bacterium; assembly: GCA_003331935.1. Taxonomy (GTDB): domain Bacteria; phylum Pseudomonadota; class Alphaproteobacteria; order Rhodobacterales; family Rhodobacteraceae; genus CACIJG01. The sequence goes on along the minus strand of QOQE01000005.1, from coordinate 54,247 downwards.
GTTGACATCAAGCCTCCATCTGAATAGGTGGCCATGCCAAATACATTTGGCACCATTACCCAATCGGATGAGTCGATGTACATCTCCATAAACCAATTATAAGTCTCCGTAGGAGTTATTTCACAAAGATTCATAATATTACTAATTATCATTAATCGAGGTATGTGATGGTTGTATCCATCTCTTAATGCCTTCCTAATAGAGTCATCAAGAGGCAAAATTCCAGTTGTCCCTGTATACCAACTTTCCATAAGTCCTCTTTTATGACCAAAAAAGTTTGATTTAGCTTGGAAATCTCCTTTCTGTTGATATATACCTCTTATGAACTCTCTCCACCCTACTATTTGTCTTAAAAATCCTTCAACCGAGTTTAACGGTAGATTATCTTTTTCATACATATCCAAGGTTTTTTTTACTATTTCGTCAGGAGTAATTAATCCAGCATTGAGTAACAAACTTAAACAACTGTGAAACAGAAAGTTCTTACCTTCCACTAATGCATCTTCATATACTCCGAAGCACTTTAATCTTTCTTCTAAAAATTTTTCAAGTTGAATGGAGGCATCCTCTCTTCGAACAGGGAACCAAATTTCATTAAGTTCTCCTGGATGATCTGAAAAGTGTTGATTTATTAAATCAGAAACGCATTCATGATGCGAAGAGATATTGTACTTAGGAAGCTCAGGAATGACCGTATTTGGTGGAATTTTTTTTCTATTCTCGGCGTCATAAGACCATTTACCACCCACTGGTTTTTGATCATTATCTAGTAAAATATCAAATTTCTTTCTTCCATATATATAAAACGAATTCATTCTAAATTGCTTTGATCCTTTATGAAAATCAGAAAAATCCTTTCTTGAGAACAAAAACATAGGTGAGCCGATGATAGAATATGTAATGCCTTCGTTAGCTAGTGCTTTAAGAAAGGGCAATTCGAAAGACTTATCCTCTATCTCAAATAGATTTAAATTAGCTACTTTCTTGTCATTCAAAAAAGAACAAAGCAATTCTGCGTATGACTGGCTTTTATCCCTTTCACTTAATTTAAAATAATGAACATTTATTCCAGTTGTCCTCAGTTCATCTGCATATTCTCTCATAGAGCATAGAAAAAAATAGATCTTTAGCTTATGGTGCTTCACATATGTGCATAGACCAAAGTCCTCCGCCATAAATACATCGGTGCACCCTTTTTCCTTTAACAATTTAGGGTGAAAAAGTTGATTACCTAAAATCACAAATAAATTCTTCATGTCCCAGAGATAGTCTGATATTGATTATTTTAAAGTTTTCTTAATCTTTTCTTGTGGGGATTATGAAGAGCAGAACATTTTACAATTTTTTATCAAAAACAATTAATGATTAATAAATTCAATATATTAGATAATAGATCTAAAGGTATAGCCTTAGCCGTTTTTGGCGTTCTGTTGTTAACACCAGATACTCTATTTATGAGATTATCAGAACTTGAAAAATGGCAATTAGGAGGATGGAGAGGTGTGCTTATGGGCACTACCCTCTTTTTTATCTGGATATTTTCAAGAAGAAAGGAACACAAAAGGGAGTTTCTAACAACATTTTCTATTCCCGGGCTGCTAATTATTGCAGCGATGGCCATTAATTCAGTGAGCTTTACTCTTGGTATAAGCGAAACGTCCGTAATTATTGTTTTAACCGCGCTAGCGACTATGCCTCTTTTAACAGCTTTGTTATCAGTTTTATTTTTAAATGAGCAACAAAACTTAATCTCGTGGTTAATATTAATTTTTGCTGTGTGTGGCATTTCTCTTGCCGTCAGTGGGTCAAATACTGCTGAAAATGCACCTGATGGCTCCGTTATTCTAGGCGCTACATACGGATTAATTTCTGCTTTGGGCATTTCTTTCACATTTACAATGGTCCGAAAATACCAAAACTTATCCGTCATGCCTGCAACGGCTATAGGGTGTATAGTAAGTGGAGTCTTTTGTTTTTATCTATCAAACGAACCGAATTTAAACTTCTCGGCACCCTTTAGTGTTATAATGATGGGAATAATCATTTTACCCTTTTCCTTCGCTTTGCTGCTAATAGCGCCAAAATATACTAGAGCATCTACTGTTAGCTTAATAATGCTCCTGGAGTTAGTATTGGGATCATTTTGGGTATGGCTTGTTATAGATGAGCGGCCATCTCTTCAGATGGTTATAGGCGCTCTTATTGTGACGATTTCTATCATCGCTTATATAAAGATATCCGACATACAAAATAGTTAATAGGTAACTACAGATCTTATAGACTTTCCTTCGTGCAGTAGATCAAAACCCTCATTAATTCTTTCAAAGTCAATAACGTGGGTAATCATTGGGTCGATCTCAATTTTTCCATCCATATACCAATCAACTATTTTCGGCACATCTGTTCGACCTCTTGCCCCACCAAATGCTGACCCTCTCCAACTTCTGCCGGTAACTAATTGAAACGGTCTAGTACTTATTTCTTCTCCAGAACCTGCAACACCAATGATTATACTTTCTCCCCACCCTTTATGTGCACATTCCAGCGCTGTTCTCATAATATTAACGTTACCAATACACTCAAACGAGTAATCGGCACCTCCTTTGGTCAGATCGACTAGGTGCGAGACTAAATCACCTTTTACTTCGGATGGATTTACAAAGTGCGTCATACCAAAACGGTTTCCCCACTCCTCTTTAGAAGCATTCATATCCACACCAACTATCATTTCGGCACCGATCATTTTTAGACCCTGGATGACATTTAGCCCAATACCCCCTAGACCAAACACCACTGCTCTGCATCCAGCTTCAGCTTTCGCAGTGTTAATTACGGCACCAATTCCAGTTGTAACACCACAGCCTACATAACAAACTTTCTCAAAGGGGGCACTTTTAGAAATTTTTGCTACCGCAATCTCGGGCATAACTGTGTATTGAGAAAAAGTCGATGTACCCATGTAATGAAAGATAGGCTTACCTTTATAACTAAAGCGACTTGTTCCATCAGGCATTAACCCTTGACCTTGGGTGGTTCTTATCGCCTGGCAAAGATTTGTTTTAGGATTAAGACAATATTCACATTCTCTACATTCGGGAGTGTATAAAGGAATTACATGGTCACCAACCGATACAGAGGTAACATTTTTGCCAATATCAACAATAATACCAGCTCCTTCGTGCCCTAATACAGATGGAAATATTCCCTCAGGATCTGCTCCAGATAAAGTATAAGCATCAGTATGGCAAATCCCAGAAGCCTTAATTTCAACAAGAACTTCACCCTCTTTTGGACCCTCCAAATCCAACTCAACGATCTCTAATGGTTTAGAGGCTTCAAATGCAACTGCGGATTTAGTTTTCATCTCCTTATCCTTTTAGTTATAAAAGATGGATCTCATTTTAATCCAGCTATTTTTAGGCCTTCTAGTAGTGTATCTTTTATTATTGTTGGAGCAACTTTTTCATAATCCTCTAATGTCTTGATCTCGGGTCGTTCCCTAAGAAAAGATTTTAGATTTTCTTTGGCAGAATCTAAGTCATTCATTTTTCCATATACCGCAGCCTTCCAGCCAAAGTACCTAGAGTGAGGACTTCGCTCATGAGCTGTATTTAGCCACGTTATTGCATTTTCCCAGTCTTTGAGAGCTATATACAAAAGAGGGAAAAACCCTTCGTAATTTCTTTTAGATTGAGGATCCAGCTCAATTGCTTTATTGACATAGGTCAGCGCTTCTTCGTTCCTTCCAAAATTCGTTAAGGCTTGACCATAAGAAAAATTGGAACGTGGATGGCTTGGATTCAATTCTAATGCTTTTTCAGCTGTCTCAAGCCTTTTATTCAGATCTTTTTTTATGCTATAAGACAGGCTTAATGACGACATCGCGTCAGGATTTTCAGGATCAGTATCAACTGCTTTTTGGGCCATTTGATGAAAGAGCTTAGTGTTTTCTTCTCGCTTATCTTGATGTTCATGACTATAAATCTTTCCTTGCAGCACGTTACAATAGAGAACGTATGCGTCACAAAAGTTTGCATCAAGTTCTATTGCTCTCTTACAATGCTCAATAACCGTATCACCTAATGTTGTTCCAACAAAATCTTGCGTATTGTATATGTTAAGCCCTTGAAGATATTCATCCCACGCGCCAAAGTTTTTCTTCCCTTTAGTGCTCAGCTTTACCTGCTCTTGATCTTTCAAAGCAGGAGAAATTAGTGCGGCTACGTCCCGCGATACTTCATCTTGAACCTCAAAAATGTCTTCAAGCGATCTATCCCATCTTTTTGACCAAATTTGTTTATCATCATCTGCTGAAGTTAACTGTGCTGTAATTCGAACTTTATTTCCCGCTTTTCTTACACTTCCTTCAACTAAATACCTTGCTCCAAGTGCTTTCGATATTACGTCCGATTTCTCAGTAGTGTTTTTAAAAGAAAAACTAGAGTTCCGCGAGATAACGGGAAAAGTTTTCCACAATGAAAGGTTGGCAATTATATCCTCTGTGATCCCATCAGCAAAATACTCCTGTTCTTCGTCATTACTCAAGTTTTTAAAAGGAAGAACCGCAATGGCTGGGGGCTTGCCATCATCACTATCATCATCAAGTCTCTCTTCTTTCTTAGCCTCTCTTTTTTCGAGATTATTAAGCGCTAAATCGAATGCGTGAACATCTGTATTTTTTACTCGTTGCTCACCAATATCATTGAATAAAAACTCTGTCTTTTTATTCACAAAATCATGTATGCTTTTTGACAAACATACACCGCCAGGTTGCGAAAGTGCCTCTAGACGTGCCGCAACATTTACGCCGTCGCCATAAAGATTGTCGCCCTCTACTATAACGTCTCCCATATTTATACCAATTCGAAAATGCATTTCGCTATCTTCGGATACACTGGAATTTCGTTCAGAAATTAACTTTTGAAATTCAGACGCACAAACTACTGCGGAAACTGCACTTTGAAACTCTGCAAGAACCGAGTCACCCGCCGTATTAAAAACTCGGCCACCGTGCTCTTTAAATAAATTATCTAGAATTTCTCTGCATGATCGAAAACTTTTAAGAGTTTGATCCTCATTCTTCTCCATAAGTTTACTGAAACCAACTACATCCGTTACAAAAATAACAGCAATTTTTCTATCAATTTTATTTTCGTTCATTCTTTTTAACCAAAATTAGTAATATTGAAGTTTACTACAAATATAGAAAAACCCAAGAGGATTAGCAATAATCCAAATGCGACCTCTAATAAAAATATCTTTTCTTTATAGAGTTTCAGCAAGCTTTTAAGAGTTACTAAAAACACAATGATAACATAGACACTTACATCAATAAACCCAGCGATAATTGCCATTAACACGTGAATAGACATGCTTTGCTCTGGAGACAAAAATTGACTAAACAAAGAAGAGAAAAAAGCCAGTATTTTTGGGTTCAGGATTGCTATACCAAAACCATCTCTAAAATGATTTAATGTGGTGCCTACTGATTTCGCTTTATATTCCCCTAAATTTGATAAGTCTTTTTTTGACAGGACCTCCCGGAGTATTTGAAAACCTATCCACAGTAAGAATAGTGCACCTAAAATTTGTACAAACAAAAATATCTTTGGAAAACTAATTAATATAAAACTTAAGCCGATCGCTGAAACAAGAGCATATATAAAAATGCCCAAGCCATGACCTGCTGCGGCATAAATGCCTGCACTTCTACCGTCAGCAACTGCGTGTCGTAAAATCACTATCAAGCTAGGACCTGGAGAAGCAGCACCCATAAGACAAATTAAAATAAGATATAACCAACTTTCAATACTCAACTTTTTTTCCTATTTTCTTTTCAACAGCAACTCTGTAGGACTTCAAAAACCATTCAATAAATAAATCTTTATCTTCTAAAATTTCAGAGGGAAGCGACCAGTTTGATAGCGAGATATCTTTTCCATTTTTCTTGTATGTAAATGGTTTAGATAAAGCAGATTTATAATCATTTATATTTGATTGATCAACTTTCATGAAAATTTCTGAGCGCAGTATCAGCGCTACAGCGAGCTCATTTTTAAATAATCCATACCCACCAAACATTCTTTTAAAAGAGATGCCTTCTTCGCCAGCTAGAAGATCCAAAGTATGTTCGAGAGTTTCCTGGTTTGACATTTAATATTTAATAAATAGTTTTCATAAAGTTTTTTTATTGTCTTTAGACTTATAAAAAATAAAGATCCCGGCAAGGATTATAATGGATCCTCCAAATAGTGTACTAAACTTAGGGATCTCACCAAAAAAAACGAACCCCATGACACTAGCCCATAGTAAGGCGGTATATCTAAATGGAGAAACAAATGTTACTTCACCATATCTCATAGCAGCAACCGATGCAGTATAACCAACAGAAACGAATATAGCCGTATAAACTATAAAAAAGGAATTTCTTACTTCACCGAAATGAACGGTGTCTTTACTTAATAAAAAGCTAACTATTGTTAGCATTAGCGCACTGTAGAAAGCTATTATATTTGATGGGATATTTTTATTTAATCTTACAGTTATTAAGTCACGTGCTGATAAACAAAAAACCGCAACCAATGCATGAATTGTAAAGAAGTTAAAATCTGATGCTCCCGGACGAATAATTATGACTGCACCTAAACATCCAACCAAGACAGCAATCCATTCGTGCGTTTTTGGTGATTGCCGCAAAAAAGTGAATGATCCTAAAAGAACCATCAGAGGAATTAGTTGGAGAATAGCATTAGCATTGGCTACATTCATATTAAATAGAGCTGCCAAGAAAGCATAAGTCATAATAACTTCTAGAATAGATCTTATTGTTATTACGATTCGATCTTTCCATTCTGTTATAAAAAAAGATGCTTTACTAATATAGCAGTAACAAAAGAGAAAAAAGGTTACCAACAGTCCTCTTAAAAATGTTATTTGAAACATTGAAATCTCAGATGAAAGAAATTTCATGAAAATGTCACTCATCACGTAGCAAGCTGCTGCAAGAGAGATTAGAAATGCTCCCTTTGTGTTCTCACTAATCAACTATAAAATACCTTTCAATTGAACAAAAAAACCGCGCAAGTCCTAAAACGGAAAGTTAGAGTGGAAAGTTCATGAAGGAATTACCTTCCCATCATAAGCAAAACAATATCCATTGTCATCCACAGAAAGGCTTTCAATAACTTTCATCATCATCTCAACAGACTCTTCCGGCGAAATAGTTTCAGTAGTATTTTGAAATTTTTCTGTAAACCTTGTTTTAACTGTACCTGGATGCAGACCTACACATATAGCATTTTTATTTCTCCTATTTATCTCTATGGAAGAAGTTTTAATGATTTGATTTAGAGCAGCTTTAGATGACCTATACGAAATCCATCCACCAAGTCTATTATCGGTTATGGATCCAACTCGAGCAGAAAGATTAACGAATACACTAAATTTTGTCTTATCCAATTTTTTAGAAAAATTCTTTAATAATAAGGCTGGTCCAATTGCATTAATCGTCATCATATCAATCATTGATTTTTGTTTGACAGCATTAATCGTTTTCTCAGGCCCTATTTCAGTGGTTTGCAAAACCCCTATCGCGTTAATAATCAAATTGAAAGAGCCTTCTATTGATTCAGAAAATTTTAATATTTTTTCTTCGTCTGAAATCTCAAACCCGTTAAAGGATCGGCTCAATTTTATCACATTTTCGATACCGAGCTTATTTTCTAAGAACTTGCTAAATGCTAAGCCTATTCCCCCACTGGCACCAAATATTAAAGCTCTACCATTGTATTCATACATGACTATCTAACCAGATCCTAACTCGGCCTTTATTTTGTTAGCCTGCAACGATAAAATCGACATATCTTTTACCATTTGACCAGGTCTGTCCATTGGTTTTCCTTCATATCTAGGAATTATATGGAAATGCAGGTGAAATACCTCTTGTCCCCCATCAGCTTCACTAAATTGTTGGATTGTTATACCTGTTGCATTCATTGCTTTCTTGGATGCGACTGCAAGTTTTTTTACTACTTTAATCACAGCACACAGATTTTCATTATCAATATCCAAGATGTTTCTTGCACTCGCCTTTGGTATAACAAGAAAATGGCCTGGTGATCTAGGCATTATATCCATAAAGGCTAAGACCATTTGGTCCTCATAAATTTTTTCTGCAGGCAATTCGCCTCTGATAATTTTTGCAAAAATATTTTGTTCATCGTAGCTCATCTCAAGATCCTTTTTTAAAAAATTGAACTTTCTACTAACCTTTTCGTGTACTTATTTTTTGAAAGTCTTAATAGTTTTGTGGAAGTTCCCTCGTCAACAATCTTACCATCTTTCATTACTACCATTCTATGGGAAATAGTTGATACTAATTCTAAATCGTGACTTATAAATAAGTAAGATAAATTAAGATCTTTTTGTAAATCAATTAACAACTTAATTATCTGTTTTTGAACAGCTGCGTCCAAGGATGATGTTGGTTCATCTAAAATTAGGAGCTTTGGTTCCATAATTATCGCTCTTGCAATTGCGATGCGCTGGCGTTGCCCACCAGAAAACTCGTGGGGATACCTTTCGAGAGTAGCTTTGTCAAGGTCTACTCTTCTAAGAGCTAATCCTATTTTCTCTTCCACCTGTTCTTTAGAAAATATACGATGAGAAATTATACCTTCACCGATAATATCACGAATTGAAAGCCTCGGTGAAAGAGATGAAAAAGGGTCTTGGAAAACAATCTGTACATTACGTCTATAGTTTTTTAGCTTATCCTTTTTTCTGCACACAACTTCAGGAAGATATAAATTTATGTCTCCTTGATAATCTATCAACTTAAGTATGGATAGAGCTAAGCTGGTTTTACCACTACCACTTTCACCTACAACTCCAAGTGTCTCACCAAATTTAATACTCAAGGAAACTTTATCTAATGCATAAAAGTCTTTAGACGAAGATCTAAATAAGCTTCTAGGGCCTTTATACTTAACTGATAAGTTTTCGGCTGATAATAGAACCTTTGAAGCATTAAACTTTGATTTTGTGATTTTAATTTTTGGCTCGATTAAGTCTTTGGTATATATATGAGTTGGCCTTTTAAAAATAACTTTGGTTTTACCACTTTCAATTATCTTTCCATCTTTCATAATATATAAGCGATCGGCCAAATTTTTAACAATCTTTAAGTTATGCGTTATGAACAATATTGAAAGATCGTAAGAAGCTCTTAAGGAGTGTAACAAATCAAGGATCTCTTTTTGAATGGTTACATCTAAGGCGGTAGTAGGCTCATCTGCTATTAGAAGCTTTGGATTGTTTGAAAGCGCCATGGCAATCATTACTCTTTGACGTTGGCCACCTGATAATTGGTGTGGATAATGATTAAAACGCCTCTCTGGATCATCAAGTTTTACATCTTTCAATAAAGCGATAACTTTATCTTTAAGATCAACATTTGATATGCTTGTATGTGTGGTTATACACTCTCCAATTTGTTTACCTATAGTGTGAAGAGGATTAAGAGATACTAAGGGTTCTTGAAATATAAAACCTATTTCCTTTCCACGAAACATTTTTAAAGAGTTATGATCGGCTAAATCATAGGTTAGATCTAGCCACTTTCCTTTACCTGAGGCTTTTATAGCCGAGGGCAATAACCCAACTGTAGAAAGTGCAGATAACGACTTTCCTGACCCAGACTCTCCTATTAATGCAACGAATTCTCCTCTCGAAATATTAAAATTTACATTAGAAACTAACTTTTTAGATCCACCATTCAGACCATTTAAATAAATACATAAGTTGTCTAAGCTTAATAAATTTGTGCTCATACAAATGTCTTTCTCGGATCAAAAGCATCTCTTATGCCTTCAAAAATAAAAACCAAAAGCGCAAGCATTATAGAAAATACAAAGAACGCACTTAAGCCCAACCAGGGGGCTTGAAGGTTTTGCTTTGCTTGCATCGTGAGTTCACCAAGCGATGGGTACGAAGCGGGCAACCCAAATCCTAGAAAGTCAAGTGCTGCTAAAGACCCTATAGACCCTGTAAGTATAAATGGCACTAAGGTGAGCGTTGCAACCATCGCATTGGGCAATAAATGTTTAAAAATAATTGACCCCGTTGAAACACCAAGAGCCTTCGCTGCCATCACATACTCAAAGTTTCTAGCTCTTAAGAATTCAGCTCGCACAACACCTACCAACGCTGTCCAACTGAATAAAGTTATTAATAGCATTAGCATTAAAAAATCTATTCTCAAAAAGGCTGACAAAATAATTATTACATAAAGGGATGGCACAGAATTCCATATTTCTATGAAACGCTGCGTGAATAAATCAATTTTCCCACCAAAATAACCTTGAATGGCACCTGCAAAGATACCAATCACACTAGCAAAAAAAGTAACGGTTAATCCAAAAATCACGGAGATACGAAATCCATAGATTATTCTTGCTAAGACATCTCTTGCTGTATCATCAGTACCAAGCCAATGCTTACTGTCCGGTGGAGATGGGGCCGGTTCATTTAAGTCTGCAATTGTATTATGATTGAAGCGGATAAGAGGCCATATTATTAGTCCATTATTTGTACTGTTTTTATAACCCTCAGATATAGTTGTTTCAGGTGAGTTCCAACATTCATCATTGCCTCCAGTCAAAATTAGACATTGTATTTCTATATCAGCGTATATTGCCTCTGTTTTCAAGTCACCACCAAACTCAACTTCAGAATAAAAGTTAAATATAGGGAAGTATGCCTTGTCTTGAGACTTAATATATAACGGTTTGTCATTTGCCAAGAAATCTGCAAATAAAGATAGAAAAAAAAGTAATCCAAAAATGATGGCTGAAAAAAAGGCACGCCTATTTTTTCTAAAGTTTTCCCATCGTTTCCAATTAAGTTGTTTGCTCAAGATTGTCTCTTTTCAAAATCAATTCTTGGGTCAATCCAGACGTACATTAAGTCTGACAGAAGTCCTACCACCAATCCTAATAGACCAAAAATGTAAAGAGTACCGAATACTACCGGATAGTCTCTTGATACTGCGGCTTCAAAACCCAAACGACCCAGCCCATCTAAAGAGAAAATAGTTTCTATTATTAGAGATGATCCAAAAAAAACGGAAATGAAAAGCCCAGGAAACCCAGCAATTATAATTAACATCGCGTTTCTAAAAACATGGCCATACAATACTTTTCGATCACTTAAGCCTTTGGATCTTGCGGTCGTTACGTACTGTTTCTTTATTTCGTCTAAAAAAGAGTTTTTCGTTAGTAGCGTCAACGTAGCAAAAGCTGAAACTGTGGATGCCAATACTGGCAGAGCAATATGCCAAAAATAGTCTTTTATCTGCTCAAAAAAAGACATATTTTCAAAATTTGATGACACTAATCCTCTAATAGGAAATAATTGTAAATAGGAGCCACCGGCAAAAAGAACCAAAAGAAAAATTGCAAATAAAAATCCGGGAATAGAGTATCCAATTATAATAAGCGTAGATGTCCAGTTGTCAAAACTTGAACCATCCAGTAAAGCTTTTCTTATTCCTAAGGGAATAGATATCATGTACGCCAAGAGAGTTGTCCATAAACCTAATGATATAGAAACGGGCATCTTTTCTATTACAAGTTCTATAACCGAAATTGAGCGGAAGTAGCTATCTCCGAAGTCAAGCGTAATATAATCGAACATCATTGAGAAGAAGCGTTCCCAAAGCGGCTTATCAAAACCAAATTGTGCTTCCAGTTCATCAATAAAGTCTTTTGGTAACCCAACCGATCCTTTGTATGGCCCAGTCCCATCACTCGTTTTTATTTCTTGAGCACCCCCACCAATACTATCAAGAAAAGAGCTATTTTTTTCTAAATCACTTATTATTTGTTCGACAGGACCACCCGGAACAAACTGTACCAAAAGAAAATTGATACACATTATCCCTATGAGCGTAGGGACTATAAGGATTAGTCTTCTAAAAATATAACTAAGCATTTTTTATGGTTATTTTAGAGCACCTTTTTCCTTTAAATCACTATATTTGTCAGAATTTATCCACCATGTATCTAGCACACCAATATCATATTGTGGCAACGCTTTAGGATGCTCATACATGTCGTAATAGGCAATAGTATGTTTATTCTTAAACCACTGGGGCACCCAAATAACTTTATTTCTTAAGATCCTGTCTAATGCCCTGATTGCAAACCCCAATTGTTCCCTGGACTCTGCCGCTCTAACTTCTTTAATAATTGCGTCGACACCCTGGTCTTTGATACCGGTTAAATTAAATATGGAAAAATCAGCTGATTCAGATCCAAAATACTGTTCTAGCTCAGAACCTGGAGTTAATTGGGTACTTAAGAAACCAACCAGTATATCAAAATCGAATTTCCTACGCCGATCTGTCATCTGTGCATTATCGATTTTAGTATTGACGGCATTGATACCTAGCTTTTTTAAATTTTCTATATAAGGGTTAATTATACGGTCGAATGCCTGACTATCGTTCAATATCTCAATATCGAGGGTTTTACCTTCAGCGTTTCTTCGCAAACCGTCGTCACTAACCTCCCAACCTGCATCGTCCAATAATTTTGATGCCTGCCTCAAGTTTTTTCGATCAAGCTGTTTTAATGATGATTTAGGAAATGTAAAAACTTCTTCGCTAAAGTTATTCGCGTCTAAGATAGACTTATATTTGCTAAGAATTTGCAGTTCTTGATTTGTTGGCAACCCTGAGGCCTTGAGGTCACTATTGTCCCAAAATGAATTTATGCGTTCATAAAGACCATAAAAAAGAGTGCTATTAGACCATTCAAAGTTGAACATTAACCCGATGGCTTTTCTAACCTTAATATTTTGAAATTTTTCTCGCCTCAAATTAATAACAAATGATTGCCCGGAGGATAAATTTCCGTCTGGAAGAGTCGTTTTCTTAACCCAATTCTTTTCTAATGCAGGGAAATCATAACCAGTAGCCCATATTTTTGAAGATGCTTCATTCCTGAAAGTATATGTACCAGCTTTAAAACCTTCGAATGCAGAATTATAGTCTGCAAAATACTCGATTCTGAATTTATTGAAGTTGTATCGACCCTTATTAATTGGAAGATCATTACCCCAATAAGTTGCGTTCTTTTTATATATAATTTGTTTCCCAACATCTACTTTATCCAAGATGTAAGGCCCTGAACCTAAAGCAGGAGTAAGTGTTGATGCCTCAAAATCCACTTTATTATCTGTAAAGTATTTTTCCGAAAAAATTGGTAACCCACCAACCGTATTAATTAAATCTCTTTTAGGTACATCATCATTAAATGTAAATTTTATTTTTAAGTCAGAAATTAACTCTGCATTTTTCACATCTTTTTCCAAAACAGCTCTGAAAGATGGAAGTCCTTTTTGTTTAAGTAAATAATAGGAGAAGAGTACATCCTGTGCAGTTAAAGGAGATCCATCAGAAAAAGTCACGTTATTTCTAAGTGTGAAAATAACCCATGAACGATCCTCCGGATATTCAATCTCCTTTGCAATTAAACCGTAAGCTGAGTCTATTTCGTCTGCAGTACCTTCCAGTAGGCTTTCAAAAAATATTGAAGAGTACGCTCCTGCTCTACCCTTTCTTGTGTATGGATGCATTGAGTCGAATGAACCAAACGCCCAAAAAGAAATTTCTCCTCCTTTTGGCGCATCTGGGTTCACGTATGACAAATGTTTAAAGTCTTTCTCATACTTTAAATCTCCAAAAGTTGAAATACCGTGAGAAATAATATCGCTTTGAGCCAGACAGTAATTTGTTGATAGGCAAAAAAATAATACCGTAACGAAAGATTTGATTTTATCCATTGAAATTTTCCCTACTTATGATTAAGTCGTAATCAGATCCGCTACGCTCGAATATAGTAGTATTATATTTGGATTCCAACTATTCGTACCGAAATGAAAACTAAACGTATTACTTCTCTTCTTTTTTTATCTTTATTCTTGTTTGCAAACTTCGGTTACGCAGAGATAAAGAACATAGGAAATAGTGAAATAAAGAGACTGATGTCGTTAGGCATACCACTTATAGACGTTCGACGTAGAGATGAATGGATTTCTACCGGGGTTATCGAAAACAGCTACCTGCATACGTTCTTCGATATAAATGGAAAATATGACCTTGAAAGTTTTATAACCAAAATTAAGAAGATTTCAAATTCTGAAAAGGGAATAATACTCTTTTGTAGATCTGGAAGAAGAACCACTGCAATTGCAGAAACGTTGGAGAAAACAAATGATTTTCCTGCAATCTATAACACAAAGGGAATAAAAGCTTGGATTTTAGAAGATAATAATGTTATAAAATATCAATAAAATCAATAATTTGCGTATAATTTTTATTATTGGACTTATATCCGATACAAATTGTAAAAATGACTTACTAACGCTTTTACATTTTTTTCATTCGTGGCACTGCCAAAAATATATTTATCTGGCCGTATGATAAGGCCAACTATTTTTCTTTTCACTATCCAGTCCCTCAAAAACCCTTTAGCAGTTTTTCTTAATAATATTTTATTATCAATATCAACATCACTAAACGCGTCTTCTTTTAAAGCTAAAAAAACAAACTCATACCCAAGGGTGTCATCACTTCTCTTATCGCTTTCGACAAATTGAGGAAAAAGAGTACCTGATAACGAACAATTATAAAAAAATCCCTTCGTTAATCTCGGTTTAGGAAAATCAAATAATCGCATACTTTGTGATTTTTCTGATTTTTTAAGAATATCTGGGTTGGACATTATTTTGCCGACCTCAGAAGCTAACTTGATAAATGCTGATACATGCGGAATTCTCTCTCTTTGATAGTTATTTAAGTCATGAGAAGAAAGCTTATTGTTGACAAACCCTTTTAAACGCCATGCCAATACTGCCACGTCACGAATACCAGCGCACATGCCTTGTCCAAGAAAAGGAGGAGAAAGATGTGCACTATCTCCAGCTAAAATTATCCTATTTTTATACCATTTCTTCTTAAGTATTGACCTAAATATATAGAGTTGGCTTCGCTCAATCGTTGCGTTTTTCTTTTCTATCCATTTGCTCAAGAATTTCCAAATAGATTTGCTTTTTAAAAACTCTTTCTCATTATCACCAGGCAATATTTTTACTTCCCACCTTCTTCTTTTTTTGCTTATGTAGCACCTGGTAACTGGTCTTACTTTATCACAGTGCTGGACGGTAAAATCTGGCAAATTCTTTATGTTTTGGTATCTATTATCGACTTTTAGGTCGAGGACTAAAAACTTTTCTTTTAATCCATAATCCTTTATTTCTTTCCCAATACAGTCGCTAGTAATTGAGTTCGCTCCGTCACAACCTACTAGGTATTTGCAATGGAGTATAAGCTCTTTCTTAAGTTTTTTACTATATGATTTTACGGTTACTAAATTATTATCTTGAAAAATTTTTTGTGCTTCATAGCCCAAAAAGCTTACAAAATTTTTATCCTTCTCAGCGTTATACCTCAAAAGCTTTTCAAGCTGTGGTTGGTGGAAATACCAACTTTTTTGCCATCCCAGCTCTCCTATCGCGTCCGATCCTTTTCTTTCCATTAAAACAGTGTCTTCATTATCTACAAAATGCATTCCCTTGGTACCTATTCGTGAAATCTCAGAAATTTTCTCACTAAGATTAACCATCTGGAAAATACGCATTACTTCTTCATCAAAATGTATTGCTCTAGGCAATGGGTAGATATCTAAATTTTTATCTATTACGGCAACGCTTAAACCTAATTTTGATAAAAATATCGAGAGTAAAGCGCCGACAGGACCGTAACCAATAACGATGCAATCAAAATTTTTTTTCATTTGTGTTTTAAGTTAAATTTCTTCTGCTTTTTTGTTTGGTACCTTTTTACCATTCTCCATGATGTAATGACCAAAGTTGTCTATTTCTGCCATTTCACAAAAAATTTCTATACGATGCTTGTCTGGGTCTAGAACGTAGAAACTCCAATTTTCTCCCCATGTACCATCACCTTTGGCTTGATATGCACTATGGAGAACTGGACCTCTTACAATCTCAAGAGACATTTCTTTAGCTCTTTCTAAATGCATATCAAAGCTTTCTTTATTAGGGCACTCAAATGCGTAATGGTGAATTCCGGCAGGACCTGAATTAAATACTTTTTCTGTATAGTCTCTATTTGGATCATGAGTCAAGACAAGATCGTGGTGTTGCTTGCCAAGCCTCATAAACGCCATCTCAAATGGTATAGCAGGGTTTTCGTTAGCGTAATGCCTCTCCGAAAGTTTAAGCCCTAGAAATTCTCTATAAAAGTGTAATGAGGCGTCCACATTGCTCACTTCCAAGGAAACATGCTGACACTTAATAACCTTTAATTCATCAACTATCTGTTCATTTTTCATTATGAATCTTCATCTACCCTAATAGCCTAATTAAAAACAAACTTATACCTGGAAATATAAATAGTATTCCAACCCTAATAAGATCGCTTATCAAAAATGGCAAAACCCCAATAAACGTATCTGAAATTGGAACATTTTTTGCCATTTTATTAATAATGAAAACATTTAAGCCAACTGGTGGCGTTATAAGGCCCACTTCTACAACGATTAAAGTTAGAATACCAAACCAGATGGCAACCTCTTCAATACTCATGCCAAAATCCAATTCAATAATAATTGGAAAAAATACTGGGATCGTCAGTAGTATCATGGCTAAGCTATCCATAAGACATCCGAGAAAAACATATAAAACTAAAATACAAAATACAACTAGGTATGGCGAGAGCTGATTAGTAATTACAAATGTTGCCAATTGATTAGTTATTTGGGTAAGCGCAATAAAAGAGTTAAAGAATTCTGCCCCCAACAATACTAAAAAAATCATAGCGGATGTTACTGCTGTGTCTTTAATAACCTCTATCAAATCATTAAAATTAAACCCCCTTGTGAATAGAGCCATAATTCCAGTGCCAGCTGCACCAATTGAAGCACCCTCTGTAGGCGTAAACCAACCAAGATATATACCTCCAATAACAAGAAAAAATATAACAAGTATTTGCCAAACTTGCCCAAATAAACTCAGTCTCTGTCTCCACCCCACATAGCTTGTGGGAGGTCCAGAATCTGGTTTTATCCTAACAAAAATAGCTATTGCTATTAGGTATCCGATGGCGGCAAGAATTCCAGGGACAAACGCTGCTAAAAACATTTTAGCAATATTTTGTTCTGTTAGTATTGAGTAAATAATCAAAATAACTGATGGAGGTATCAAAATGCCTAAAGTGCCTCCAGCAGCTAAGGCCCCAGTACTCAGCGACCCGGAATAACCCATTCTACGGAGCTCTGGAAGAGCCACACGGCCCATAGTAGCAGCCGTTGCAAGAGATGAACCGCAAATGGCTCCGAACCCAGCACAAGCGCCAACGGCAGCCATAGCAACTCCACCTCGTCTGTGTCCAAGGCAAGCACCAGCAAACCTAAATAAAGATTCACTCATTCCTGCCTTAGACGCAAAATTTCCCATCAGTAAAAAAAGAGGAATAACGGTAAAGGAATAATTAGAAAAAAGGTGCCATGCACTTGTCTTTACTTGAGACATAATGGGCAACCAACCCGCTATAAAAATTGTCCCTGAGCAGCCTACGACTAACATTGCTAAACCAATCGGAACCCTCACAGCCAATAAGGAAAAAAGAATTGGGAAAGCTAATATGCCTAGGTAGAGTCTATCCATAATAAATAGTTGCTATTTTAAAGCCGATTTGAAAAATATTACTGACGTATAGAGGCAGGTTATCGATAGGACACCGAAAGAGATTACAGCTGGAATAAAAGGAATCCAAACAGGAATTTGAAGCAACATTGTTTGTTCATTATATTTGTACATGTCTAAGGTTCCGTATACCATTCTCCATGTAAAAAAAGATGAGACTAAAAAAAACAAAAAAGCACCAAGCCCATTTAAGCTATTTTTGATTTTGTTCGATAGGTTAATTGTAAAAAAATCTACCATCACATTACCGTTCTTAAATTGACAAAGTGGTAGAAATGAAAATATTGCAACAGCACAGCCCATTTCTACAAGTTCAAAATCTCCTGTTAGGGGCTTGTCGAACATTGTCCTTCCAGCAATAGAAATAAAATTTATCAGTACTATGACAACAAGCACTAAACCTCCGCAAATTGCTAGATAAGTTACAAGTTTAAGTAAAAAGCGCCCAAAAATATCATTTGGGCGCTCAGTATCTTCAATATCCAAGAAGGTATTTTTACTTATCATATTTCGAAATTAAGTCTTTCGCAGTTTTAACAAGCATTGCACCATCCAAGCCACGATCATTAGCAGATTTTATCCAATCCTTTTCAAGTCCTTCGCCAGCCGCCTTCATTTCTGCAAGAGGACCTCCTGATAGAGAATGTATAGTTCCACCTGCATCTAATGCTAACTTCCTAGCTGGAACCTCAAAACCGTCCCAAAGTTGTCCAGCAAGCTTTGCAAGAGCGAGACCAGCATTATTATCGATGACCTTTTTGTGTTCATCACTCAGAGACTCATACTTTGCTTTATTCATTAAAAACAAAAATGGTGTCGTATAAAGACCTCTTGACCCTGAAACTGTTGTGTGTGCTTTAGTCAACTCGTGTAGTTTAAAAGAAGGCATAATTTCCCAAGGTACAACCATTCCATCGATCACGCCCTTAGATAATGCTCCGGCAACTGCAGGAACAGGCATTCCTACAGGAGTAGCACCTAAACCTTCAAGCATTTTAGTAATCACTCTTGTAGGACCACGCATCTTCATTCCATTTAAATCAGCCGCAGACTTTATAACTTTTTCCTTAGTATGGATTTTTCCTGGAGCATGGCAAAAGACAGCCAAAACCTTATAATCCTTAAGATCAGAGGCAGCTACAGTATCCACGTATTCTTGAAGAGCTTGTGATGTCGCTTCTGCTGAAGCTGGCATAAATGGTAATTCAAAGGCCTCCAAATGTGGAAATCTTCCTGGCGTATAGCCGGCAACAGTCCAAACGATGTCCACAACACCATCCCTCACTTGATCAACGAGTTGCGGTGGTTTCCCACCCAATTGCATTGCAGGATAAATCTCAACTTTTATTTCACCGTTAGACTCCGCTAATACCTTTTCGCTCCATGGCTTAACAAACTTTGCATTAGAATTAGCAGGCATTGGTGGAAATGAATGGAACTTTAGTACTACTTCCCCCGCGTATGCAGATATTGAAAGAAACAATACAGAAGCAGATGCTACTAAAAATCTCAAAAATAATTTCATTTAACTTCCTCCCCAGATGTTATTAAATTATAAATTTACAATAACTATACACTTTAAAAACTAAATATCTCATCATTATTCAATAAATCTGCTAAATAATGAAGATTATTTTTCGTGTAGATTGCAGAAACTAATTTATCAGGTCGAATTAAAACAACACTATTTTCTGGCACCCTTGGATTAGAGTTTTCTAATAGATTATTCGAATCTCGAATAACTTCATATCGGCTTGGAAAGATCATGCATGATTGATGCAATAAAACAACAACTTTACAGGTCTTTGAAAGTTTATTGAGCCACTTTTCGAAACTAATATAGGCATCAATGTTTTTTATATAAAAGACTAAAGAAAACTTGTTTCCTAGCACATCATCCAAATAAGACTCTTTACCTTTTATATTTTCCACTAGGGGTTGTGGAAATAGCGTTCCAATTAATTTTTTATCATTTCTTGTATTTTTCCCATGAAAATAAATTATTCCCCTGCCTATTTTAGGTTTGGGCCGATACTTCATTTGAGAAACATAATTAAGTAACGTTTTGTTTATTTTTATCAGCCTGAAAAAAGATACGATAAAAAACGAACTAAATCTGTTTTTTGGCACCATTATTTGACCCATTCTTATCGCCAAATTAATTAGAGCCCAACAATGTTCTTTTCTCTCAAGAAAATAGGTTTCTAATATATCTTTTGATTTTGGTTTTTTTATTGCTAGTGCTAACTTCCACCCCAGATTGCCAACATCTCTAATTCCACTATTCATTCCCTGCCCAGCGAAAGGAGGAGACAAGTGCGCTGCATCGCCTGCAATTGCTACCGATTTTTTTTTCCATTCTGAAGATATCAAAGCATGGAATTGATATACCTGTGATCTTCTAATCTTTGCTTTTCCATCTTTTCCTACACTTACTAAAAGTTTTCTTATGAAATCTTCACCTAATTTTTCAGAGCTCTCTCCATCCTTCAATTTAAACTCATATCTTCTTATACCATGAGGCCCAGGTAAGGTTATGGATGAACGCTTTGGGCTGCAATACACTTGCGTGTGTCGGAAAAAATTACATGTTTTATCTACATCAACCACTAACCAATTTTGATTAAAACTACTGCCTTTCATTATTGCGCCAATTAAGCCTCTAACGGTTGATTGCCCACCATCACAACCCACGAGATACTTTGCCTGAAAGCTTTTTTTTAATCCCTTGCTATCTACAAAAGACGCTGTAACACGATTTATCTCATTTTTTATAGAGACCAGCGTATGTGAAAAATTAATGTTAACATTTTTTTGTTTCTCTAAGTGTTTCCATAAAGTCCTTTCAAAGGTCGGCTGATCAAAAGCATTCCTTTTAAAGAAACCATTTTCACGTGAATTCGGCTCAACTTTCAAAAAGAGCCTACCTTTTGCATCATAGTAATGTGATCCATAATTTTGAGAAACATTTCTCAGTACAGCTTGATGCAATGAAAAGCTTTGAAGAATTCGAAGAGACTCATCATCTATAGAAACCGCTCTTGGTTCTGTAACAGTACTTTTATTCTTCTCAAAAATACCTACCTTGACACCATAGTTATTAAGCAACCCACATAAAACAAGGCCCGAAGGACCCATTCCAACAATAATTACGTCGAATTTTTTTTTCACAGTAAAGTTAAAAAGTGTTTACAGGATAATGCTTTCGTCAAGCACGGGGTTAACAAGCCGACCAACACCCGAAATGTCAACCTCTACGATGTCTCCATTTTTCATATACAAAGGAGGATCTCGCCTATCCCCAACACCACCAGGTGTTCCCGTTACTATAATATCTCCTGCGACTAAAGGAGTAAAAGACGAAATATAGGAGACAATCTCGGGTATTTTGAAAATTAATTGATCGAGCTTAGCTTCTTGCATAACCTCACCATTCAATATTGTTTTAATTGACAGGCTTTGATAATCTTTAATAAAGGACTCGAGCGTTAAAAATGGGCCGCAACCACCTGTTTTAGAAAAGTTTTTTCCGGGGACAAATTGACTTGTATGTCTCTGATAATCTCTAATGGAAACGTCGTTATAACAAGTATATCCCGCGATACTTTTCATAGCTTCTTCAGTGGAAATATTTTTACCTCCCTTTCCAATTACCACAGCTAACTCACCTTCAAAGTCTACTTTATCGGATAAAGCAGGCTTAATTACTGCCTCTCTATGAGCCAATTGGCTTTCTGCAAATCTCGTAAAAATAGTGGGATATTGAACCTCTGGTCTTTCAGTTTCTTTTCTATGGTTTTCATAATTCAGCCCAATACAAAATATCTTTCCTGGATCTGGTATTACGGGCAAAAATGTTATATCAGCAGGGTCATAAGCAGTAACATTAGCTAAATAGCCTTCTAATTCTTCTGTATTATCTGGAATAGTTCCAAAATAAATAGCTTCCTTTAAGCTTGAGGAACCTCCTGCCAACTGATACGTCAAGTCATAAACCTTACCATGATGGAAAGCTCCAAAACAGGTTTCACCTAGTCTAACAAAACTTACATATTTCATAAATTTCCTCCATTACGAGCGCATTATTGCACTACCCCATAAATTTAAAGTTCTTGGTTCATGGGGCCATTTTTTAATTTTCCTATCATGAATAATTTCTAACTCACCAGAAATTTCTATTTTGTTTCCATCAAGATCTTCAATGAATGCAAATAGATTATTTCCAGGCCCATGACGACCTGGCCCCCAAATCAATTCAATTTTCTGCTTAGAAAAATGGTCGCACCAATTTTTTATCCATTCCCATGTGCCTGCTTCAAAACTAAAGTGATCTAAACCAGATTTATTGCTTAAAAAGCAAGCAATAGTATGATGCTCCTGATTTGATCTCATAAAACAAGTAGTGAGTTTACCGTCTTTATTCATAACTTTATCGGATATTTTAAATCCAAGCTTATCAACATAAAACTGAACAAAGTTATCCAAATTTTTTGAGGTAAAGGTAATATGTTGGAGTGGCGCATATAGGTTTGAGCTTTTTTCTTTTCTATTTTTGTTGAGCCCGAAATAAATCTTGTTACCATCACAATCTGAAATAAAAAAATTATCTTTACCAAAAAGAGACATATCATCTTGGAATGTCTTTATACCCTTTTCCATAAAATTTCTTTTTAAAATTTTAAATGAGCGAATGTCTTGACAGGCAAAACTGGCAAAACCAAGGCTATTTTTCTTATCATTCAATATAAGAACTCGTCTATTGCTTCCAGATAAAAGCCAACCGCCAGATATGCGCTTCTTTTCTAAACACAATGCATTTTCGTAAAACTTCGCTAATTCCAAAGGATGCCTTGTTTTCAAAGCAATATGGTGTAAGTAGGCATTGGAATTGAACGCAGCATAGGACATGCTTAACTTTAATAAGATAAGAACACATAATCCACCGATATTTTATTTTTAATTGACCTTATTTCAATCTATATTGAGGGGATGGATAACCCTTGTATCATATGTGTCGCAATTACAGGATCTGTTCCTACAAAAAAAGATAATCCCGCAGTCCCAATAAGTATACCGGAGCAGATAGAAAGTACCCAAGAGTGCTTTGAGATTGGTGCAAGTATTGTTCATTGTCACGTTCGTAACGATGATGGGACACCTAGCATTGATCCTGATAAATATAGATTACTTAAAGAGGGGATTGAGAAATACTGCCCTGGAATGATAATACAACTCTCTACTGGTGGTCGTTCGGGTCATGGTTTTGACCGCGGAAAAATGCTTCCTCTCAAACCTGATATGGCTTCTTTGACAGTTGGCTCCAATAATTTTCCCACAAGAGTGTACGAGAATCCTCCAGACCTTGTTGATTGGCTAGCAAAAGAAATGATTGTAAATTCAATTAAGCCTGAAATAGAGATTTTTGACCTATCTCATATCCATCAAGCTGCTATGTTAGCTAAGCAAAATAAATTAAAAGATAATCTATATATTCAATTTGTTATGGGTGTCAAAAACGCAATGCCAGCCGATCTTAACGTTTTCGAATACTATATTTCAACTGTCAAACGACTTTTGCCAAAAGCATCTTGGTGTGGCGCAGGAATAGGTAAAGATCAAAAAATATTAAATGAATGGTGTGTAAAGCTAGGAGGACACGTGAGGACCGGTTTGGAAGATAATATAAGAATTGACAAGGATAACCTAGCACCTTCAAACGCAAGTTTGGTAAAAATTGCCAAAGATATTTGTGAACAATACAATAGACCTGTTGCTTCTTGGAAAAAGGCACGTGAAATTTTAGAGCTAGAATAGTCTATGGCAAAGTTATTTTTCAATTACTCAACGATGAATGCAGGAAAATCAACTATACTATTGCAAGCTGCGCATAACTATGAAGAAAGAGGAATGGTTCCTTATCTTCTAACAGCAGAAATTGATAATAGATCTGGCGAAGGAAAAATTGCCAGTCGAATAGGAATAGAGAAACAAGCTGATACTTTCAATGACAGAGTAAACCTGTATAATCTATTAAAATTAAAGCAAAAAAGTTCTTCAATTGCATGTGTTTTAATTGATGAGGCTCAATTCTTGACCAAAGATCAGGTGTGGCAACTAGCAAGAGCCGTAGATGATCTTTTTCTACCAGTTTTGTGTTATGGACTTAGGGTAGACTTTCAAGGAAATTTATTTCCAGGATCATCTGCGCTTCTTGGCTTAGCCGACGAATTAAAGGAAATAAAGACAATATGCCATTGTGGAAAAAAAGCTACTATGGTTGTAAGAAAGTCCCCTAATAATAAACCTTTAAAAGATGGATCTCAAATACAAATTGGTGGAAATGATCTATACGAATCTTTGTGTAGAGTGCATTGGCGACAGCTGATGGAGCGTTAGTTAAATTGTCGTTTCTGGAACTGATTGGAACTCAATTAGCAAAGTTTCTTACCAAGGAGCACATTCAAAATGATGCATACTACAGAATTAGTATTGATGATATAAAATCTATTTTGAAACCTGGTGACGTAGTTTTGGTTGAAGGACAGAGCCGAGTAAGCAGCGCGATCCAATTCATAACTAACTCTAACTGGTCCCATGCGGCAGTTTTCATTGGAAAAACAGATTATTTTAACCACTGTTTGATAGAGGTTAAGGCTGTTGATGGATGTACATATACCGATATCAATACTTACATGCACCATAATCTTAGGGTATGCAGACCGATATTCCTGGATAAAAGAAAAAAAAAGATTTTAATTAATTATTTAGTCAAGAAAATAGGCGCAAAATACGATTTGAAAAACATCATTGACCTGATTAGGTATATATATCCAAACCCACCCATTCCAAAAAAATTTAGAAGAAATTTAATTGGTATTGGTGCAGGAGACCCAACGAAAGCAATCTGTTCCTCTCTAATTGCGCAAGCCTTCAAAGAAATAGATCATCCGATACTCCCATTTAAGGGTAAATTACAATCCTTAATAATGCGCCATCCATCGTTTTGTTTACCAAAGGATTTCGATATTTCCCCTTTTTTCAAAGTTATAAAGCCTTCTCCACAAAACTTCTATTAAACTGCTCTCTTTGATCATTATTCCAAAGCAATTGAAGCTTTAAACTACTTTCATTTAACTCAGATGATTTAACTAACTGATTTTGATAAAGCCACTTAATTTTTTCGGTTTCATATACATCCAAAATAATGTTTTCCTTAATTAATTTTTTATATAAGTTTTGTTCAATTCCTCGAAAAAAAGGGTTGAGGCCTTGTTTATTTGCAGCAGAAATTGAGTAAACTTTATTTTTAGGTAAGCCCTTTAAAAAAGGTGTAGACCTTTTACGAAAGCTAATGTCAACTTTATTATGAACTTCAACAATTTTATTTGAATTTCTAATTTCTACACCGAGGGTCTCTAGTGTTTTATAAACTACATCAGCCTTTTCATCTGCATTTTCGTCGGAAATATCTACAACATGAACAATGAGATCTGAATAGCTTATTTCTTCTAATGTTGCTCTAAAAGCTATTACTAATGAGGTTGGAAGATTTCTGATAAACCCTACTGTATCTGAAATTATATACTCTTTGTTTGGCGAGCCACATTTTTTTAGATATGGATCAAGAGTTGAAAAAAGCCTGTTTTCAGACTTAGTTTTCTTATTTGGAAAGGCATTAAAAAGAGTTGATTTTCCAGCATTTGTGTAGCCTACAAAAGATATCAACGGTATATTATTTTTTAGTCTTAAGTTTCTTTGTACACCTCTAGTTTTCTTGACTTTGTTAATAGCATTCTTTACTCCAACAATTTTGGAAGCTAGACTTCGTCTATCAGACTCGATCTGTGTTTCCCCAGGACCGCCAAGAAATCCTTTCCCCCCTCTTTGTCGTTCTAAATGAGTCCAACTTCTGACTAGTCTAGATTTTTGATGCAAAAGATGAGCAAGTTCAACTTGAAGCATACCCTCTTTTGTTTGCGCTCTGCTTCCAAATATTTCTAAAACTAAACCGGTTCTATCCAAAACTTTTGCGTCTAGTTTTTTTTCTAGATTTCTTTGCTGAATGGGCGTTAGAGGATTATCAATTAAAACGAGCCCAATATTGTTCTCTGCGACGAACATTTTAGTGTTGTTTAGATGACCCTTGGAAAGAAAAAACGCGGGGTCACTCTTTAACAAACGTAAAGCCGTACTTTTTTTTATACTTAATACGCTTAATGACTTTGCTAATTTAAGAAATTCATACTCCTTATAATTACCATCATGTTGACCCGAAAAATTTACGGAAATAACAAATGTACGCAAGTCTTGAATTCTATCCTTCTTCTGTTTCCTCACCCATTAGATCAAGAGGTAACGAAGGCATAACAGTTGAAATAGCATGCTTGTAGACAAGCTGTACCGTCCCCTCTCTTCTCAAGAGAACAGAAAAGTTATCAAACCATGTTATCACACCCTGAAGTTTCACACCATTGACTAAAAAAAGTGTCACTGGATTTTTGGTCTTCCTAACTGCATTAAGAAAACTGTCTTGTAAATTGGATTGCGATGACGCCATGTTTCTTACCTCTATATTTTTTTGTAAACTATCAGTTATTTAAAAAAAGTCCACGCCCACTTGAAATAAATTTTCTACCTTATTAATGTCATCTCGCAAACAAAACACTGTAAGGACATCTCCAGTTTCGAATTTTGTATTTCCTCGTGGTACTAGCACTTCGCTGTCTTTTTTTAATAAACCAGCTAATGTATCTTTAGGCCAATCTACGTCTTTGAGTGTTTTTCCTGCGATGGGAGAAGACTCGAGAACTCTGAACTCCAAAACCTCAGCCTCCCCATCGCTTAGGGAGTATACTGACCTCACCATACCATGCCTAAGATGACGCAGAATTGATGAAACTGTAATAGATTTTGGACTAATAAAAGCATCTATCCCCATTGTCACAATCATTTTATCCAGTGAAGGATCATTAATTAAAGCCATTGTGTATTTGCAACCAGATGATTTTGCCTTTGCGCAAGCAATTAAATTTGTTTTATCATCATCGGTCAATGCCACAAAAAAATCAGCCAAACTAACGTTTGCCTCATCCAATGTCTCGGTATCAAGCCCGTCTCCATTTAATACGACTGTTTTTTCAAGCAAGTCAGCGGCATCTACTGCTCTATCCTTTGACTTCTCAATAACCTTTACACTGATACCTTCATTTTTCTTATTTTCTAACATTTTTGCAACATTTTGACCTATGGCACCCATTCCTAGTATTACAACTGACTTACCAACAAAACTTTTATTGTCAAAAATCTCAACCGTACGGCTTAGGTCTTTTTTGTCACTAAAAATATAAATATTATCATTTGAGTGCAATTCATCTTCTGGGTTTGGAACAAAAAGCTTATTACCTCTTCTTATTCCTACAACAATTGCATTAAGTGTAGAAAAAAGTTCAGATAGCTGCCTCAAGGGAGTTGATAATACAGCACACTCCTCCTTTAGAGTGAGACCAATTAAAACAGCTGAACCGTCTAAAAACTCAGTAGCCTCAAATGCAGCTGGAACCTCCAACCTTTTTAATAATCCCTCGGCGATCTCTCTCTCAGGAGAAATTATCTCATCTATTGGAAGATGATCAGAACGATAAAAACTAGAATAATTTTCCTCGAGGTAAAAGTTTGATCTGATCCTAGCAATCTTTCTTGGAATAGAAAAAATAGAGTGCGCAATTTGGCATATCACCATATTTACCTCATCCGACAATGTAGCTGCTATTATCATATCTGCGTCATGAGCACCTGCTTGTTCCAAAACATTAGGGTAAGATGCATAACCACAAACAGCAGAAACATCGAGCTCATCAACGACTTTCTTGATTAGGTCGGAGGACTTGTCAATAACTATTACATCCATTCTTTCATCGGATAAGTGCTTCGCAATTTGCAACCCGACTTGACCAGCACCGCAAACTATAATTTTCATTCAACTATCCTCTAAAGCGTTCTTTATTTTTATTTTTACGTGCTCTCGATATTTAATAATTTCATTTTTCTATGAAGTGCAGATCTTTCCATTCCAACATAACTAGCAGTCTTAGACACGTTCCCTCCAAATTTACTGATTTGATATTTTAAGTAAGCTCTTTCAAATTCTTCTCTTGCAGATCGAAGAGATTTATCTGCAAAAAATTCGCTATTAAAATCCAAAACATTATTTTGCAAATTGTTTTTTTCTGTTTCTACAAATTCAAAAATATCATTAGGATATATATCCGTCTTACTTCTGCCTAAAATAAGCGCTCTTTCAATTGTATTTTTTAATTGTCTAATATTTCCTGGCCAACTCATATTTTGCAACTTTCTTACGGCAGATTCAGACAATTGTTTTACAGGCAAGCCTTCATTTTTGGATAACCAATCTATGAAGTAGTTTGATAATAATGGGATATCAAGAATTCTCTCTTCAAGAGACGGTATTCTTATTGGAACAACGTTGAACCTATGATATAGCTCTTCCTTGAAATGTCCTAGCTCTATCTCCCTTGCCAAATCCCTTGAAGTAGAAGAGATTATCCTACAATTCACTCTCACCAAGTTTTTACCACCTACTCTTGTAAAAACTTGATCAACTAAAATTCTTAAGATTTTCGCTTGAGTACCAAGAGGCAATTCTGCAACCTCATCAAAAAACAAAGTTCCTCCGTGAGCTTTTTCAAAAAGTCCTGGATTTATATTTCCGCTTATTTCTTCTCCAAAAAGAAGTTCCTCCATTTTTTCTGCTTGAATAGAGGCACATGCTACTGTTACGAACCTATTTTTAGCACGCTGGGAATTTTGGTGAATGTATCTAGCGGCAATTTCTTTCCCAGACCCAGATAACCCTGAAATAAGTATTCTTCCATTTGACTTCATCAACTTATCTAACTTTTGCTTTAATAACTTAAAAGCACTAGTATCACCGACCATTTTACTCTCGTTCAATTCTTTATTTTGCAAAGAAAAAACTTCTTTTCTTAATCTTGAGGCTTCTAAAGCTCTATTAAGCACAAGCAGAAGTTGATCAGTATTAAACGGTTTTTCTATAAAGTCATAGGCACCCTGTTTAACAGCCGCTACTGCTATTTCTATGTTTCCATGTCCAGATATGACAACCACCGGGCATAAAGGATTATTTTGTTTCACTGATTTTAGTATCTCAATACCATCCATTTCACTATCTTTTAGCCAAATATCTAGGATTATTAAAGAAGGCTCCTCGTTATTAATGTAATCCATTGCTGAAGTTGAGTTATAAGCTGGCTTTACTATGTGGCCCTCATCTAGCAAAATTTGACCGATTAAATCTCTAATATCTTTTTCATCATCAACTACGAGTATGTAACTCATTTCATCTGCGCTCCTGCGCTAGCAAATTTAGTGTCAATTTTTAGCTTTTCAGGGCTAATAACGGGTAAAATGATTTTTGCTTCTGCTCCGAAGTGAGTACACCCCTTCATTTTCTGACCGGGAAAAAGAAATAAGCCACCTAAGTGATCTTCAATAATCTTCTTTACGATTGAAAGGCCTAAACCTGTGCCATCTTTTTTTATTGTAACGTAAGGCTCAAACAAGCGATTAATATTTTTTGGGAGCCCAATTCCATTGTCTAATATGGTTACGCAAACTTCATTGTTTTGCGTCCTAATGTCAATTTCTACTTGACCATAAGACTGTGTATCATCAATAAGTAAATTTTTTTGTGCAGATTTTATTGACTCGATCGAGTTTTTAATGAGATTTAAAAATGCTTGATTAAGCATTTGGCCGTCGCCGAAAACATAAATGCTTTCCTCACTCTTTTTGAATTTAAAGATAATATCTTTATGAGCAACTTTTTGCAATAAAATAACACTTTCTGTTAGCTTACACAGATCTAAGTTTACCTTTTTGGGTGTCGGTAATCTAGAAAAATTGCTAAACTCAGTTACTAACCGACTTAGGCTCTCAGTCTGACGAATGATCATATTTGCGTACTCAGAAGCAGAGAGTTTATCCTTCTCATTTAATTTCAGGAAATACTTTTTTAACCTCTCAGCAGCTAATTTAATTGGTGTAAGTGGATTTTTTACTTCATGAGCAACTCGGCGAGCCACATCTCCCCAAGCGGCCGAACGCTGTGCTGCCACCAAATCAGTCAAATCATCAAATGTAAAAACATACCCCTCAAGTTGACCTTTATCAGAAGTTATCACGGAGATTTTAAGAAATATTTTTTCTTTAATATTTTCTCTCTGGATTTCAACCTCATCATCCAATGAACCTCCATCTAAAAAAACAGCCTTATTAAATAGGGGAGCAAACTCTGGAGCAATGTCTTTTAAATCTTTTGTTAAACCCTCTTTTTCAGATAAACCTAATATTTTTTGAGCTGCGGTGTTAATCACCTCGACGGTCCCATCCGAATTAGTTCCGATAATTCCACCTGAAGCACCATCAAGAACAGCCTCGAATTGTCGATTCTTTTCTTCTGTTTTGCTGTTCATCAATAAAAGTGAATCCCTTTGCTTCTTTATTTGTCTTGTCATTTTGTTAAATACTTTGCCAAGAATTGCGACCTCATCTTTTCCTTTTTCTTCAGATACCTCTACTGTAAGGTCTCCATCAGCTACTTTTGCAACAGCGGCAACTAAATTGCTCACAGGCCTTGTTAATCTTTCGGCAATCCAAAGAGCAAACCAGATCGCTGATAAGATTAACACAATTGAGAAACCCAGATAAAGCTGACCAAACTCAAAAAGCAACTGTCCCCTTTCTTTTTCAATTTTGTCATACAAGACCACGGTCTCTTTTGTTTGATCCAATAAGGAAAGAACTTCACCATCTACATTTCTCGTTACATAAAGTAACCTGTCAGGAAATGCTTCCATGTAAACAATCGCCCGAAACTCATTATTTTCAAGATCCTCAATTACTGAAATACCCTCATTTTTAGCCACTAAGACATCATAGTCTGTAACTGGCTTGAAATCGAAAAGGTAACTCCTATCGCCTCTTACTTTCAGCACTCCGGAAAAATTGATTAAAAATGATTTAGATATACCTTCTTGCTTGTTGACATTGAGAATTTTCCTTAAGTCCCCATCGCTCAAGAAGGGTCTGAATTGCTTTTCAGTGTTTAAAACTTTTGATAACCATAAAGCGTCATTTTTCAAACTTTGCGTATGTTCCATTTTATATGCGCGCGCAGACTCTAATGAATTTCCTACCACTCTTTGGACCTTCTCCGAAAACCAGCCCTCCAAGCCAAAATTAAGTGATATCGTCGCGAAGACTGCTACTATTATAGCAGGAGATATTGCTAAAATTGAAAAGACCGAGGTAATCCTAAGATGTAGTGTCGATCCACCTCCCCTATTTCTACGGTTAGCAAATACTTTAGAAACCTTTAATAAGATCAATATCCCTACAATTAATATGTATAACAAATCTAGTATAATGATCGACGATAATAACTCTGGTCTGGAGGAGTCTTCAGTAATACTAAAAGCTAGAAAAGTAATTATAGATAACAAGGGGCCCAAGAAAACAACTATAAAAGTGGCAAAGCTAGAGGTTAACAAGCTATCTAGTATATTGCTTACACCGAACTTATTTTTACTTACATTTACAATCTTCATGACCTTTTGTTGCAAAATTACATCAATTTTTTACCACGTGTAACAACTAAATCATAGTCTTTAATTTTTTTTCTCAATGTATTTCTATTAATGCCGAGTAAGTTAGCTGCTTTAATTTGATTACCATTACAGAGAGACAATGTCGTGTTTATTAAAGGAACCTCTACTTCCTTTAATACTGTTTGATATAAGCCGGGTGCTGGCAAACTATCTCCAAGAGATTGAAAATAATGAGATAAATGCAGTTCAACTGACTTTGATATTTTAGATCCTTCTAGTACATTTACATCAGATTCCTCAGTGCTGATCATTGAAAGTTCATGTTTTATTGTTTTTTCACTAATAACTTCTGTGTTTGAAACCAATGAAAGTCGACCAATAAAATTTCTGAATTCTCTAACGTTGCCTGACCATTTTTTCTTTTTAATAAGTTCAATAGAATTTTTTGTAAGAGATTTAGGTTCGATATCATTTTTTGAGAATTCTTTTAAAAAATGAGTGGCAAGCTCTGGTATATCTTCTAATCTTTCCTCCAGTAGCGGGATCACAAGTGATA
Source organism: Alphaproteobacteria bacterium (assembly GCA_003331935.1). Taxonomy (GTDB): domain Bacteria; phylum Pseudomonadota; class Alphaproteobacteria; order Rhodobacterales; family Rhodobacteraceae; genus CACIJG01. The sequence continues at coordinate 22,252 of QOQE01000005.1, read as the reverse complement.
CTTCATTCAACCTGTAGTAGAGATCCTCTCGAAATCTACCATTTTCAACAGCTTCTTTAAGATCCTGACTTGAAGATGTTACTATTTTAACATTCTCGTAAGTATCAGGTGAAGACTCTCTTTTGTTAAGAATAGCAAGAATAAAATTTTGAAGATCAATATTTGCATTGTTTATTTCATCAAAAAATATAGTCCCAACAGGTTCACTAATTGTATTTTCAAAATTTTTTGCAAAAATGGCTTTTAACTCATCTAAGGATATAAATGAGAAATTTATACTTAAGAAAATTTTGTCCCTATCTTTTCCAAAATCGTGTAACACTCTTGCAATCAAATTTTTCCCGGTTCCAGCCCTTCCTTCAATGAATATATTAAAATCTGTATTGATTACTTTTGACAAAATGCGATAGACGTTTTGCATCGTAGGTGAACTACCAACTATCGGTAAATTATCTTCTAAATGACCATTACTTTTTGAAAAATTATTTTGTAAATTTGCCGGAGAACTAATTTTTAACTTCAAAGCAGTATTCACTGCCGATACTAAATCTTTTAGATCAAATGGTTTAGGCAAGTATTGATAAGCACCAAATTGATTTGCTCTCATAGCAGTATTTATGTTGTTTTTTGCTGACATGACAATAATAGGCATATCTGGTCGCCTCTTTTTTATTCTTGGTATAAGCTCAATAGTATCTCCATCAGGCATCATAACGTCTGTTACCAATACATCACCTTCTCCATCTTCAAGCCAACGCCATAGAGTACTTAGAGTACCTGTAGCTCTAACTTTACAACCAGCACGTGTAAGCGCTTGGCTTAATATCATTCTCAAGGATCTATCATCATCTGCAAGTATTACACTTCCTTCCACTAGTAGATCCTTTCAGATTCTGAACTATTTTCAGCAGGCAAATAAATTTTAAAGCACGCTCCTTCATACATATCATCAAGTTCAACAAAGCCACCGTGCTCAGAGATTATTTTAGCAACCAAAGGAAGGCCAAGCCCTGAGCCTCCCATTTTTGTAGTACTGAATGGATCAAAAATATCAGCAATAATATTTTTTGAAACCCCTGGTCCGTTATCAGTTAAAGTTATCATGAGTTTAAGCTTTTTATTCTTTTCTCCAAAAGAACCTAGTGCCAATCCAGAATAAAAAGACGTTTTTATATTTATTCTCCCACCCTTCTTGCTTACTGCTTCACAAGAATTTTTAATTAAATTATGAAAAGCTTGCGTAAGAAGTTCAAAGTCTCCAACCACGTCAGGAATAGATGGATCATAATTTTCTTCAAAAAATACGTGCGAACCGTATCCTTGTGAGGCAGACCTTTTCACTTTTTCAATTACATCATGAATATTTAACTTGCTAAAATCGTACCTATTAACTTCTGCAAGAAGTTGAACCCTATTAACAATGTTTTCTATTCTCTTAGCTTCCTCAAGAATAATTTGGGTTAAATTTTTCTTATTTTTGACATTAGAGCTTTCAAGTAATTGCGCTGCTCCAATAATACTAGCAAGAGGATTTTTAATTTCATGAGATAGCACCGATCCCATAGCGCTAACTGACTTCATAGAGCTTTGATTTTGCATTGCCTGTTCCATTTTACCTTTAAGCTGCTTCGGATGAAAAAAAATTAGGCTGCTCAAACCTGTTTCAACATTCACAGCATACATATCAAAAACTTGGCTCCCCTTGTTTTTCCAATTTATCGGCACATCGAATTTTACAATTGCAGAAGAGTTAATAGCTATTTTCTCTAATACCTCGAAAACAGCACTGTTCTGACCTATAAATTTTCTTAGACCTTGACCCAATAAACGATCTAGAGAAGTTTCACAATATTGTTGCGATAATGAATTGGCTAGTTTGATATCGTATTTCCTGTCTAATACGAACGCAGGATAAGGTACAGATTCCCATAAGTCTTTATAATCCATCTTTCCTACTCAGACGATAAAATTTCATAACAAACTCTACACCGTTTGTTATTGCATTCGTTAAGCTGTCAATTTAAACTTGAACTGTTACAATTACAATAATTTCTTTATGAAAAAAAAGTTTACAGGTGTCCTAATTGTTGCCGCAGGAAAAGGCATAAGGTCGAAGTCAATTATTCCAAAGCAATATCTTCATTTTGGTAATCAGAGTGTTTTAGGAATGAATATTGCAAATTTTCTTAGAGAACCTTTAATAGATTTCATTCAAGTAGTAATAAATAAAAAACATGTAGCTTTTTATAAGGAAGCAATTGGCAAAATTGACTCTATCAAGCTTTTACCCTTTTGCTTTGGTGGAAAGACCAGATCTCACTCTGTTAAAAATGGTCTTGAAGCTATAGCAAATAAGGATTGCACGAAAATACTTATCCAAGATGGAGCAAGGCCTTTCACCAGCAGTAAGATTATAAGAAAATGTATTAAAGGTCTTGATAAGTTCGATGTGGTTTTTCCTGGAATTAATATTCCAGATACTCTCTATTTAAAAAAAAAGGAAAGTAGTAGAGATACCATAAGCAAACTTGGTCCTAGTAGAGACTCTCTTATAAGAGCGCAAACACCTCAAGCATTTCGATTTGACTATATTTATAAAAGACATATGAGCAGTAGCGAACATTATACGGATGATGTAAATTTAGCGTTTCTAGACAATAAGAAAATCGAAATTATTGCTGGAAGTGAATATAACTTTAAAATTACGACCCAGGAGGATATTAAAATTGCAGAGAAACTTTTTTAATGTATAGGATCGGAACAGGGTTTGATGTTCATGCGTTCAAACCTGGAAAAAAGATAGTGTTGTGCGGAATTGAAATTCCCTTCGATAAAAGTCTTGCTGGGCATTCAGACGCAGACGTAGCTCTTCACTCGCTTACTGATGCAATACTAGGAGCTTTAGCACTAGGCGATATAGGGTTGCATTTTCCAGATACAGATACAAAGTGGAAAGAGGCAGACTCTATCATCTTTCTAAGTTGGTCTCTAGAAAGAGCAAAACAGATGAACTTTAAATTGACCAATATTGATCTAACTATCATTTGCGAAAAACCAAAAATCAATAGTTATAGAAAGCAATTAATTTTTAATCTTTCAAAGATCTGTGCACTAGAAGATAATAAAATTAATGTTAAAGCAACCACCACTGAGAGACTAGGTTTCACAGGGCGAGAGGAAGGAATAGCATCAATGTGCTCAGTCCTATTACATGAATTTATTTAAATTAATAGTTACATTTTTTTTTGTAGGAAATGTAAGGATCGCACCGGGCACTATTGCAAGCTTTGCAACGGTTATTATTTTTTATGCGTTTGCAAAATATTTTAACGTTTTTTCATTTATTTTGACCATCTCGGCTGTTACACTTTTATCCTTTGTCGCTGTAGGTGCTTATACAACTGACCTTTTAGAAAAAGATAGAAGCGAGATAGTTATCGACGAGGTAATAGGACAATCTATTGCCTTATTACCTCTTTTAATTTATGAAGAAAATACATCACCAAAATTTTTTATATGTTTAATTTCATTGTTTTTTTTTAGATTTTTTGACATCGTTAAACCTTACCCAATTAACAAAATTGATAAGATGAATAATACTTTTGGAGTTATCTTTGATGATATTTTAGCGGGTATTTTTGCAGCACTTTTATTAACGTTTGTATTGAGATTTTAAATGCTAAATTCCCAAAAATTGTCCAAAAAACTTTTGGAAGTATGCTTTGAAAAAAATGTGAAGTTATTGGTTGCGGAAAGCTGCACTGGTGGGCTTTTAAGTGCAAATATCACTGGAATAGCGGGATCTTCGAATGTTTTTTCATATGGCTTCATTTGTTATTCAAATGAGTCAAAAAAAAAATTCTTAAATGTAAATGAAAACACTTTAAATACCTTTGGCGCAGTAAGTTACGAAACGGTAGAGCAGATGTTGATTGGTTTATGTAAGCTAGCAACCTCTAAAACTTTGGCCGTAGCAATATCGGGAGTCGCTGGGCCAAGTGGGTCTGAGGCTAAACCAGTAGGATTAGTTTTTATCGGTGTAAAAATATCCTCTTGTGGTACCAAGAAAATTACACAACTTAACTTTGGAGACATTGAAAGGCATAAAATTCAGCAAAAAAGCGTAAATAAGGCACTTAAAATGGGCCTTGATATATTAGAACGTACTTAAAAAAATTTTCCTTTGGCCTTGCTTTCAAAGGCGTCAATAATGTTTACTGCTATCTTTTCAAAACTAATTGCTACAAGTTTCTCTTTTATATAAGATGTAAACGCTGCATCTAAAGAAAAGGTAACTTCGCAAAAGTTTTCTTTTTCAATAAAAGACCACTTGGCAATTAAAGATCTGAAAGGTTTAGTATTACCTGTGATTGAAATAATGTTTAATTTTCTGTTAACTACTACTTTAGTTTCAAAGTTTTCGGTAGCCAATTTAAAATTTATAAATAAACATGCAGAAAAATACTCGAGTTCTTTTGAAACAAAATTATCGTAAATATCAACGTCAGAGCAAAAAGGAATAAAGTCTGCATATGATTTTACATCAGCTACTACAGTTAGTAGATCAATAGCCTTACAATCATAAACTTTTTTTGTTAACTTTTTTTTGAGCATTCAAGGCTTTTCTTCTAGCATCTTTTAAAAGTTCAAAATCATCATCAGCATGAAAAGAAGATCTTGTTAGTGGTGTTGATGAGACTAAAAGAAACCCTTTTCCCAGTGCTAATTTTTTATAATGTTCAAACGTTTCAGGAAGCACAAATTCTTTAACTGGAAAGTGCCTAGGAGTTGGTTGCAAGTATTGACCAATAGTTAAGAAATCTACATTAGCTGCTCTTAAGTCATCCATTAGCTGGCTAACTTCTATTCTAGTCTCACCCATCCCAACCATAATTCCTGATTTAGTGAAAATGGACTGATTTGCCTCTTTCACCCTACTTAGTAATCTCAATGAGGTAAAATATCTAGCGCCAGGTCGTACTACAGGATAAAGGCTTGGCACTGTTTCTAAGTTATGATTAAAAACATCGGGTTCAGCATTTAATATTGGAAAGATAACATCAGCATCACATTTCAAAAAATCTGGCGTCAAAATTTCAATTGTAGTAGAGGGAGAGAGTTTTTTTATAGCCTCGATTGTTTTTACATAATGCTGAGCTCCTCCGTCTGGCAAATCGTCTCTATCCACGCTAGTAATAACTACGTGTCTTAGATTCATTTTTTGCACAGAAAGCCCTATTCTTTCTGGCTCTAAAAAATCTAACTTTAAAGGCATACCTGTTTTGACATTACAAAATGCACATCCTCTCGTACAGATATCTCCCATAATCAAGAATGTGGCATGCCCCCTGGACCAACAATCACCTATATTAGGACAACTGGCCTCTTCACAGATTGTTTTTAGATTACTTTGCTTTACAAGCTTCCTTGTTTCTCTGTAGCCTTCGGATAGTGGTGCTTTCACCTTTATCCAGGAAGGCTTTTTTGCCATAGGTATTGGTTGGTTTTTAACCTTTTCAGGATGCCTTATTTGAAATCTTTTATTCATCTTTTTCTTATATTATATGTGTATCTCTTTATCAGATGCTTTTAAAACACTTTCATGAATAGCCTCTGATAATGTGGGGTGAGGAAAAATAGTGTTTTCAATATTTTCTTGTATAATCTCCGCTTCCTTCGCCAAAGCATAGTTATGTATTAATTCAGTAACTCCCATTCCAACCATGTGAACACCTAAAAATTCTCCAGTCCCTTTATCAATAATTGTTTTAATAAAACCATTTTCATATCCCATAGCCATTGCTTTACCATTAGCACTGAAAGGAAACATTCCAACCTTATACTCAATATTCCTTTCAACTGCTTCCTTTTCGGTGAGGCCAATACTTGCTACTTCGGGATCACAATAGGTACAAGCTGGTATTCGATCTTTTTTGATAGGATGCACCTCCAATTCAGCAACTTGTTCAGCAACGGAAATACCTTCATGACTTGCTTTGTGTGCTAGCCACGGTGGGCTTGCGACATCTCCTATCGCATAAATATTATCTACATTTGTCCTACAGAATTCATCCACTAAAATGCTACCATTTGAAACTTTAATGTTCACGCCCTCAAGATTTAGATTTTCTATATTACCAACAATACCTACAGCTAAAATAGCCTTGTCGAACTCCAAGCTAAGCATTTTATCTTTGCTTTTCAACTCGGCCTCGAATAACTCTCCTTTTTCACGAAAAGATAAAAGTGAATGGTTTTTATAAATCTTAATACCCCTATTTAAAAACTGCTTTTCTACAAAGTTTGATACATCAAGATCTTCATTTGGGAGAATGGTGGGCTTTGACTCTAGTAAAGAAACATCAGAGCCCATCTGAGCAAAAAAACTTGCAAACTCAACACCAATAGCTCCCGAACCAACTACAAGAAGCTTATTAGGAATTTTTTCAACTTGAAGAGCTTCTTTATAGAACCACACACTATTAGGATTTGAAATTCCGCTGATTTCACGTGGCCTGCCACCACTGGCAATACATATATTTTCACCGCTTATTTCTTGAACTGTGTTATTTCTAGACTTAATTTTTATACATTTGGATGATTTGAAGGAAGCCTCACCATAAAAGATCCTAACTTTGTTTTTCTTCAAAAGATACTGTACACCATTGGATAATTTTTTAGCAATTGAACGAGATCTTTTAACAATCTCACTGATATCTACATGACCTAATTCGCTTTTAATTCCATATTTTTCTGAACTTTTTATAATTTTAAGAACTTCTGCTGATCTCAAAAATGATTTAGTAGGAATACATCCCCAGTTAAGGCATATACCTCCTAAAGCCTCTTTTTCAATAATTGCTACATTTAGACCTAATTGAGCCCCTCTAATCGCAGCCACATAACCCCCAGGCCCTGAACCAATTATAACCAAATCAAAATCCATATTATCCCCCCACGACTATATAACACTTAGCTTACGAATTTAAAATAAAACTTTACGGAAACAATAGACTGCAATCACCATATGAAAAGAGTCTATATCTTTTTTTTATTGCTAGGTTATAAAGCTTTTTAGCATTTTTGATACCTATAAAGGCATTTACAAGGATAAAAAGAGTGGATTTTGGCAGATGAAAATTGGTAAACAAACCTGAACATACTTTAAAATGGTGGCCTGGCTTAATAAAAGTGTCAACTGACCCATCAAATGCTTGAAAACCATTATCAGCAAAAACAGAACTCTCTAATACTCTCATAACCGTTGTACCAACGGCAATTAATTTTCCTCCCCTTTTAAGCGTCTTGCGTATTTGTAATGCAGCATTTTCTTCAACACTTGCATACTCAGAATGCATTTTGTGATTTTTAAGGTTTTTTTCACGAATTGGCAAAAAAGTCCCCCCACTTACATGCAATGTAATAAAACAGTGAGGGATATTTTTTTTCTTTAAGCTCACTAAAAATTCATTGGAAAAATGCAAAGACGCCGTAGGGGCTGCTACAGATCCATTAACTTCAGCGAAAGGCGATTGATAAGTTTTAAAATCTTTCTTTTTTGCACCACGTTTTTTAGTAATGTATGGTGGCAGAGGCATATCCCCTATTTCTTTTAAGCATGATATGAACTCTCTACCTCCAGTCTCGAAGCTCATGACGCATTGTCCAGCACTAAAGGAAATTATATTAGCATGTAGTTCTTCTGAAAAAATAATTTTATCACCTTCTTTAAGTTTTTTAAGTGGCTTACAAAATGTAGTCCATATATTCTGATCAATAACTTTATTTAAAGTAACACTTACTTTTGTTTTTGTAGTTTCTTGCTCCAGCCGGACTCTTTGTCCAATCAGTCTACATGGCAAGACCTTAGTATTATTAAAAACTAATAAATCATTTTCAGAAATATGTTTCAGCAAATCGAATACTTTTTGATGAGAAAAACTATTTTCCTTAAAGACAAGCATATTTGCATGATCTTTTTTAGCTAAGGGGCTCAAAGCAACTAAATCATCGGGATAAAAAAAGTTATAGTTTTCTAAATAATCACTCATCGTATCTTACCAATCTATTCAACACTAAATATCTTTCTAAACGCACCAGGAGTAAGAATCGAGAGTGGGTTAACTAACACTTTTGGATTACTTGACTTGCCTAGCACTTTATATGAAACTCCAAAAACACCCTCACCTTTTTCACCACCAAAGATTTTGCCAATTATAGGAATGGCTTTTACCACCCCGTTTATTATATACACTGGAGAAACAACTCCTCTCACATCAACGATATTTTCTCTTTTTCCATATCGCTCAAAACCATTCATAGTTAATCCAAGTGAGGGTCCTACTGCCACTCCATCTTTCAGAGTTAGCTTATCTTCTTTATAAACAAAGGTTCCTTCTATTTTTGTAAATAACAGCCCATTACCGTTAAGATTATCAAGCAATCCTACTATACTGGCAGAGGAAATAATCTGAGCTAATACCGGAGCATTCTTCAACCTAAAATCCTGGATCTTAACCGAGCCATCTATTTGATTTTTGTTCTTATAGACAATAGATGCCTTAAAAATACCACCGAAACCGTTTTTATAGTAATCTCCTCTACGCAACAGCTCACCGGCGTCGTTGCCTGAGACAACCAAATTTATCCCACTTTCTTTGTGTGGACTTAGAATTACTTCAAGATTTGATTTCGATAAAAACTCTGCCTTTGCGTACCCTCTAAGACCTTTAAACGATCGAACTTCACCTTTGACTGATTCCAAAAATACATTTTTGTTGAAAGTTACAACGAGGTCACTAAAAACTATATCAAGAGGTATCTTTCTATTTTTGAAACTTAGGTTAGTTAAAAAGTCTAGGGATATGGTTCCTTTATTAGTTTTAAATTGATTATAGTTGCTAAACTTTTCAAACGTTGCTTCTCTAATTTGAATATCTGGAGTTTTAATGCTGGAATAATTTACCTTGTTAACTTTAAAAATAGTTTCATGAATACCGCTCCCAGAAACGAAGACGTTATTTTGCGAGTATTCGAAGCTAGATTTATTATCTTTTGTAAAGTCGAACTTCAGTTTACCGTAAACTCCTTTCATTTTTTTTAGTGCTAGCGATGGGATATGTACATTTGCATTTGTAACTTTTATATTACTTCGAACAACAGTCTTTTCATTCTTTCCGACGGGCAAAAACGTAAGCTCGATCGGACCATTTACACTGAACGCTGAAAATTTAGGGAAAAAATCATTCGAACTAAAATTCTCAATGAACATAATTAGGTTTCTATCTTTATTTTTACTTAATATGTGAGGGAGTCCATTATAAATTGAACCTCTGATTTCTTTATTATTAGAAGCTATAACACCATCAAAAAAAATGGTATCCCCTATGCCTTTGAGATTAAGTGTTGCTAATTCAAGAGTATTCTCAGCAGTTAAAGGAATTTTTAAATTTTCTATATCAAGCTCAAACATAATGTCTTCAAGCGTGAAGAAATCTTCAATTTTATTAAGAGAGACCTCTTTGGTATATGTAAATAAAACTTCTTTTTCTCCTTGAGAGGCAGTAAGAAAATCAACCCACGTTAGATTATTGTTCGGTTGCGTGGTCAGGGAAATAAGATCACCAATATTTGATTTAAAGCTTAAGGTAACTTCCTTTTCTTTTTCGATATCTCGGGTTGAGCTAAATTCTAATACTATATCTTTATATTTTCTCATCGAAGACTTAACCTTTGTCAATGAACGGATAGTTGCGTAACCCTGCTGGGAATTTGCCTCAAGATCTATGTTGTCAAACTCAATAAAAGATTTATTATTTTTTAGATAAATTAGCTCATCTATTTTTCCTTTAAATGATTTAAATTCGATGCTCTGCCTTCCAAACCTAACACCAACTTGAGCAACTGCATTTGATAAGTTTATCCCTGAATTGTCTTCTAAAGAAAAAAGGCGAGATAAAAAACCTAACTCCTTCAAATTTGTTTTTTTTAAAGACTCTAAAGCTACAAAAAAATCAAATAAAGGGGATTCATCATCTGATCCAATTGAAGAATCTACTATCTTTAAGCTTGCGTTTAACCTAGATGGGTCTTCACCAATTATATTTATTTTGGCTAAGATGTTGTCTGAGGAAGGAAACATACCCTTAATGATTACTTTATCCAAAAAACCAAACGGACTTGCATTTGGAGTGAAGACTTCAGTTCCTCTTGCTTCAAAGGTTTGATCAGTTAGATTAACGTCCAAGTCAGATAACAGAAGGGAAAAATCTTTTAAACCTAGTTCAGCATTTTTAAAGAGCAAGCTTTGCGCATTGACTGACTTTAGTATATTGATTGTTGATTTAAAACCAAAACGGTCTGTTGGATTAGATAATTCAAACTCGAAATTAGTAGAATTTAAATCATAAGCGCCGACTAATTTAGCGGCTATGGGATTTTTAATCAGCAAGGCCGCATCGCTAACAGAGCTGTCTAAAAACGAACGAACCATTTTTGATAAGTTTCCAAGACGAAAAAAGGATTTAAAATCATTGGCTTGCAGGTCAATATTAAAATTCAAAATATTTGCATTATTTAATGACAGATTAGCCAGAGCAGAAAAAGACGTTCCGTCTAAGTTTTTGTCATGACCCAAGCTTGCTTCGGCAGTTAATAATTCTTTATTTTTAGCTAGATGAATATTCCTAAATTCAAATGTCTCACTCTCAATTTTGAGCGATCCTTTTTTGATATAAATTGATTTTGAATAAAGCTTGTTCAAAGATTGGTATAAATAAGGAGTAAGGAATTGGACATCTAAGCCAACCGCTTCATTAGAATTCAGGCTTAGCTTTTTAGGCAAGTTATATACTAACTCCTTAATAGACACTTCATTAACAAAACTCAGACCAAGCCAATATTTGATAAAATCAACTTTAAAATTAATATCATGACAAACTAAAGTGCCGAATTTTTTAAGTTCAGCTTTATCAATATTTACATGGGCAATGCCGAACGTTCTAAATTCTATAGATATAAGATTTTCTGGATATATTTCGTTTTGCTTTAAGACTTTATAGACCTTGCTTTGTAGATACTGTGAGCGCGCTAGTTTTTGGAGAGCTGTGTCCGATAGAAAAAGTGAAGAGATAATTGTAGCGGTCAATATCAGCGCTAGAAGCAAAGAACCCCCTAAAGCTAGGCGCTTTCTTACACTTGAAGAATACTTTTTCAAAATACCAAGCATATGTTTACTATCTGTACTCACTTTTGTTCTTGATTAATGTACGAATGTAGTTCCATTATAAAGTATATAAATTAGCTGACCTATAAAAAAAAGGATGTTTACATGAAGAATGAGATAAGCTTGCACGATAAGATTCCAAGCTTTAGTTTAGAGGCTACAATTTTAAATACGTGTAGCGAAACCAATTTGCTAGGTCACTGGACTATCCTTTTCATTTACCCAAAAGACAACACCTCTGGATGCACCAGAGAAGCACGGGAGTTTAATGAAAGATATTCAGACTTCAAGTCGTTAGGAGTTGAAATTTTTGGGTTATCCAAAGATACGTTAGCCAGCCACATTTCATTTTCTAAAAAACTTGATTTGCAATTTTCTCTGATTTCTGACCCGCAAACCCAACTTATTCAGGATTTAAATGCATGGAAAGAAAAATCGATGTATGGAAAAAAATATATGGGAGCTGAAAGGTCGACATTTTTATTTGATAAGAATTTGGTAACGAAGCACATTTGGAGAAAAGTTAAAGTCGACGACCATGTGAACCAAGTTTTTGATAAATGCAAAGAAATGATTTAAGAGCTATCAAGAAATTCTCAAAATAAGCTAACGTAAACTTATTTTAGACTCTAAACTAAAAAATAAATTGTGTAGAATAAAAAGATAGTTTAGGTTCCCCATACCCTTTTTGTTTAACTGGTGAAATTTTTGCCAATGATCAACGAGAAGTCAAATAGTTAAAGAGATAGAAATAGTGTAATATGTTTACAGCTTTAAAGGTTGTCATTATAATTTTGTTAGGAGCTCGACTCTTTGAGTTTAAGAAATAAGCGAAGATATTTAATTAACAGTAAATTAATCCATAGGTACAAATATGTTTAGTAAATCAAAAAAATCTGAAAATAAAGATGTGGTAGTAGCGCCTGTACCAATACCACCAAAGGATACAAAGGAAGATAAATCTGCAATGGAAACCTCAAGTCCGCCCGTCGAAAATAAGGTCTTCACAAAAGTTGCCCCATCTGTTTTATCAAGTGATCTTAAAGTTAAAGGCAATCTTTTAACTTCTGGAGATATTCAGATTGAGGGAATTATAGAAGGAGATATTCAAGCTCATTTACTAACGGTAGGCGAAACCTCAAAAATCAAAGGAGAAATTATAGCAGATGACGTGATTATTAATGGGAACGTAATTGGGTGCGTGCGTGGCCTAAAAGTACGTCTAACAAATAAAGCTAGGGTTCAAGGTGACATAATACATAAAGCAATAGCAATTGAAAGCGGCGCACACTTTGAAGGAACTGTTCAGCGTACGGATAATCCGTTTGAGAACGCACCAGAGAAAAAGAAATAACCTATTTAGAAGATGTTAAAGATAATACTGAGGACATAAAAGCATCTAAATTACCATCTAGAACCTTTTGGCTATCACTACTTTCTTTTCCACTTCTTAGGTCTTTCACCATTTGGTAAGGGTGAAGCACGTAAGATCTTATTTGATTACCCCAACCCGCTTCCCCCTTTTGGTTATGGCTCTCTTGTATGCTTTCATTCCTTTTGCGCATCTCTAGATCGTACAATCTAGATTTTAATGCTGTCATACAATTTGCTCTGTTTTGATGCTGCGATTTTTCAGAACTAGTTACAACTATACCTGTTGGCAAATGTGTTATTCTTACAGCGGAGTCTGTTTTGTTTGCATGCTGACCCCCTGGTCCTGATGATCTAAAAGTGTCAACGCGTAGCTCGGACGGATTAATCTCTATATCAAAATTGTCGTCTACTACGGGATAAACCCACACAGACGAAAATGAAGTATGCCTTCGTGATGAACTGTCAAAGGGAGATATGCGAACGAGTCGATGAACTCCGCTTTCAGCTTTCAGCCATCCGTACGCATTATTCCCACTAATTTTATAACAACATGATTTTATGCCAGCTTCGTCACCAGAACTCTCGGAGATTAGCTCAATCTTATATTTTTTCTTTTCAGCCCATCTGTAATACATCCTCGCAAGCATTTGTGCCCAATCACAACTTTCAGTTCCTCCAGCACCAGAATTTATTTCTAAAAAAGAATCATTTGAATCCGCTTCTCCATCGAGCAAGGACAAGACTTCCATTTCTGCAGCCTCAACTTTTAACTTTGAGAACGAGCTTTCTAGTTCGATTAATAGCACCTCATCTTTTTCTTTTGCTCCAATTTCGTAAAGAGTCTTGATGTCGTCAAATTCATTCGTGAGCTTTGTAAAGGTTTCAAACTTCTCTATTAAATCTTGCCTTTCTCTCATTAACCCCTTTGCTAAAGATTGATCTTTCCATATGTCCGGGTTTTCACATTCCAATGTCTTACTAGATATCCTATCTTTAAGTGTTTCAAACTGTATCCTTCTAGAGATTAAGCTAAAAGAGTTTGAAATTTCACTAATGTATTTTTGAATTTCTGCACTCATGAAAAAACTTATTACGAAAAAAATTAAAAACAAATAATCTGCTTGCGTAGTATATCAAAATTAATTGATCAAAACTAGCATTTGTAAATTAGGCTTACCTATATAATAAATAAAAATGTAACTAATTAGCTTGTATATTTTATTATGATTGTTTAATTTATAAATATGGGCCAGGGTCTACATTATACAAAATCTGGCATTATTAAGAATTAAAAACTGTCTATTAATTTTTCTTCTAAATAGAAAAGAAATAGACGTGAGGAAAGTTATTTGTTTAAACAGGAAAAAATAATTAGATTTTATTTTCTTTCCTTTAAAGGCGAGATTTCAAGATGGAAAAGAAACTACTTATCGATGCAGCGCACCCAGAAGAAACGAGAGTGGTCGTTGCTGAGTCCTCTCAAACACATGATTTCGATTTTGAGAGCAACGAGAAAATACAAATTACTGGAAATATCTACCTTGCAAAGGTAACAAGAGTTGAGCCTTCTTTGCAAGCAGCATTTCTTGATTATGGTGGGAATAGGCACGGATTTTTAGCTTTTTCAGAGATACATCCTGACTATTATCAGATACCAACGGCTGATAAAGAGGCATTGTTAGCAGAGCAGATAGAAGCTGAAAAAGATGATCTTGGAAGGGAAATCGACACTGAAAGTGTTGAAGAACTAGACTCACCCATCAATCAAACGCCTAGCCTCGAAGGCTCTCTTGGACTAAGCACAGAAAATGTATCGCAACAAGGATATACTTCTGCTACTTCTGGCGATAGTGAAAATATAGTGGCTGAGGTGTTAGAAGAAGATCCATTTCCAAAGAAAAGGCTGGTTCAACGAAAATACAAAATTCAAGAGGTAATAAAAGTTCGTCAGATATTATTGGTGCAAGTTACTAAAGAAGAAAGAGGAAATAAAGGTGCAGCTTTAACAACCTATCTATCTATAGCTGGGAGATATTGCGTTTTAATGCCCAACACTTCACGGGGTGGAGGGATTTCAAAAAAGATAACGATGTTAAAAGATCGTTTAAAGCTTAAAAAAATTATTGAAGGTCTAGACTTGAAACCTAACAGTGGGTTGATTATTCGTACAGCTGGTGCAAATCGTACAAAAACTGAAATTAAAAGAGATTATGAGTTCTTGCTTAAAAGCTGGGAGTCAATTAGAGAGCAAACTTTAAACTCTATCGCTCCAACACTGATTCATGCTGAAGGAAACCTCATAAAAAGGGCAATTAGAGATCTATATGATAGAGATATTAAAGAAATTATAGTTGAAGGAGACAACGCTTACAAAGAGGCTAAAGCATATCTCAAGTTACTAATGCCATCACATGCAAAATATGTAAAAAGATATGATGGAAAGGTACCTATATTTTCATTCTATGAAGTTGAAAACTATCTACAAGAAATGTTCAATCCCGTGGTCCAACTCCATTCAGGCGGATATATAGTAATTGGAATAACTGAGGCACTGGTTGCCATTGATGTTAACTCAGGACGGGCTACAAAAGAACGAAGCATAGAAGAGACCGCTTTGAAAACAAATCTAGAAGCCGCATCAGAAATAGCTAGGCAATTAAAACTTAGGGATTTGGCAGGTCTTATAGTTATTGATTTCATTGATATGGAGGAAAGGAAAAACAATATTGCAGTCGAAAAAAAGATGAAAGATTGTATTAGCCTGGACAGAGCTAGAATACAAATTGGAAGAATTTCCTCGTTTGGTTTACTCGAAATGTCCAGGCAAAGGTTAAGACCAGGAATGATAGAGTCAACAACCATGCCCTGTTCATTTTGTTCAGGGACTGGCACTACTCGTTCAGATGAATCATTAGCACTACAGATACTCAGAGATTTAGAAAAAGAAGGGTCTACATCAAGATATCAAGATAAGGTTTTAGTCAAATCTCCGGTCCAAACAACTAATTTTTTAATCAATAATAAAAGAGAACACTTGCTTGTTATTGAGAACAGATATCAAATAAAAATAGAATTGCATGCCGAAGTAAACTTACTTTCCCCTCATTATTCAATAGAGAGACCAATTGAGGATAAACGAGGAAAGAAGAATGCAGATAATAATAAGCCAAGAGCTAGAAAAAGAGATAAAGAAACCAATAGAGTAAAATCTGGGAATATACAAGATCAAAATATTTCAACTAACTTGGTTAATGTAAGTAATGGGGAAGATGTTGAAGATCAAAAAAAGAGAAAACGAAAAAGAAAGAGAAAATATCAAAAGGATATCGACTCTCGAGCCACAAGCAAAAATATAAATAATAAATCTGACCCTTTAACGCCTGAGAACACAATAGACGCAGAACAATCTGTAGAAAACGATAATCGAAGTGCCTCTATGGAAAAAGCTATTCTTGATCAAAAGGAAAATATAAGCACTGAGTTAAACAAAAAAAAGGAGAAGCCAGCAAAACCTCGTACCAAGGCTAGTGCAAAAAAAACAATAGAGGCGCTTAAAAATGATGATAAAGAGCTAGTCCAAAATAACGACAACTATAAAGACAAAAAAATGGGTAAAAAAGGTTGGTGGGACCGTTGATACCCAAGAGCCATAGAGATTTCAAGCTTTTAAAGAATATATTGCTAATATAAAGATCCATGTTACTTTCAAGACACAATCCTCTTTAATTTGGAAATTGAGCTATGAAAAAAATTGATCTAGAAATGGAGAAAGCCTTTATTGACTACCTCGTAGAGACAATGAAAGAAAGAAATTTGTCTTCATTAGAAGTGACACGTACTTTTGAGGACGAAAAAAGACTTAAAATAAAGATCTGTAACTCTAATTACTTTCCAGCCCAAAAAGAATCAATTATTACAAGTAATTATAGCCCAGTTTCTAAAGAAGAATTCATTGTAAAGAACAATCCTTCTAACTCAACTTTTAGCGTGAATACCATTAAATCTCCTATGGTTGGAACAGTTTATTTATCACCTTCACCAGAAGAGCCGGCATTTATTCATGTTGGGAAAAAAATAAATAAAGGCGATACCATTTTAATAATTGAGGCGATGAAGACAATGAATCAAATTCCTTCATCCATAGAGGGTACGGTCAAAGAAATATTGGTAAACAATGAAAGTCCTGTAGAGTTTGATACACCACTAGTTATTATAGAATAATTTATAAATGTTCAAAAAAATTTTAATTGCTAACAGAGGTGAAATTGCCCTTCGAGTAATAAGAACTTGTAAGGAAATGGGCATAAAGACTGTAGCAGTTTACTCCCAAGCTGATGTAAATGCTATGCATGTCAGAATGGCAGATGAAAGTGTCTGCATTGGACCAGCAGAGAGCACAAAGAGTTACCTTTCGATTCCGTCAATAATCTCTGCATGTGAAATTACCGGAAGCGAAGCCGTACATCCTGGCTACGGATTTCTTTCAGAAAATGCTAAGTTTGCTGAAATATTAGGAGATCACGAAATAAAGTTTATTGGCCCTTCAGTGTCGCATATCAACACAATGGGCGATAAAATTAATGCAAAGAATAAAATGGTAGAATTTGGCGTTCCTTGTGTTCCAGGGTCGAATGGTGCGGTAAACAATATTGAGGATGCTCGCATTACTGCAAGAGAGATCGGTTTTCCTGTGTTGTTAAAAGCGGCTGCCGGAGGTGGGGGTATAGGCATGAAAATAGTATTTGATGATCCTCAGTTGGAGACACTATTCTTTCAAGCAAAATCTGAAGCAAAAAAGAGCTTCAATGACGATACCATTTACATAGAAAAATACTTGGAAAAGCCCAGACATATTGAAATACAAGTTTTTGGAGATGGAAAAGGGGGAGGCGTATATTTAGGAGAAAGAGACTGTTCCATTCAACGAAGACATCAAAAAGTTCTTGAAGAGACTCCTAGTCCAGGCGTCTCGGCAGAAGAGATAAAAGAAATTGGAGAAATTAGCGCAAACGCAATAAGTAAAATGAAGTATGAAGGAGCTGGAACCATAGAGTTTTTATATGAAGATAAAAATTTTTTCTTTATTGAGATGAATACTAGGCTACAAGTTGAGCATCCAATTACCGAGGCTGTTTTTGGAATAGATCTAGTAAAGGAACAAATCTGCGTCGCTTCTGGAGAAGGTATGTCTTTTTCGCAGGAGAGCCTTGAACCTAAGGGGCATGCAATAGAGTGCCGTATAAATGCTGAGCGGCTCCCTACTTTTTCTCCATCACCAGGCAATATTAAAGAATTTCATTCGCCTGGAGGAATTGGAATTAGAATGGATAGTGCCATTTATAATGGTTTTACCGTTCCCCCTCACTACGACAGTCTAATCGGCAAATTGATTGTACACGCTGATGATAGACAGATGGCTGTCAGAAGGCTAGCAAGAGCCCTAGATGAACTTATAATAGATGGTGTATATACAACACTGGACCTGTTCAAAGAGATTCTAAATGAAGAACAATTTAAAAGTGGAGAGTATAATATACATTGGCTAGAAAATTGGCTCACAGATCAAGCGCAATAGTTGAATAATTCATCTTACAACAGTCTCGATCCCAAGACAGTAATTAAACATTATAAAAATGGTATCTTCCCGATGGGAGATCACGATAACAACAATCACATTTTTTGGTGTAATCCCCTAGTAAGGGCAATAATACCTATCTCTAAACTACATATTTCTCGAAGTCTTAAAAGATTGTGTAATAAAAAAACTTTCAAGTTTTCAATTAACTATGATTTCGCAATAACTATTGCAAACTGCGCAGACAGAGATGAAACGTGGATAAATGAGTCAATTATTTCTACATACAAAAAATTGCATGATCTTGGGTACGCACACTCCATAGAAATATGGGAAGATGATAAAATTAAAGGTGGGCTTTATGGAGTAGCAATTGGCAAAGCATTTTTTGCTGAAAGTATGTTTTCTAAAAGTTCTAACGGATCCAAAATAGCGTTAATCGTACTGATGGCAATTTTAGAATTAAATAAATTTCAATTATTAGATATTCAATTTATGACTAATCATCTGAAAACCATGGGGGCCAAAGAAATTTCAAGAAATGTGTTTTTATCTCTACTTCAAAAGTCGATGTTTCAACAATCAAAATTCGCTTATCCAGGCCCGAACATTATCGATAAAAACCTTATTTACAATGCAGAAAAAAGATACTAGTTGGTATCTGCAAACTTAAGCATTAAGTTTAAAATACTTGTTGATCCCTGCGTATATAATATTTCTTGATCGTTTAATAGCATAACGTCGGACCCTCCTGGTAAGATCGAAATATAGCTTCCTCCTAAGAGACCTTCAAGCTGTACAGACGCTTCCGTATCATCTGGAAAATTAAATTGCTTATCAAAATTCATTGTGATGAGTGCGTAAAAGTCTTCTGGTTCTAAAGAAATATTTTTGACAGTCCCAATATTTACTCCGGACATCTTTACCTTGCTTCCTGCTACTATACCGTCAATATTATCGAAACGCGCATGTAACTGAAAACCATCACTTCCAAACAATTTGGTATCGATTGTGATATAAATGTAAAACAAAAACAAGCTAGCTACGAACAAAACGCAGAACCCAAGAAACGCATCAAGAAAGTTGACTTTCATTCTCTAATTACTCTGGCTTCCACGCTTTATAGTCAGATTGAAAATTCTTCAAATCCTTATTTGTTTGACCCATTCCTAAAACACTTGGCTTATAAGCGCTGTCTAGACCAGTTGAATTACCATCATAACGCTTTTGCCACTCATAGGTGAGATTATTGCTTGGGGGTCGAGTGTTCGTAATAAACCTAAGCCAGCTGTTCCACTCTGGACTTATTCTTGACGCCTCAGACTGATCACGGTAGATACACCAACGATTCTTTTGGTCATTACTTTCGTAATAAAAATTACCTAAATAATCTTCCCCAACCTTTTTACCATTTAAAAAAGTATAAAGTTTAGTTCCAACTGTATCTCCATTCCACCAAGTGAATAAATACTTTAGTAAACTTTTAACAAACATTAATTTGATCCTAGGATGCAGAAGCGGGTTCTTCAGAACTTTTGCTATATATCAACAATGGTTCAGTGTCTTTATCGACAGCATCTTCGTTTACTACTACTTCCTCAACTGAATGCAACGAAGGTAAGTCGAACATGGAGTCTAAAAGAATTTTTTCTAATATTGAACGTAGCGCTCTTGCTCCTGTTTTACGTTTAATTGCCTTATCCGCAATACTCTTAAGCGCTTCATCAGTGAAAGTAAGTTTGACACTTTCTAATTCAAATAGTTTTTTAAACTGCTTAACCAGTGCATTCTTGGGTGCAGTCAATATTTGTATCATAGCGTCAATATTTAGATCATTAAGGGTTGCAATTACAGGCAACCTACCAACAAACTCAGGTATAAGTCCAAACTTCAACAGATCTTGGGGCTCAACATCGCTTATTATATCTCCAATTTTTCTACTATCAGGACCACCAACCTCAGCTCCAAAACCTATACTTTTTGTCTCACCTCGAGAAGAAATAACCTTTTCAAGGCCAGCGAAAGCTCCTCCACAAATGAATAAGATATTTGTTGTATCGACCTGAAGAAACTCTTGCTGGGGATGCTTTCGTCCACCTTGGGGCGGCACAGATGCGACTGTACCCTCCATAATTTTTAAAAGTGCTTGCTGTACTCCCTCTCCCGATACATCCCTAGTAATTGAAGGGTTATCTGTCTTTCGACTGATTTTATCAATTTCATCTATATAAACGATCCCTCTTTGAGCTTTTTCAACATTGTAGTCTGCTTGCTGCAACAACTTAAGAATAATATTTTCAACATCCTCCCCAACGTAACCCGCTTCAGTAAGCGTAGTAGCATCTGCCATAGTAAAGGGTACATCTAAAATACGCGCTAATGTCTGAGCTAGAAGGGTTTTTCCACACCCCGTGGGTCCGATTAGCATAATATTTGATTTCTGCAGTTCAACATCTCCCTTTTTGGGAGAATAGCCTATTCGTTTATAATGATTATGAACTGCTACAGACAAGATCTTCTTTGCTGAGGATTGCCCAATAACATAATCATTCAACACGTCAAAAATTTCTTTAGGAGCAGGCACAGAAGACTTTGCTCCTTTTCCTTCAGTTGTCCTAACTTCCTCTTTTATAATGTCCATACAAAGTTCTACGCACTCATCGCAAATGAAGACTGTTGGACCTGCTATGAGCTTCTTAACTTCATGCTGACTTTTTCCACAAAAAGAACAAAAAAGGGTATTTTTGTTAGATGTTGATCCAGACTTACTCATAATTTTCCATATTAATCAATTTATAAATTCTACCAAGTTTTTTTATCAATATGCAACTTTTATTCCGTACTATCTACTGACTCACTTTCTCTACGATCAATTATTTTATCAATAATACCCCACTCTAGAGCTTGCTCAGATGTCATAAAGTTGTCTCTATCCAAAGCCTTTTCCACTGCAGCTATCTTTTGTTTAGTGTGCTTTACATAAATCATATTTAATCTCTTCTTAAGATCCAATATTTCTTGAGCATGAAGAGCGATATCCGACGCTTGACCCTGAAAACCTCCTGAAGGTTGATGGACCATGACCCTGCTGTTAGGCAAACAAAAGCGCATATCTTCTTCTCCAGCAGCAAGCAAAAGAGATCCCATCGAAGCTGCTTGTCCAACGCACATTGTCGCTATTTTTGGTCTTACATACTGCATAGTGTCATAAATAGATAACCCAGATGATACAACCCCGCCCGGCGAATTAATGTACATCGAAATCTCTTTTTTTGGATTCTCCGCTTCTAAGAACAGCAATTGCGCTACAACTAATGTCGACATTCCATCATGTATAGGCCCCGAAATGAAAATAATCCTTTCTTTCAAAAGTCTAGAAAAGATATCATAAGCTCGTTCACCTCTTGCACTTTGTTCTACCACCATCGGAACTAATGTATTCATGTAGATATCGTTAATGTCCTTCATTACTACTCCTTATTTTTTCTACTGTAGTCTAATTAAGTTTTTCCATCTGTTCTTTGAACTTGTCTACAGATAGCTTTTTTTCTTTGAGACTTACAGTTCCAAGTATGCTATTTACAACTTTTTCTTCAAAAAGTGGTCCTCTTATTGCTTGCTGAGCTTGGGGATTGGATTGAATAAACTTAAGATAATCTTGTTCCTGACCAGGGTATTTTCTAGATTCCGCTTCAAACGCTGCATTTAGTTCCGCTTCAGTCAAATCCAACTTCTTCTGGATCCCAAACTCAGCAAAAAACAATCCCACTCTTACTCTACGTTCAGCAATCTTTTTATCTTCCTTCGTAGCTACAGGCTTTTCGCCAGGTTTACTACCCTGCATCGTTTCGTTATTTTGATGCTTAGCTATTGAATTGGCCTCCGTTGTTACTAATGACTCTGGCAAATCAAATTTTAAAGCTTTCTCAAGTTTGTCCATTAACTGTTTTTTTAATAGAACCCTTGAAGCTTGTTCGAATTCTCCCTTGACCTGCTTCTCTAGATCCTCTTGAAGTAGTTTAAGGTTTTCAAAACCGAATTTTTTCGCAAGCTCATCATCGACTTTTGGTAATACAGGG
>QOQE01000004.1 GCA_003331935.1 Alphaproteobacteria bacterium | reverse complement strand
CAAAATATCAGTGCTATCATTCCGGCAATTGAAAGAGCATTTTCCTAATAGTTTATTAGAGATGTCTCGTAACACCTCCATCGACCCTTATACTTTGCCCGGTTATATAGCTGCTATCACTTGAAAGTAAGAAAGCTGCTGTTTTTGCCTGCTCCTCTGCTTTAGCGAACCTTTTGAATACAGACATATGAGATAGTTTTTCTGGCAAATCCAGACTGTCCGTAAATCCGGGTAATAAGCAATTCATTCTAATATTGTCTGATCCATACCGATCAGAGTAAAGTTTGGTGTAGGACGAAACTCCCACCCTATAAACGCTTGATGTTGGAAACATTAAGCTAGGTTCAAAAACTGAAAATGTTGTTATGTTTACAATTGAGCCACCTCCTTGAGATTGCATAATAGGAGTTATTAACTTGGATAACCGGATTACAGGCATTAGCACCATTTCATTAGCTTTTTTCCAATCATCTTCTGATATTTCAAGAAGATCGCCTTTAGGTGGACCTCCTACATGAATTAAAAGGCTATCAATTCTACCAAATTTCTCCATCGTAAATTTTATAAGGTTATCGGTATCTCTAGAGTTTTCAGCTCTGCCACGATATGCTATTCCGTCAAGCTCATCAGCAAGTTTTTCACAATTGACTGATGGAGACATCAATGAAAGCTTGTAGTTTTTTTTTTCATTTCACGCGCAATCGCTGCGCCCATTCCCTTTCCTCCACCAACAACAATGCAAACTTTATCGGTCATGATAAGCTCCTTATTAGATTTTTGTCTTTTAGCTTTGTAGAAATCGTGAGTAAACAGAATATGATAATTAAAAGATACGTATAAAAGATAGCTTCCTGATTTCAGAATTAAAAAATTTAGTAAGGGGCTTCAAAATATTCTATATTTTCTTATAAGCACTAACGTAGCCGTCGCTTTTTGTTTTTTGGGGTTTCTCAATGATAACTTGGATTACACATCCTGAATATGACATTCCATTGCCGCCGGGGCATAGATTTACCTCAACAAAGTTTTCGGATCTCTTTGAATTATTAAAAAAAACTGAATATATGAAATCTGCGACAATTCTAGTGCCGGAAAAGGCCAACGCAGAACAAGTTGGCATTGCTCATTGTAGTGAATATGTTGAGAAGATAGCAAATGGTTCATTAGACGAAAAAGAACAGAGGAGGCTAGGGTTGCATTGGAGTCCAGTTTTGGCAAAGAGATCCTTTATTGCTGTAAATGGATCCTTATTAGCTGCAAGATCTGCTCTAAAATACGGCGTTTCGTGTCATCTGGCAGGGGGCACTCACCACTCTCATTTTGATTTTGGGTCAGGGTTTTGTGTCTTCAATGACCTAGCTTTTACTGCATTAACTTTGACTAAAACAAAAGAAGTAAAAAATATTTTGATATTCGATTGTGATGTGCATCAGGGAGATGGAACAGCTAGAATATTAGAGAATAATGATAGAACCTTTACGTGTTCAATACATTCTTCAAAAAACTTTCCTTATAGAAAAGCTAATAGTGATCTTGATATTGGTTTAGAGGATAACATGTCTTGGTTTGGGTATAAGAGCTACTTGTTAGATGGATTGAATAAATGCCTTGAAAGATTTTCTCCAGATCTGGTTCTATATGTAGCAGGAGTGGATATACATGCTAATGATAAGCTGGGCAGGTTGAGTATTGATGATGAAGGTCTTTTTGAAAGAGAAATGACAGTATTGAACTTTTTTAAGAAAAGGGATATCCCTATTGCAACGGTGATGGGAGGTGGGTATTCAGATGATAAGTACGAGCTTGCTTATCGTCATTCAATTGTTGTAAAAGCTGCGCATCAGATTTGGGCATAGGTATTGAGAGAGGCGTTTTTAAAAATGGAACTAATTGATATTTTTATGTTGATTAAGGTATTTTTGATTTCTGGCTTTGTGACTTATTTGTATTGGTCATCAAGAAATATAAAAAAGTAATTTTGTCACATTACTATAAACACTATTTGACTACTTTTTTTTCTATGCCATAATTTTTTAAATTTTAAGGAGGCCAGCCCCTAGAATGTGAGCCAGTTGGGGGAGGGCTCTTGTGTCTTTATATTAAGAGACAAGAATAATATAGGGGGTGGTTTCCTTAGAGAAAAAAATGGGCCAACATTAGAATGTTAGCCCATTTAGGGGAGGATATATTCACGTTGTGAATAGCATTATCCTACATTAAATGATAACAAGCTCAAGCATAACGTGACGTTAACGTAAACGTTAACTGAGCTTATTGGGTAAGGCTGAGGACAAATCAAATTTTTTGAAAAAATTTAGGTTGTCTGATTTTAAACTTTTCCAAGTCTTTGCCTGTATCCAAGTCATCTTTAAGACTATCTACTGGGGCTATTATTGATCTCATGGAAATCTTTTTTGCCTCTTTTTGATGTTCAAAAAATGAGTTTGGACCAAATTTAAAGTTTAATCTTGTTGGCAGAGATAAAAACAAAGCGTTTGTACCGAAATCTGCCGAAGGACATATAACTATGCTATCTCTTGATATTTTCCCCATCTCCAAAATTTTTTTAATATCCTCAGTTTCTGGGTCAATTATATCACCGGGAAGTATAAGACTTGAATCACAATGGTTTTTTGAAGACCAGCATATGCCCTTTTTTACAGCTGAGTTCAGTCCATTTAAGCTTTGTTCCTTAAGAACAAGTACATGATAGTCCTTTGATATCTTTTCTACCTCTTCACATGGGGTTATCACCAGTACATCAGAAAAGATTAGAGGAAATTGATCTTTCAATGTTTTTAACTTTTTTAAAAGTTGCGTGAACAAAAGTTTTATAAGTTTTTCTCTCTTGTCAGGAGAAAGTAAATTGGATAAACGCGTTTTACCTTTGTTGAGTGATCTCATTGGAATTAAGATTGAGGTTTTATTTTGGTGGTATCCTAAGTTCATTCAAATAGCACCTTAATCAATTTAAAAAACTAAGTGGATTAGAGCCGTTTCTTGATACTAATGGTTCGTGACCAATCCCAGAAACCTCTGAGTCATAGGTTTTAAGTTTTCTATATAACGTGTCTCTCTTTATTGGTATCTTTGAAGCTGACCGAATTATCTCTACCATTTCCGTCTCTGTAATTTCTTGCCCGTTTTTCGATCCAGCTGCCCGTGAAATACTTTCATTCATCAAGGTACCACCCAAGTCGTTAACGCCCATAGATAGTAGATTTCTTGCTTTTTCTGTTCCCAATTTCGTCCAAGAAACCTGTATATTGTCTATAAACCCATGCAAAACAATTCGTGCGACAGCATGCATAAGCGCTATCTCATTATCAGTTGCACCTGCTCGTACCAACGAAGGGCTTTCTAGATACAGCGGTGAGTCATAATGGACAAAAGATAGTGGAACAAATTCTGTAAAACCGCCAGTCTCAACTTGAATGCGACGAAGGATATCTAGGTGGACAGCCCATTCTTTAGGAGAGTCTATATGGCCATACATTATTGTTGCTGTAGATGGGATGCCTGAGTGATGCGCGGTCTTAATTATTTCAATCCATTGATCCGTAGTTAACTTATTTTTTGTTAGCTTTTTTCGGATTTTTGTATCAAGTATTTCTGCAGCTGTTCCAGGCATCGAGCCTAATCCACACTCCTTCAAATCCTGAAGAAAATCAGCATAGCTCATTCGACTCTTCTTAGCTCCATACCAAATCTCAAATGGAGAAAAAGCGTGAATATGCATCGTGGGTAGAATTTTTTTTATAGCCATCAGGATTTCTCGATAATAAGTACCAGGAATTTTTGGATGCAGACCTCCCTGGATACATACTTCAGTAGCTCCTCTATTCCAGGCCTCTTCGGCTCTTCTCACTACTTCGTCTAAACTAAGCCATTCCGCACCAAGTTGGTTTGCTCTCTTAGCAAACCCACAGAATTTACAACCCATATAGCAAATATTGGTAAAATTAATGTTTCTATTAACCACAAAGGTAACATCATTCCCATTCACCTTATCTCTTAAATGATCTGCAATATTTAAAACAACCTGTTTATCCTTGCCTTCTGTTAAGAATAGCTTCTCAATATCACTTAAAGAGGGCTGTTGGTTTTTTAGACAATTTTCTAATAGTAAACGAGTGCTCATTGACGCGTTTGAAAGAGTGTCTTCAAGACCCTTCTCGTGACAACCTGTTTGTAAATCTTTCATGCTGTTACTAATTCCTTTAGATTATTGTCAGGATGGAGGTAAGCAGAATGCTTTAACATATGGCTTCTAATAGTTTTGGATAAGAAATCTTGTGTATTAAATTTTGGATAAACAGTAAGTCGTTCCATTAAACGAAATCCTATTTCCTTCATCATGGTCTCTAACAGATTAATATTAGGCCAAGGGTGTTGAGGGTTGATAAAGTCTTTAGTAACGGGAGAAATCCCACCCCAATCATTTATTCCTGCATATACATACTCTAAATGCTTTTTCTCTAAATTTGGGGGCGCTTGTATGCTGATGGTAGGATTTAAGATGATTCTCGCTAGAGCAATTGTTTGGAGCATTTCTTTTAACTTAGGCTCTGGGTGCTTCGACATAAGAATGTTAGGTTTTGTTTGGAAATTTTGAATAATTACCTCTTGAATATGTCCATACCTGTTGTTGATTTTTTCTATCAATAGAAGAGCCTCAATTCGTTCTTCAAGAGTTTCCCCTATGCCTATAAGAATACCTGTAGTAAATGGTACCTTGCAATAACCAGCAGTTATTAAAGTTCGTATTCTTTGGATTGGAACTTTGTCGGGGCACGCATAATGAGGACCGCCTTTTTTAGTTAATCTTTTACTGGTGGTTTCAAGCATCATTCCCATTGATGCACATACATTTTTAAGCTTCATAATTTCATACTCGTTAAGTGTTCCTGCATTTACATGAGGAAGGAGTGATGTTTTTTCTATCACCAATTTACACATGTCAGTTAAATAGTCTGTCATTTGGTCATAACCCATAGATTCTAAGGCACGCTTTGGTTTGGCATACCTTTTTTCTGGTTTTTCTCCCAAACTAAATAACAATTCTTTACACCCCCTTTTCTCTCCTCCGCGAGCAGACAACAGAACCTCTCGTGGCGACATTATTTTTGCATCTGGATCATCAGGATGTTTCACAAAAGTGCAGTAGCTGCAAGTGTCTCTACACATATTTGTTAAGGGGACAAAAATTTTTCTGGAGTAAGTAATCACATTACCCCAATGATCGTCTCTCTTATTCGATGCGGTATCGATAAGTTCTTCTAAAGGAGTGTTGAGAACCATATATCTGTAGTAGGCAACTTCATCCTTATTTATTTTCCACAATTCTTTGTCGCTAAGATGAGTTGACAAACTCGTCATTTTTCCCCCTAAAATGTATATCCAATTATGACACGGTTGATCAGAAAGGGCAATAATATAACAATTTGCGTTGATAACACAAAAGCTAGATTTTAATTTTCAGTACAGCTCTTTTTTATACTGAGCCAAGATCTTCTTTTCATCCTTGATTTCGCAATCAATACCGGTCTGATCCTCTATCATTTCAAAAAGTGTTGGTATTGGGCGTGTTCCAGGCCACTTTCTCGGATCCCATAAGCCTCCTCTTAGCATTGATTTTCCGCAGTGTAAGTGGGCTTGGGTGACTTTCACTTGCAGAACTGTTTTGGGAACATTAGTTTTCAACCTGTGTCTTTCCCTAGTATTCATATCCTCACTTATTACAGCCTCACCCTGAACCCTCAATGTCTCGTTTACGCTGGGGATTAAAAATAAAAGAGAAATAAAATTATTTTTAAGGATATTTAATAAGCCATCTATGCGGTTATTGCCTGGTCTATCTGGAATCTCCAAAAACCTCTCATTTATTACTTTTACAAAACCATGAGGATCACCTTTTGGTGACAGATCAATATTTTGCTCGTTTAGTGTGCCAACAATAACGAAGGATGAGTTCTCGATAAAATTAATACAGTGTTTATCCAATTTATCTAAAATTTTAGCTGCAGCTTTTTCTTTAGCTGGACCATAAATCTCTCTCAACCTTTTCTCATCCATTCTCTTGACCTATTTTCCATCTAATTATTTTTCTAAACATTGCTTTTGTTGTGTTTTGATTAAGGGACTTTCAAAAGAAAATCAACAATAGCCATGTGTATTGTTTTATTATTCAGCAGCCTGTTCAGTTGTGATAAAACCTCCTGACTGTTTATCCCAGTATTGTCTGTACAAGCCACCAATCTTCAGAAGCTTTTTATGGGTGCCTTCTTCAACAACTTGACCATTAGAGAGGACTATTATTCTATCCATTTTTGCTAAAGTAGACAATCGGTGAGCAATAGCTAACACAGTTTTATTCTCCATTACTAACTCGAGTGCATTTTGTATGGAGCTTTCAACTTCACTGTCCAAAGCACTAGTTGCTTCATCTAAAACGAGAATTGGTGAGTCTTTTAAAATTGATCGTGCCAGAGCAATTCTTTGCCTTTGACCTCCAGAAAGCTTAACGCCTTGTTCACCTAGATGTGCATCATAACCCTTTCTTCCCTTATGGTCCTCTAAACCAAGGATAAAGTCGTGGGCCTCAGCTTGCCTACTCGCTCTAATAAGAGTATTTTCTGTTGCGTTAGGATTTCCATACATAATGTTGTCCCTTGCAGACCTATTAAAAAGAGCGGTTTCTTGGGTCACCATTGCAATTTGCTTTCTTAGACTCGATTGGGTTATATCATTTATATTTATGTCATCGATAGAGATGACACCCTTTTGTGGTTCGTAGAGTCTTAATAGAAGAGACACTAAAGTAGATTTTCCTGCTCCAGAAGCTCCCACAAGTCCGATTTTTTCGCCTGGTGCGATGGATAGTGAAATGTTTTTAACGGCGCTTAAATTTTTGCCATAGGTAAAACAAACGTTTTTAAAATTAATAGAACCTTTAGATACCAAAAGGTCTGGAGCTTTATCTTTATCACCTAATTTATATGAGGTAGATAGAGTCTTTACCCCATCTTCAACCTCTCCAAGGTTTGCGTATAGAGTCATCAAAGTAAAACTTACCCATCCAGTCATCTGTGATAGCCTTAATGAAATAGCTCCTGCAGCAGCAATATCACCGGCAGTAACATTTCCCACGCTCCAATAATAAAGGCTTCCTCCGACTAACATAATAGGCAAAACCCCCGATAGACCATTTAAACAGAACCTAAACCACGCTGCGATTACACCGTAGTGAATAGAAAAGTCTCTGAAATGATCCATTGCATCTATTGCCGCATCATCTTCTTTCTTGTCATGAGCAAATAACTTTACTGTCTTTATATTGGTAACGGTATCGACAATTTGTCCAGTTACCAAAGCTCGTGCGCCAGCTTTTTCACGCGACCTCTGTCTGATCTTTGGCATAAAATATCGAATGAGAAAAATGTAGCCTATTAACCAAGAAAAGAGCCCCACAGACAACGTTACATTTACAGTTGTAAGCATTAGAGCTGCACCAATAACTGAAGCTAAGGCTAATAGAATTGTATGAATAACTTCTATGACCACGTCTGTCGCGGCGCGAGCAGTTTGCATTTCTTTCTGCGCTATCCTTCCAGCGAAGTCATTTTCAAAAAACGTAACCGACTGACCAAGTGTCCATCGATGGAGTCTTGATAATATCAAATTAAATATGTTAGGTGAGACAACAACGGTTTGTGTGTAAGAAAAAGCTCCAAATACTATTGGCCTAATTATTAAAAAAAATAGCAAACCTGAAGCTAGAAGTAAGACTTGGCCGCTGATAGGGTTATCAGTTGAAGAGGCTAGCGCTGCATCTATAAGCAGCCCTAAAAGAACCACAGCAGATACCTCAATTAAGCCAGTTAAGATAGAAACAAAACCAGATAAATATAATACAGGAAAGCTACCCTTTAGAGCCCAGTGGAAAAAACGTAGTGTATTAGAGGGTGGTGGCCCAACAGCTTTTTGTTTATGGTTGATCCAGTTGGCCGGTTTCATTTTTGAAGTCCTAGAATAAATATATTTTTTCCTATATCAGAATTTTTCATCTAGTATTTTTTTCACTTAAAATTACAAGAGAGTTTGATATATCCTCATCCTCAATATTTTTTACACCTCTTGCGAGGCGGAGTTCGTGAGCTTTTTCTAAGACCTGCCCGTAGGTACAACCGAGAGGAGGCTCAAATTTATAACTAGCTAATTCAATTAACAAACCGAGTGGGTCTCGGAAATATATAGAGTCCATGAACCCTCTATCTTTTATTCCTGAGCTACCAATACCTCTATTTTTTAATTTTTTATCTGCAATTCTCAATGTACTTTGGCTTACCCAGAATGCTAGATGGTGCACAGATCCTACTTGATTTTTTAGCGGTTCTTTTGCTTCTTTTCGTATCTCATTAGTAAAAACCGTCACCGTCCGCCCGTCACCGCAATCAAAATAAAGGTGATTTTCAGTTTCATCATCAAGATTAGGCTGCTCAAATATAAGCTTCATTCCCAAAACGTCCTGCCAAAAATCTATAGAGGTTTTCCTGTCGGCTCCGTTAAGAGTTATGTGATGAATTCCTTGGGATTGTAGTATCGCTTGCATCAGACTTTCCTACCTCCTAGATAGTTTAACTGGGCTGGTAATCAAGTTTTACTTGAAGTTAGTTTTAATACAACATTACCATATAATGCTGTAGTCTTATACTGTAGTTTATTTCAATTTCTTGGAGAAAAAAAATGAAACATCAGGGAGGTTGTCACTGTCAGCAATTTAGTTTTGAAACTGATATTGATCCAATGCTTATTGTACAATGTAATTGCAAGAGTTGTAGACGCATAACCGGATCGATAAACATAGGATGCCTGTATGGGGAAACAGAAGTGAAGTTCATGGGCGAAACAAATGTATACGAATTTGCTGGTGGCAGTGGATTTATTAATAAAGCCTGTTTTTGCTCAAAATGCCACGTAAGGGTCTATAATAAGCCTGCACCTGAAGTGATGGAAGGTATGGTAAGCATTCCATTAGGTTGCTTTAATAAAACGGAGGGGTTAGTACCAAAAGTCGAGATTTGGAGTGAAGAAAAGCTAACTTTCTTATCAAAATCTGAATGTGTTTTAGAAACCTTTGAAGGAAATGGGATACCTGAGAGATTAAACGCCCTTCTTTCTAGTCTAGAGACACGGTAAAGTTTAACTTACTAGAAAAAGTCAATTTTAAGAATTTTCTGATTCAGTTGAGTCAAATATTTTTTGGCCATCTTCCCAAATCTCTTTCTTTTCAATATCTCCTAATATTGTAAAAAAGGTCCATGTCCCCGTTTTCCTTCCAGCTTTATATTGACCCTTGATATAGAGCCAACCATCATATGGGTCTATATAAATCCATGGTCCGTCTAACTTTCCATTTTTATACATCGCTTTTATATATAATTGACCTCCACTTCCATACTGTTCACTTGTACCATTTAATGTTCCGAGAGTAAAAAACTCGGTCTCCTTTATTTTCCCATTTTTATAGTAATATTCCCAAAGATTATGTTTTTTACCATTTTTAATTATTCCAGTTTCTTTGAGATGGCCATTTGGCCAATATGTTTCAATTTTTCCATTAAAGGGAGTATTTTTGAATTTTTCAAAAAATAGGTTTTTTCGTTCTACTAAATTCTCCCAGGTTTTTGGATCAGATAGGCCTTTATTTGCTGGGAAGAATAGTAAAGTGCTAAGCAAGACTGCTTTTAGAGCAATGGTTATTATATTTATTTTGCTATTAGTCTGATACATCCTGGGTCTATATTTCTGACTTTTTTAATTCTTGTGAGCTCAATTTTACTTGGTTTAAGTAGTTTTCTTGCGTATCTTATCAATGAGCAAAAATGCTGAATGCTAAGTCTATTAAAACTCAATCCAAATTTAAGATCTTTATATTGTCATTTTTTTTTAATTTCTAAGATAGTATTACAATGTCAGACATTTTTACTAGTGTAGTTTTGGTGACCTTTCCCTCAGAAGTTCAATATGACAATTGGTTAACAAAGTTTAAAACATTCTATAATAAGAAAGCCATAGAGTTTCTAAGTGAAAACGGACAAATTTCCCAGCGTGCTTCCAGAGTTTGGGGAGATGATGTAATAAGAATAACAATCATATGGACATATAGAGACTATGATGCATATGAAAGGTGCCAGAAATTTCATAGCCAATGGGGAAAGGTTGGCGGTAAGTATATCGCAAAAGCTTCCGGATATAGAGGTTACGAAGTCTGGAGTGATTTAGATGTCATTTCTCAAGGATAATTGGAAGGCTTTCAAGTGATCTCATAGCATTGTTGGGTTTCCAGGCCGCTATACCTGCCGGCCTAATTGTTTTCACTCGTTCAACTAATGACATTGTAAGTGCTGTAATTTCAGCTCGAGCCAAAGTCTGACCCACACAATTGTGAACCCCTATCCCGAGTGCCAGATGGCCTATAGTTCGTCTAGTAACATCGTATTTATAGGGGTTATCCCACATCTCAGGGTCAGTATTAGCTGATCCTAAAACACACAGTATTTTTGTTCCCTCTTCTATAGCTATACCAGATACCTCGGTTTCTACTGCAGATGTACGACAAAAAGCCTTGACAGGGCTTGTTAATCGTAAAGATTCTTCTACTGCATTACCCACTAATGATTTATCGTCTTTGACTAGTTGAAATTGTTCTGGATTTTTTGCAAAGCACCATAACAAATTTCCAATTGCGCTCACTGTGGTATCGATGCCCGCTGATAATAATGATCTCACTAACATCCCCGCCAACTCGTCCTCTTCAAAGTGTTCTGCTGTGCTGCGGTAAATCTCTTTTGCAAGACCTTTTGCGCTGATATTTTCTTCAAGGCATTGTTTATTTATTTTTTCAAGGACCGAAAGGCCTTTCGCCATAGCATCTTTACGAAACTCATTGTCAGGCCCAAGAGCATTGAAGACCATAGCGCCGTATCCTAACAACGTTTCCTTATCGATTTTTTTTAAGCCTACAGCTTCTGGAAATACCCGTGTTGGAAAAATCTCTGCTAAATCTAAAATTCCATCTATCTCTTTTTTTTGTAATAATTCATTTATCAATTCATCAGCACAATTTTTAAAAAAATCTTTTAGTTGAGCAATTTTATTTGGCGAAAGAGCTTTAGTAAGAAACCGACGATTTCTGGTATGCTTGGGGGGGTCAACTTCTAATACCAGAGATGGTGGTCTCCATGGCTTCTCCAGTTTAAAATCTTGAATTCCAACTCCTCTAGAGGATACAAACCTTTGGTGGTCAGAGAAGACCGCCTTTGTCTCCTTATACCGTCCACAAGCTAGCATCTTATATTTATTGAGGTATACGAACGGTCCTCTTTCGCGTAGGGCGCTAAAAAATGTTTCTGGATCTAATAATACTTCTTTTGAATATGGATCAATATCCCATGCCGTAATATTTTGAGGAACCTTGATTGCTTTATGCCCGTGAAAGAGGCTCATATAGAGATTATCAGTCTATACAAAAGCTAAATCAACATTTTTTTAGTATCTTATTATTCTTTCGGACGCTTAAAAACGTATTCTGTCAAAGCTCTTCCTCCGCCAACGCGACTGGCACTTACCAACTCCCAACCTTGGTCACCGTATTTATTCAAAGAGGGCGCGTAATTTCCTTGCCGCAGTTGATCGGCATATAATTCGTCATCTTTTGCTAGATCCTGCAAGCTTTTCAAGCTCCTCACGTTTTCGACCAACACCAAGTATTCCCATTTTAACATTTATCAGCTCCATGTAATCATGTAATAATAACGACTTGGTTACCCTGCTTTGTAGCATATTGAAGATAATACTTACTAATAGTTTAGAGCTAGTGGAACACTTCTCGAAAACTTTTTGACATTAGCATGCATAGAACGAACCCTTGCATTATAAAAAACAGTGGGGAAACAATATAAAAAATAAAGAGGTAAAAATAATCGTTCTTTATCTGCATTGGATTAAAGAGCTCGCTTATAAAACCAAGAAAAATAAAGAGTATGACTAATGGTAAATAGGTCAATCGACCTAAAGGCTTAAGTCTTATTAGAAAAAATGCGTTGAGCATATAGAATATGGAGAATATTAAAAATAACACATTCCCAATATCAGTAACATTTTCACTGCTTGAGACAGTATTCACCATAGCTGAGTTATAACCACCCCAAAAAACTATCAGTAAAAAAAGAAACGACTTCGCTAAAACCGTTTTTTTAAAGGAGGTTTCCATGGGTTTGTTTTAGGTCGACAGTTGACAGTGAGCCGAGCGAGAAAACTTCCAATCAGCAAATTTATTATAAAGCAAACCAAGTATAAATCGCACCCCTGGAATAGCACATAATAAAGCTAAAAGACGCCACCTGGGAAGTTTTTTCCAAATAGCTATAAACGCATCAACTCCAACGTAGATGGTTCCTAACTGGTCAGAAACATGCAACCTTCTTAGGGCGTCACTTTGAGAAACACTTATCTCTTTTAGATGCTTTGGCTCGTTTGCGATGTCGCGCCAAATAAAGGTGCTAGGAGGGCTAATTTTCCTGTAGTGGGCAATCTCTCTGCTACATAGCCCGCACTTACCATCATAAAAAACTGTTATCATCTGACATCTCCCTCCGGTTACATAGAGTAAGATTTGTGAACGTCAATGAATCGTTTCTCAATTTATTTATTTAAAGTAAACTCAGACATATTTTTATAGCAAATTTTTCATTCAACTAGTAGAAAGTCTACACCTCCCAAACGGATATTGTTGTTTGTAACAAAACCTTTGCTAAGCGCTCTTTTTTCTATATTAGATTTTTTCCGAGTATGAATTTGGAAAGCTGACACATTCTCAGACTGAGACTGAGTATCCACAACAAAGTTGATATTTGAACCTGCTAAATCAATCGAATGACATCCATTAGATCTTTTTTTACCCAGTGCTTTTTCCCAATTAGATAATAAATTATCAGGATTTGCACTGCAGATGTTAACACCGCAGAGGTGACTAACCAGCGATTTATTTATGTCTTTCTCCCAATCTGTTCCTGCCCATAGCCAAGACGAGGTAGGATTCATATTATCTATCGATAAGATAGCACCACCAACTTGTTTTGGGTGAAGATGAAGAGATTGAGCATGAATACCGTTTGTCTTTCGATTTTCGTACCACACAATATCCATTTCTGCACTTTCTAGCCTTTTTCGTTCTTTTTCTAGATCTAAAGAGTCAACAATAACCATATAGCCTCCGTCACCTCCTCTCTTCTTAAGAAAGCGCTCTGCCGATGTATTTTCTTTAACAGGTGTCACTAGCTCTAAAAAAGTATCACCGAGAGGAATAAGAACATTTTCTAAGCCAAATACAATTAACTCCGGATCACTGAATGTTCTTCTAAGCTCGAAAAGATCACAAATGCTATCTGCTAGTAGGTCCATTTCATCCGTAGCAATGACCAATTGTCTTAAACGCATATAAAATTCCTTAAAAAATTTTTTTGAAAAATTAGAGTACAAAAAAAAAGTTCAGTCATAAAGTGATTTAAAAGGTACTCTTAGACTTGGTATGGTTTTTGTTAAGTGGAAAAAAGTAAACTAATATTATGAAATTAAAAAACATAACTAAGATCGGCTTTTTAGATTGGTGGATACTAATTCCTTTAAGCATAGTGATGTACTTAATTTTTCACGTTTTTGCTTACTTCTTTTTAAATATTCTTAATCATAAGCTCAGTGTAAAGGGCAGAGGCGCAGTTCAATTTGTTGGTTACATGATAGTTATTATTCTCATGTTATTTTCATTACTATCATTTTTCTAGTTTC
Source organism: Alphaproteobacteria bacterium (assembly GCA_003331935.1). GTDB lineage: Bacteria > Pseudomonadota > Alphaproteobacteria > Rhodobacterales > Rhodobacteraceae > CACIJG01. The sequence continues at coordinate 70,690 of QOQE01000004.1, read as the reverse complement.
CAAATCGAACACATACCGCGTTATCTAAAGCATTTTGTGTGCAAATTGCAATTTATTTGCTATGATTTCATTTCGAAGGTTCGCAATAATGCCTTAGGGTCTACAAAAATGAGCAGTAATCTTTGTACTTTCCTCCCCAACTAGGCTGCAGGGGGACGCAGCCTTTTTTACTAAAAAATTTCTCAAAAAAACGGCTCAAAAAGAAGAAACCTCAACCTGCATCTCTTTTATTTCTCGGAATCGAATGCGATTAGCAATATTTGGTTTTTTTAGTAGGTTTATTTCTTTAAATGAAGATAGGAGGCCTTGAAACGCTACTTTCGCCTCTAAACGAGCAAGATTAATCCCTGCACATATATGAATACCTAGTCCAAAAGATAAATGTCTGTTTGGTGATCTTGATATATTGAAGATTTCGGGTTCAAAAAATTGTGAAGGGTCTCTATTGGCTGCTGCAATAATCATATGAACTGATGTTCCCTCTGGGACTATTATATCTCCAAGAATTGTCTTTTCCAAACATCGCCGATTATTAATTTGAATTGGCGGTTGAAACCTGAGAATTTCGTCGACTGCTGTATCAATCCTTCTGTGCTCTTTTTGCAATAAACTATACTGATCTCTATTGTTAATAAGCTCATTAAGCCCATGAGACAACATATTTGTTGACGTCTCGTGCCCTGCATTCAGCATAAAAATGCATTGATGAAGCAACTCTGTTTCCGATAATTCGAGACCTTCAGCTTCAATCAAAAGTGAAAGAATTTCATTAGCTTTATTAACATCCTTATGAGTTTTTCGAAATTTTATCTGATCCTTAAGATATTGCTTAAAATTTACAACAGCATACGAGCCTTCATCTAATTGTTTGGGCGTGAGTTTGGGTTCCAAAGCTCCAAGAATTTTATGCGCCCAATCTCTTATTAAATGTCGGTCTTCGCTTGGTATCCCAAGAACGCTACAAACAACATCTACTGGTAACCGAAAAGAAAAATCCGAAACAAAATCAAACTTTTTTTTCTCATGCATCATGACTAAATAACTATCAACTAATTTATTAATATCCTTTTCCAAACCAAGAATCGATTTAGGAGTAAAAGATTGCTGAAAAATTTTCCTTATCCTTGTGTGATCTGGGGGATCTGCAAATACAACCGACGTTGTATGGTGTTCAAAAAGGGGTGATGCACCAAATTTTGCTCCAAATTCAGTTTTTTTGTCAGAGCTCCAAATTTTAAAATTTCTATAGACCCCAACGAGATCTTTGTACGATGTTAAAATATAAGAGCCATCAGAGTTTTTGTGAATGGGCGATTTTTCTCGGAGTAAATTATAATACGTATAAACATTATCAATAAAATCAGATGGAGGATTGAAAAGGTCAAAAGATTCGATACCCATAAAATTAGTTTATAAGATGGTTTCAGTTAATTGTAGTAATAATCCACTTCCCATTTTGATAAGATTCTGTTTGGATCAAAGTCCCATGTACATCAAATTTTTCCCACAAATCATCTTTATTACCGTTTATGAAAAATTGTTTCTCTTTAATATTTGTATTTAAAAAATAATACACCCAAGCACCATCCTTTTTTCCGTTAGCAAACTTACCTTCGGATTTTTTGACTCCACTCATGTAATATTCAACCCATTCCCCAATTTTTTTACCTTCGGAGAACTCTCCAATTATTTTTAGTTGACCATTGGGATGATAGGACTCTATGTGTCCAGAAAACGGGATATTGGAAAACTTTTTATAAAAAGTATCATCTCTTTTGACAACTTCGTCTATTTTAATTGAAACTTTTTTCTCAGAAGTGTTTTTGTTAGGTTCCTGAATACTTTTTTTGTCTAAAGGTTCGTCACTTTCATCGGGTTTAACCTCGATATATGTATCTAATCGGCCAAAAACCCAATCAACAAAAGTGTTAGTTAGTGTTTGAAGAAAAAATCCAGGTTCTGCCACACTAATTTTAGGGTTAAAAGAACAAAAAAAAACTAAAGCAAACAACAGACTAAATTTTTTCATTACAAGATAATGAGAGAAACACTAAAAAAATGCAATAAATACTATGGTTCTTACTTGCTAATCTAATAAAAATTATATTCTATTTATAGCACTTATTACAGCCTTGATTGGTGCTAACGTAATGGAAGTATCTATTCCTACACCGAAGACACTTTTGCCATTTTCATCCGGAACTTTAATTTCTATGTAAGCTGCTGCTTCTGCAGAGGATCCTGAGCTTCTTGTATTTTGGCCAAAATCATTAAGCATAAAAGTTAGTTTGAAAGTATCTCTCATCGCATTTACGAAAGCACTTATTGGACCATTGCCTGTTGAAGAAATTTTTATTTGTTCCCCATTGTGATCTATAGTTGCTTCAACAAATTCGTTGTTATCATCTTTTGACATTTTCTTACTTTTAAATTTGAGTAGAGAAAACGTACCTTTTTCCAAAAATTCTTGCTCAAATATACCCCAAATCATATCTGAAGTTATTTCTTTTCCTGTCTTATCAGCGATGTTCTGTACAGCCTCGCTAAATTGAATTTGAGCTCCTCGTGGTATATTTATGTTATGTTCTTGCTCTAATAACCAAGCAGAACCAGCTTTTCCCGACTGCGAATTTACTCGTATGATTGCTTCATAAGTTCTACCAATATCACTAGGATCAATAGGTAAATATGGAACTTCCCAATGATGGTCATTTGATTTTGAAATTGCTTCCATTCCCTTTCTAATTGCGTCTTGATGGCTTCCCGAAAACGCTGTATGGACTAACAGGCCTGCATAGGGATGACGTTGATGTACAGGTAGCTGGTTACAAAACTCTGCAGTTTCAATAAGGTTATTTATATCAGAAAAATCCAGCTCTGGATCAATACCTTGGGTAAACATGTTTAGTCCTAAAGTCACAATATCTACGTTTCCTGTTCGCTCTCCATTTCCAAATAGTGTTCCTTCAACTCTATCGGCTCCTGCCATCAAACCAAGCTCAGTTGCGGCAACTCCTGTTCCTCTATCGTTATGTGGATGTAAAGATAAAATAACCCGATCCCTATCAGTAAAATTATTGCTCATCCATTCAATCTGGTCTGCATAAATATTGGGGGTAGACATCTCTACAGTTGCTGGCAGATTTATAATTACTTTGTTTTGTTTTGATGCCTTCCAGCAATCTAATACGGTTTCACAAACATCTAGTGCATAATCGAGTTCAGTTCCCGTAAAACTTTCAGGAGAATATTGAAGGGTGAGAGCAGTGTTCGGCAAATGTTTCAATCTCTCAAATACCATTGCCGCGCCGTCTGCCGCAATTTTCTTAACTCCTTCCCTATCTTGTTTGAAAACAACCCTACGTTGTAAAGTAGATACAGAGTTATAAAGATGTAAAATTGCCGACTTGCAACCTTCTAAAGCTTCAAATGTCTTATCAATTAAGTGTTCTCTAGCTTGTGTGAGCACCTGTACTGTTACATCATCCGGTATAAGTTGTTTATCTACTAAGTGTCGACAAAATTGAAAGTCGGTGTCAGAAGCAGATGGAAAGCCGATCTCAATTTCTTTAAAACCCATGGAAACCAGTGTTTCAAACATCCTAAGCTTGCGGGTTGTATCCATTGGCTCAACTAAGGCTTGGTTCCCATCTCTAAGGTCAACGCTGCACCAAATTGGAGGTTTTGTAATAGCTTTACCAGGCCAAGTTCTTTTATTTAAAGAAACGGATTCTGATGGTTTATATTTTGTGTGCTTTTCATTAACGTTCATAGCTTAAAGGTACAGCAAAATAGAATTCTATAAAGCATTTTTCAACTGAATGCATAATAAAAACTAAGCGCTTCTAATGTTGTTTTTCAAAGAATTTGGACATTGGGAACCATGTAGAGGCGATAATTATAAAAAACAAACTAACAAATAACCCTTCAATCGCCATAATATGAGAAATATTTTCAGTAGTAAAAAAATCTGACATTAAATAAATGTTTAACGATCCAAAAGCTCCACAACCAATAGCTATTGTAAGCAAACTGAAAGTTGAGGAACGGAGCTCTGGAGTTGAATTAATGTAGATAATTGTACTTTGTAACGCGGAATAACAAGCAGTAGCCATTCCGAAAATCAATATAGCTAAGATATACAAGAAAATCGACTCGCTTGAAGCAGCCAGAGAAATAGATAATAAAATAATTGCTAGGTAGGCTATAAAGCTGATCAATTTTCGACTAATCGAAATAACAGTTATTGCAGTTCCACCTAATAGAGCTCCAATCCCTTCTAAGGAAGTGAATATCCCGATATACAATTCATTGGGATTAAATTTTTCAATAAGCAATAGACTTATTAATGCAATAAAGGGGAGAGCGAAAATATTGAAAACAAAAGTCAAAGATATTACGGAAAACAAATTAACGTCGTTCTTTGTTTGTCTAATAACCTTTTTTAGTGATTGTGTATATGTATTTGTATTGCTTGTTAAACTATCCCCCTTTTGAGTTGAAACTAAAAAGGCCGATAGTGCGTACAGAAGAAATAAAAAAAAAGTACCGGCATTAAGGTCAAAATAAGTCAAAAAAATGCCACCAAATAAAGGCCCTAATATTCTCGTAGCATGACTAGACAAAACATCCATAGAAACTCCAGCTGAAATTAAATCTTTGGGTAGAGCATCGGCTAGCATAGGTCTTCGAAATGAAAAATCAATGCTCCATAGCGAGCCACTCATCGCAGAAAGTAGTGCTAGTAAGAAAACATTTATGCCTAAACCTGTTTGTGAGTAGACAAAAACAAGTAAGGAGCATAATGAACAGATTAAACTTGCACCCATTACAACTTTTTTTCTTACTACGAATGCTCCGGCAAAACTAAAAGTTACCCCAGTTACTGCGACCCCAAGCAATCTCACCATTATTAAAAGTGCCGCCAGGGAAGCATTCCCAGTGAGCTTCCATGCAATTACTGAAAACAGAAAGACTTCGAACCATCGGGCTACGCTAGTCAGGAAACCTGCAATAAAGAAAATTGTAAAGGTCTTGGTTTTCCAAATCTCAAATAAAACATGGATATTCATTGAATAAAAAGGAGATTAGCCTTTAAAAAGCAAATCTTCACTCTCCGTGTTTGAGCCTAAATTGAGTTCATAGTTTACCGGATCTGTAGAGCTTATAATTTTACCGCGTCTTACAACAAATAGCCTTGCAGGCTTCAAGCGTATCGCTTCTATAGGGTCTTTACACTGCAAAACTACTAAGTCTCCGTTTGAACCCTTATCTATACCATAATTGTCTAAATGAAGTATGGAGGCAGCATTAGCCGTCACTGCATTAAAGCATGATATCATCTCATCAACGCCCGTCATGTGACAGCAATGTAAGGCCATGTGTGCAACCTCTAGCATATCATGAGAGCCGAGAGGATACCATGGATCCATAACGCAGTCATGTCCAAATGCAACCTTAAGGCCTGCAGTAAGTTGTTCTGGTATTCTAGTTAATCCTCTTCTCTTCGGGTAATTATCTTGCCTTCCTTGTATCGTAATATTAATTAATGGATTGGCTATAATATTTAGATCAGCTTCAACTAGTAATGATATAAGTTTTGTGAAATAGTAATTGTCTAATGAGTGCATAGAGGTGAGGTGAGAACCCGCTACTCGCCCCTTTAGCCCAAGTCTGGTAGTTTCCAATGCGAGTATCTCAACATGCCTCGACAGAGGGTCATCTGTTTCATCGCAATGCAGATCTGTAAGAAGACCACGCTTCTCGGCAATCTCACAAAGCATACGGATCGACTCATGTCCTTCCTCCATAGTTCTCTCAAAGTGAGGAATTCCACCAACTACATCAACTCCCATGTCCAGAGCTGCTTTCAAGTTATCCAAACAATTGGCTCTAAATAAACCATCTTGTGGAAAAGCAACTAATTGTATATCAATAAAATCTTTCATTTGTTCTCTGACATCGAGCAGTGCTTCAACGCCTACTAGGTTTTGGCCAGAGACATCGACATGACTTCGAATTGCTAATGTTCCTCTAGCTATTGCCCACTTGCAAAACTTTAGAGCCCGCTCCTTTATAGCATCAGCAGTGAGATTTGGCTTCAATTCTCCCCACAGTTTTATTCCTTCAAGTAGCGTGCCACTTTTATTCACACGCGGTAGTCCATAACTTAGTGTTGCATCCATATGAAAATGGCTGTCAACAAATGGGGGAGTAACAAAGTGAAAATCAGCGTCTATGCTGGGAATGTTATCTACAGTAATTTTTGATGCTATGTCTTTAATAACGCCTCCCTTGATTAAAATATCTTGGGGAGTTTTTTTTTGTAATAATAAGCAGTTTTTTACCAATAAATCAGTCATGCAATTCCTCTCTTTTTTTTAATGTCTTTCACCACGTCGGAATGGGATCAAGAGTGCCTTTGGATATCTTGTTCTTTTGGCTGCAATTACCATTGCAACAATACTCAACAAAAAAGGAAGCATGAGAAAAAATTGATAAGGAATAATGGCTCCAGCCAATTGTTGAGCTCTCACTTGATATGCATCCAGTCCTGCAAAAAGAAGTGCTCCTATCAGAGCTCGTTCAGGTTTCCATGATGCAAATATTACCAAAGCAATAGCAATCCATCCCCTTCCATTTATCATTCCGAAATAAAATGCGTCAAATGCAGACAATGTTAAGTATGCGCCCCCCACCGCCATCAATGCACTTCCCAATACCACTGCAATAGTTCTTACTAAAAAGACATCAATTCCCTGTGCTTCAAGTGCCATGGGGTTTTCGCCAGCCATTTTTATTGAAAGGCCGAGAGGTGTGGAGTTCATTAACCAAAATGCAAATACTACAACTAAAATTGCCAAGTAAGTAAAGGGCGTATGCTGAAAGAATGCTGGGCCTAAAAAAGGCAGTTCCGATAAAAAAGGGATATCAATGGGTTGGAAGGGTTTGATTTTAGGTGGCGTTGTTGATGCTGGTAAAATGAGCTTGAAGCAAAAAAAACCTAGTGATGATGCTAACATTGTTATTCCAATGCCTGTAACATGCTGTGATGCCCCCAAATAAACAGTAAATACAGCATGTAGAAGCCCAAAAATTCCACCGATAACTAGAGCGGCCAATATTCCCGTATACAGGTCGGCTCCAAGATAAACGGTCATCCATCCAACCATTGCACCAATTGACATTATTCCCTCTATGCCAAGGTTCAAAACGCCTGCTCGTTCACATAATACTTCTCCAATTGTGGCAAGGATTAGAGGACAGGCTATTCTTATAGTTGCTGCCCAAAATCCAGCAGTGAAAATTATTTCTATGAATTCAATCATCTTTTTTAGCTCCGAAAAACAATACTCTGTAGTGAACAAATACAAGGCTTAAAAGTATGCACAATACAGTCAACGCAACTATTACATCTGCCAAATATGTGGGCACGTTCATCGCTCGACTCATCGCATCCGCGCCAACATAAATTGATGCTAAAAAGATTCCTGAAAATATCACTCCTATAGGGTTAAGATTAGCAAGCATTGCAACAGCTATTCCTGCATACCCAAACCCAGGAGATAGATCCAAAGTAAGGTAACCTTTCAACCCAGCGGTTTCAGTTACCCCTGCCATTCCAGCCATCCCACCGCTGAGAATTGCTACGATTAATACAGTCTTGAAAATAGGCACACCTGCATGTGAAGCAGCTGAGGCATTTAATCCAACTGATTTAATGCGATACCCGATCACAGTTTTACTTAAAATAAACCAAACAGAAAAAGCTAAAAAGACAGAAATAATAAAACCAAGGTGAAGTCTAGTTTTTGAAAGAACTTGAGGTAAAACACCTTCGTCAATTACTGATTTTCCTTGAGGCCAACCCAATGACATCGGATCCTTCCAAGGGCCTTCTAATAAATAGCTTACAAGCAAAACTACTACAAAGTTTAACAATAGGGTGGTTACTACTTCATCAACTTTATAATAGAGTTTCAATAGTACCAAAGGTAAAAGTAGTAAACCCCCAGCAAGCGCCCCCATAACAAATAAAAATGGGATCATAAGGGTGCTAGGTAAGACAATTAATCCAGTGCCAAAAAAAGTTGTTGCTAACGCTCCAAAATACAACTGGCCTTCCGCTCCAATATTCCAAAATTTTGCTTTAAAAGCTATCGACGCGGCGAGGCCTGTCAAAATTATCGGTGTTGCTCGAGCAAGTGTTTCTGCAAATGAATTTTTTGATCCAAAGGCCCCAATAATTAACTGGTAATAAGACTCAAATGGATTCGCTCCTGCAAGAACAATTAAAATGCCAGCTAAAATTATTGCGACTAATATCGCTATAAAAGGAGATAATATTATAAGCCAGTAGGGGCTTTTAGTTCTTTCTTCTAGTCTAAACTTTAACATTAGAAACCTTCACCTGCCATTTGAAGTCCAATAGAAAGTTTATCTGTAGTACTAGTTTTTATGGAATTAGATAAACTGCCTTTATACATAACCGCAATATCATCGGACATAGAGAGTAATTCATCTAGATCCTCTGATATTAAAACGATAGCTGACCCATTCCGCTGAGCTGCGAGAAGTAATTTCTGTATAGAAGCTATCGCCCCTTCATCTAGCCCACGGGTTGGCTGACAAGCAATTATTATTTTGGGCTTTCTCATTAGCCAACGCCCTAGAAGAAGCTTTTGTACATTTCCACCAGAAAGCAATCTGCTTCGCTGTCTAATTGATTGCATTCTTACATCATATGTTTCGCAAAGCTCTTTACTTCTATCAAACGAGGCCTTTCTGTTTATAATTCCAAGGCTATTTCTAAAAAATCGGTCATCCATTTCTGTCATAATGGCATTTTCCCAAATCTCCATATCTCCGACTATTCCGTCACTATTTCGATCTTCAGGTATATAGGCAACACCCAAATCCATAAATGTTTTTGGTGATACCAAGACATTTCCAGCTCCCTCAAAGATAATCTTCCCCCGAGTTGCCTTCAAATGTCCCGACAGGATTTTTGCTAAAGTGGTTTGACCATTTCCAGCAACACCTGCAATACCTAGTATTTGACCACCATACAAATTCAGATTGATCGCGCTTAAGTTTGGTGCATCGGTTTTGTTATACGAAATGTCTAGTAAGCTCAGGATCATTGATTTTCTAGATATTTTTGTTTTTTGAGGATAGTCTATTTTTTTTCCAACTATCATTTCAGCAATTTCTTCTCTGTTAGCAGAATTGGTATCTGTTTCACCAACAGAGGAGCCGTTTCTCAATACTATTATTCGATCGCTGACGGCAAGTATTTCGTTGAGTTTATGTGAAATTAAAATTACCGATAACCCTGCCTTAACCATATTTCGAATAGTTGAGAATAAAGCATCTGTTTCTTGAGGGGTTAGGGCCGCAGTAGGCTCATCTAAAATTAGTAGCTTGCAGTCTAAAAAAAGAGTTTTTAAAATCTCTATTCTCTGTTTTTCGCTAACCGATAAGTTAGCAACAAGCTCATCGGGATCAATAGCCAAACCAAACTTTTTCGATAACTCTAAGATTTTTGTTCTAGCGTGCCTTTTGGGTAAGGACAAAGAGAAAATTGACTGCCTACCTATAATAATATTTTCTAAAACGGTCAAATTTTCAGCTAGAGTAAAGTGCTGATGGACCATTCCAATTCCAAGCTTGATAGCATAACTGGTATTACCAAATTCTATTGCATTCCCCTCAAAATATACATTACCAGTATCCGGTGTATAGTGACCGAAAAGGATATTCATCAAGGTTGTTTTACCCGCACCATTCTCTCCTAGAATTGCCAACACCTCGCTCGTTTTTACATCAAAGCTAATTTTATTATTGGCATAAAAATCGCCAAACTTTTTTGTAATTTTTTCTACTTTTAGGAGTGCAGTCATTATCAAAATACCACTCCCACTCTGTTGAATGGGAGTGGTGTTTTATTTAGAAGGTAGACTTTGGTTCGACGTCATTTATTTCTACGGTAAACTTACCCTTTTTAATATTATCCGCAAGAGTAGCCACTTGTTCTTTTACTGCAGATGGTATCTTACTTTCAAACTCATAATATGGAGCTAGAGATGCACCGCCTTTGGCCATCATAGTCCAATTATGATATTCCTCTGAGGAAAAGGTGCCTGACTTCACCTTGGCTATAGCATGATCTATGGCGCCTTCCATATGCCAAAGGGCTGAGGTAACAACTACGTCTGTACCATTTTCCTCTTTGTTCATATCATTTACATTTCCAAATGCTAAAATGCCTTTTTCTCTGCACGCATCAACTACACCTGCTCTCTCCGCGTAAAGAATATCGCAGCCAGCTTCAATCTGTGCAAACGCTGCCTCTTTCGCTTTTGGTGGGTCGTACCATGATCCAATAAAGGTGACTTTAAATTTAATGTCTGGCTTAACAGATTTTGCTCCATTCATAAAAGCATGAAATAGTCTATTAACTTCACCGATGGCATATCCACCAACCATACCTATTTTTTTAGCTTTTGTCATATGGCCCGCAACAATTCCCATTAAATAGCAAGGTTCATGTATGTAATTATCAAAAACAGAAAAATTATTTCCATGTGGCTTAAAGGGATCACCCATCAGAAAAGCAATTTCTGGGTAGTCATCAGCGACTTTTCTGGCCTCTTTACTAATACCAAAGGCTTCTCCAACAATCATATTTATGCCACTATCACAATATTCCCGCATTACTCTCACATAGTCTGTATTTGCCGTGCTCTCCGAATATACATACTCAATCTCACCCCGCTTTGCTGCTGCATCTAATGCAAGGTGTAATCGAGCTACCCATTTCTGTTGTGTCGGCACCGTATATATACCGGCCACCTTAAGTTTGCCGCTTGCCATTACAGGTAAAGAGCTAATAGCAGTAACTAAAGCGGCACTTCCAACGGCGAACTCCCGCCTGTTTAAAATCAATTTAGGCATGATTCTCTCCTGAACTTGTTTAATATTGTAAAATGTTACTACACTTGGCTGGGATTTTACTAATTAAATGTCCTGAGTTAACGCTAGATCAGTTTTCATGCCGATCTATAATTATCAAATTTATAGGTTTTAAGGCTAACCTGACAACCTAGGCGCTTCCTGCTGTACCAAAGCCAAAAGCCAATCAATTTGTTCCTCTTGATGAATGCTCCAATTCTTGGGCGCTAAGGATACTTTTTGAGCTCTACACCTAAATACAAAAGCTTTGAACGAGCTTACAATTTTTTTGGAAGTTACCGCTGCTTTTTCTCCCTTAAATTGGTTAAAAAATACATTGAAACGCCTCGAGCTCCCGTTTTCTTTAAACTTTATCTTGTTGAAAACAAACGATTTAATAAATCGAGGAGTGAATTCATCAATCCCGATATCATTCAACTCTGCAAGTATATCGTTCGCACAATCATTTAGGAAATCCTTGCTAACTTCTTCATAATGTTTCGATAAGCCATCACTGTATTTCTGTGCATTAGCTAAAATTGAGGTGCTGCCGGTGAGTGCATCGCCTACAATCACCCCAATCGCTACTCCCAATATCCATTCTGGACAGTAGTTTGACATGACCTTACAACCTTTGTTTATTGCAAATAGGAAGTTTAGACGTTAACACTGTAGTAATAAAAATCAATTCAATATTAATAGGACGTAGGGTCAAACTAGATCATTAGGCTCATAGAAAATGAAAATTGTGAAAAATTAAGAGCAAAATCGTATTTCAAAGGACCTGTTGATATAAAGCAAAAAATATTGGAATTGAGCTATAGTTTTATTGCTATACATCCATTATTGAAACTTTTTGCATCATGACATCACCAACCCAATCTAAATCTTGGACCTGATCCACTTGCCAACCAGGTGGAGGGAGACCTTTAGATCCCGATCTCATTGAAAATAAAAAAGCTCTGAAGTTTGTCACAATATATTTTTCTGTGCCTGTAGGGGTTCTTTCCCCTTTAAATTCAGAGGAAAATATTCCAGATAACTTTCTTACTGAACCATCATCTTTGCTCTTTATTTTCTTATGAATGTATCCTCGAATTATCTCTTCCGCTGCACTTCCAGCATCGACCTCAACAAGAGACGCAAGCATTTTTTCTGCACAGACTTGAATAAAGTCGGGTGATATTTCTGAGTAATGTTCATCGATAGCTTTCGAATACTTTTTGACAATTGTGTTTATGGGTGCAGAGGAAATCAAGGTTTCTCTGGCGGTATTTGCGCAAAATATGCAGAGTATCCACCCAGGGCAGTGTAGAGCCATTTATATCAAATCCTAATGATAAAATTTGTAATGATATTATTAGCATATTTTTATATGTCTTAACAATAAAAACCAAGCTTAAATATTAGATTAGTACTTTTATATTCTAATAAAAACATTCGATCTTTTCAGACATTTTTTCGGGCGTTTCCCTTCTATTAAAAAAAGTTAAAACTCGACCATCTTTATTTATGAGATATGAAAAGGTTGAGTGATCAACTAAATACGACTGATCTTCGTTATCAATTTTATTTGATCTCCCAAAAACCCCGTATTCTTTCTTCAGGGAATCTATTTCATCCTTTGATCCGGTTAAAGCAATCATTGAGTCATGAATGAATTCAGAGAAATCTTTCAAGCGATCTGCTGTGTCTCGTGATGGGTCAATAGTAATAAAGATTAAATTAATGTCCAACTGCTTTTCATCCATTATGTCTTTCACGTATGCATTTCTTTCTAAATCGTAGGGACAAATATCAGGACAATAACTATATCCAAAATAAACCAAAGAAAGTCTAGTATCTTGATCTTCTAAAGAAAAAAAACTTTCATTCTGATCAATTAATTCTATTGGTCCGCCTAATCCGTCAATAAAATTAGTCGATTCATTACAGCTTGCAGATCCTGAGAATTCTTTATAAATGTTATAGGAAAATGAGAAGATTATTACCAGCCCTGAAAGAAGTAACAAATAGGAAAATTTAGAATTTTGGGGTAACATTTACAAATTTCAAAGATTAATAAGTTAGCTCAATTTCAATCCATTAACGTCAAAAAAGATTAATGTTTTTTAACAACTGCATTCTATATTTGCGGGATCCAAAAGCTTGTATGTCTTCAAAAGGTATAATTGTCAAATAAAATTGCACTTAGCCAAGAAACCGAATACAAGATAGCTTCACGACAGTAGTCAGAATTAAAAAGGAGTTCAGGAGCGTTTTATAAAATGGTTAAAGAACTGGAAACCGGATTTAAAAATTTTCGAGCCACCTATTTTGAAAAAAAGGGTAAAATTCTTCAGAAACTTGCTAAGGATGGGCAGTCTCCAAAAACGATGGTTATTTGTTGCTCGGACTCACGTGTAGAACCGTCTATGCTGTTCGGTACGGGTCCAGGCGACTTATTTATTGTTAGAAATGTAGCAAATCTTGTTCCTCCGTTCACTTCCAAAAATAGCGTAAGCACCGGTGCAGCCTTAGAATATGCTGTGAAAAATTTAAGGGTGAAAGACATTATTGTGCTAGGGCATGCGCACTGTGGTGGTGTTGCAGCTTTGTGTAAGAAAATCAATAATAAAGAAGTAGATACAAAAGACCAATTAACCGATTTTATAGAAAGCTGGGTTGATATTGCTAAACCTGCGTTGTCTGAAATTGATTTTAATGACAAAAAAGAAAATATCGAAGTGAATTCAGAAAGAGCAGTTGTGGTATATTCCTACAATAATTTGCTCAGTTATCCTTGGATATATAATGCGATAAATAAACAAATTTTAGAAATTCATGCATGGTGGCTGGATTTCAAATCAGTTACATTATGGAAAAAAGCAAAAGAATCTGATGCATTCGAGCCCATGGAGTTCTGAATTTAATGAGTGCTGATCAAGAAACTGTAGACACATATAATAAGCGCATTTCAGATTACAAAGAACTTATGTCAAAAGAGGCTAAAGATACAAATCTTGATCTTTTTATGAAAAAGATAGTTAGTAAGGGAAAGGTGCTTGATCTTGGTTGTGGTACAGGTTCCGCGTCACTTGCGCTTTTGAAAAGAGGCTTCGCTCCCTTCCCTATAGATGCCTCTCAAGAGATGGTAAAAGCAGCGGAATCCTTATTAAAAATTAAGGCAAGAAATATATCTTTTGATGAGATAGATGAGCATAATTTTTATGATGCAATTTGGGCCAATTTTAGCCTACTCCACACACCAAAAAAACAATTTCGTGATATTTTGAAGAAACTATTTTTTGCTCTTAAGAAAGAGGGACTTCTTTTTTTAAGTCTTAAACGAGGAAAAGGGGAATGTCGTGACAGGTTAGGTAGGTTTTATAGCTACTATCAAAAAAAGGAAGCGGAGAAATTTCTTGAAAAAGCAAATTTTCAAACTAAAAACTTCACTGAGGGGTGGAGTGTAGGTTTGGCTGGTGACAAGGAAAGTTGGATGGGTTTTTTTTGCGAAAAGATTTTAAAATAATGTGGTTCAAATTTATTCAAGTCACTCTGATAACCTTTGTTGGGCTTTCTGGTTGCATGAGCAATGAAGAATACAAGGCTAGACTAGAAAATACCTTTTCTACTGAATGCCAGAGGGCAGGGTTTCAAGTAAATACAAAGGCCTATAAACTCTGTATGGAAAACAAAAGAGACTTAAATAAAATAGAGCAACGAAACAGATTAAACTCATCAATAAATACTACTACAGCTTTACCTGCTAACTCTGGAAGCAACTTCTCTTTTTCATATACCGTCAGGCTAAATTAAATTTTTTGGATAGATTAATAATACCCGAAGTCCTACAATTTAATTTTTTATCTTTTTTTTAAAATGAGAACGAATACCAATCAAATAGGAATGATTTTCATAGTAATTGGAATGCTTCTTTACAGCTTCCATGACTTGGCTGTAAAAATAATTGCTGCTGACACAACCATATTTCAGCTTTTCATAACACGTGCAGTAGTTGGGATAATAGTTACTTTGAGTATCTTAAAGTTTTCAAATTATAACTTTAAAATAATTCCCTTTTATCCGAAGCTGACATTAATAAGGTGCGTGCTAATGCATTTCGGTTTCTTTATTTTCTTTATAAGTTTAGAAAAATTGTCACTTTCCACGGTAACAGCGCTGTTTTTTGCCGCACCGTTTTTCATCACTATTTTGTCTGCGATAATTTTATCAGAGAGAATTGGCTTTGTGAGAATTTTGATCATACTTCTTGGGTTCATTGGGGTATTTTTTATAGTAAAACCTTTCAAAGAGTCTGAATTTAGTTTTTTTATGTTGGCGCCTTTATTCACAGCGTTTTGTTATGCTGTAGCAATGATAATATCTAAGTATACTCGAGAGAATGAGAACGCGTTTCTTCAAGCATTTCAGCAGTATTCCGTTAGCCTACTTCTTTCACTAGTCACTTATGTGATGATTTTAGTACTTCCCTTAGAATATATAGATAAAGAGGAATGGAGATTTGTATTTGGTTCAATTCACTTTGATGATTATTACATTCTCATTTCAATTGCTATATTATCAATTTTTGGAACTCTTGGCATGACATCGCTGATTCATGCTTACCAAGTTGGATCTCCAATAACCAATGGGCCAACCGAGTACGTTTTGTTAATTTTAGCAATAATAAATGGTTATTTCTTTTTTGGTAATATTCCAGATTATTTATCTTTATCAGGGATTATTATTATAATCCTTGGAGGGTGGGGGTTGTTTTTTAGGGAATATCAACGAAATAAGACAAAGGAAAAAGTTTCCCTTACGTAAATTTCTTGACTTTTTTTCATTTAAATCAAACACTATATGCGGTTGCAATTGCATGGAACGCCAACATGGATTTAAATGCTGTTGAACAATTAAAAAATGTACTTTCTTCTATGAGTTTTGAGAAAGACCAAATTATCTATGAGGAAGGCGAACCTACAGGCGATGGATATATTTTGTCTATAGGCAAAGTACGGCTCTTTAAAAAAGCAGGTGATGGAAAACTGACAGAAAAGCAGACTGTTAACTCAATGCAGGTTTTTGGTGTGTGGAATTCCATATTAGGAAACAACGTACGACTATTCACTGCGAGGGCATTGGAAAAGTCATCCGTATTGATCATTCCAAAAGCAACTCTCAATAAAAAATTGTCAACTCTTGATCCTTTTCTCAGATTGCTTTTTCGGCAAGCACTTACCAATAACGAAAGTTTTGAGTGAAAAATAAATTTTATTCAAATAATCAGATTGTTTTAAGTTTTAAAAATCCAAATTGACGACAAAAAAATATTAAACCTAAGACAGGTCCTGGAAGTAAGATCCAAACAAAATAAAGACCAAGAGACTCATAAAAGCTGGTGGTTAAGAAAATAGTGATCATACTTATCGAGAAGCCAATACAATTCTGAGTAGTTAAAGCCGTCCCAACTAGATGTTGCGGACAAACTCTGGCGGAAATTGCAGAAAATTGGGGTGAGTCTGAAATAACGAAAAACCCCCACACTATTAATAAACCTAAATCAATAAAAAAGTAAAGATTGCCTGCAAGGGGATAGATTACACATATTGATAGACTGAAGGCTAACGAAAGTGAGGCAATTCTACTGCTATTTAGAGATTTCGCTAAAATCCCACCCAAAACACAACTTACAAAGCCCAATCCAATAATTAGGAAGCTCAGCAGTGAAACCAAAAACTCTTGATCATGGATTTGATGTTGTGAGATTGATATTGATATAAGAATAGGCACACAAGTCCAGAAAGCATATAACTCCCACATGTGCCCAAAATAGCCAACTGCAGAGGCTAAATAATTTTTGTTTTTTAAAAGCTCACTGAATTGATCTAACAGACGAAAAGAAGATTTTTTATTCGTAATTAAATGGGGCCCGTCACCTATAAGATATATCGTTATTCCTGCAATGTAGCATAGCCCCGAAGTTAAAATAACGGTATATTGCCAATCAAATGAAATACCCAAAGCTCTTATTAGATAAGGTAATGAGGAGCCCAGAACAAGCATGCCTACAAGAAGGCCTAGCGTGTTGGGTGCCTTTTGGGGATCCCAACTAATTATGAGTTTCATACCAATGGGATAGATGCCAGCTAAAGCTATCCCAACAACTAATCTGGAAAAAATAACAAAGCTAAAAGGTATTTCTCCAAATATGATGAAAGCGTTGAATGTTGCCCCTAAGAAACAGCAAAGCATAACAATTCGTGATGGTTTGAATTTGTCAGCAAATCCAGTAATAGTGAATAATAACGTACCTATAATGAAACCGAACTGCACAGAATTTGTTAAATTACCAAGATCACTAACCGATAGAGACCATATTCCTTCAATTTGCTTCAGTACGCCATTGGTACTGAACCATAAAGAGGTCCCGAACATTTGGGCAATGACTATTAGTACGATTGGATTATTCATCGATCGGAAAACGGGAATCTCTAAACTTTATAGCTTTTCTCATTCCCTCTTTTCTAGCAATTTCCATAAATTTCTTTTTGTCTGGTGATCCTTTGGATTCTATCTGGTAGTCTATTTCAAGGCTCTTTTCCAATGCTTGATGTAGTCCAGCTATTTCAAAACTTTGGTTAATAGCCTTTTTAGTTTTTTTGACTAAATTTGGATCAATTACAGAAATGTGTTTTGCAACTTGCATTGATCTCTTCAAGAGACGAGCATTCGTTGTTACCTCGCTGACAATTCCTAATTCTAAAGCTGTTGATGAAGTTATGTTGTCTTGACCTAATAAAATTATTTTTTTTGCCGCTTTCATTCCTATTACCCAGGGTAACACCATCGTAACTATTCCAGCACCAAACTTAAGTTCAGGTTCTCCAAAAAATGAGTCTCTTGCGCAAATCGTAAAATCACACGCGAGAGATAGTTCAAATGCTCCAGCTAAACACGCCCCTTTTACTGCTGCTATAGTCGGCTTTGGGCTATTCCAAAATCGCATGATAGTTTGGTAGTCTAGTTCCAGAATTGGCTTCCATTGCTCACCTCGAGGGTCTTTCTCCATTTGATCTTTCAAATCAAACCCAGAGGAAAAGGTGTCGCCTTTACCATTGATTAATATTACCCTTACTTTTTCATCATTTTCTGCTCTGTCCATTAAAATATTTATCTGTTCCAATGTTTCTGCATCAAGCGCGTTGCGTCTCTCTGGTCTATTTATAGTGAGTATTGCTATGTTATCACTTACCGAATAGAGCATTTTGTCTAAACTTTTCATTTTTTAACTATAACCGGTCTTGAAGATAAAAGCGATGCTGACTCGTAAAATGATCAGTCTTTGGCTACCAGATTATTTATATTTTTATTTTGTTTAGACGAAGTGTAGGTTACGTACGCTGACGATAGTATAATCAATGAAGCCCCTATAGAGAACCAAAGGCTAATGGTTTCTTCAAAGAAGATAAATCCTATACACGAAGCCCAAACTATTTGTACGTAGGAAATAGGTTGCGTGATCGTAATAGGAGCAAGCTTTAAAGCCATTGTCATGGTAAAATGGCCGGCAGTTGCAAACAAAGCCACAATACCCAAAAATAAAACGTCCTGAAGACTTGGCGTTACCCAAAAAACTACCGCAAAGGGAGCTAAAGTAATAGTTACAATGAAATTGAGAGCAACGAGAATTTCAAGAGTACTCTCGGTTGATGAGAGCTTTTTTGCCAGTATATATGAGGCAGCAAAGAACAGTGTTGCTATCACCATAGACAACTGTCCGGTTGCAATGCCACTAGCGGTGGGCCTTATAATTATGATCATACCGATCATGCAAATTACTAATGCCCCTATGATGCTTGCGGAGAATTTTTCCTTTAGAAAAATAAAGGCAGCTATTGATACGAAAATTGGCGTTATATAACCTATTGCTGTGACTTCAGAGACCGGGATCCTTGCCATCGCAAAAAACCAAAGAATAACCCCAAAGCCATGCGCTAAACCTCTAGCCCAATAAAACTGTCTATTGTTTTTATTCCGTTCTAAAATGAACATTTTTACTATTAATGGGATGAAGAATATTGTGCTAATTATGTATCGGATAAATGCAGCTACGGGTGCAGGAATATCACTGCCTATATATCTTACTATGCCCGTAACAATTGCAAAGAGAAGCGTGGTAACCACCATCCAAAAAATTGCCTGTATATTTTTCATTTATTTTCTTTCTACTTTGTTGGTATTCTCTTTTACACAAATGGTCAAAGACTAATATTCGAGGTTAGGATGTGTGGAAGGTTTGTGCTTTCAAACTTTATAGAAGTTAAAGACTTCCATGATGTTTTAATTGAACCTTCATATAACATTGCTCCCTCACACTGCACATTAATTTTTAGTCAGGAGATGAGACCAGATTTTTTAGAGTGGGGGTATTCTCCTAATTGGGCAAAAAAGCCTATGAATTTAATAAATGCCAAATATGAAAGTTTGGATATTAAGCCTAGTTTCAAGGATTATGAAACCTGCGTATTCGTCGCAGATGGTTGGTTTGAATGGAAAAAAACCACCACAGGCGAAAAGCAACCAATATTTATTCACGCCGATCAGAATATTTTTTACTTTGCCGGTATTAGAAATGCATCAGGAGCAGCTATAGTAACAATCGATGCCCATCCAAGCCTCGCTAACATCCACCATAGGCAGCCAATGTTGTTAGATCAGGGGGAGACATCCTATTGGCTAAAAAACAAGCAAAAAATTTCTTCTTCTAATCTGCTTGAAAAAATAAAATCTTACCCAGTGAGCAAATATGTTAACTCGCCCATAAATAATGACCAAAGGTGCATTTTGAAAACTCAGGTGGATCAATGAAAAATGTTTTCACAATATTTTCCTTAATGTTTCTGTGAAACGCTCAAAATCGTTTGTATTATTCCATAGGTGAGGTGTTATTCTTAAATTCCCACCTCTCTCAGAGATAAATATTTTTTTCTCTGCTAAGGTTTCTAGAATGTTAGTGGGTGCTTCAGAAGGTAGTTTTGCACCTATAAAATGAGGACCTCTGTTTTCGGCTCTTGGAATTTGCAAACCCAAGTCGCTTAGCTTTTTGCAAAGAACCAAGTTTGAGTGGTATAAGGTATTTTGAATATTTGCTATACCCCACTTCCTAATTTGACGAAGTGCCTCTAATACACCAGGAACAAGGGAAAAATTTGATCGTTGTCCCATATCATATCTAATTGCACCTGGTTCATATTGATCTTGATAATCGACGAGTTTTGCAAAATCCTTACTATTTTTTCTTGTTATCCAACCCTCTTCAAGTGGTTGCCCACCATGGTATTTTGGAGAAACATAAAGAAACCCAGTTGAGTAGGGACCAAGCATCCATTTATAATTTGCGACTATTCCAAAAGCAGGATCTATTTTGCTTAAGTCTATATCAAAGGCACCCGCTGATTGAGTAAGGTCTACTACAAGTTCAGCATTACAATCCAAACATTTTGCTTTGACTTTCTCTAGATCTATGAGTGATCCATTGGTCCATAACACATTTGCAGTTGCGCATACGCTAACTCGTTCATCTAAAGCGTCGATTATATGATCTGTGGCGGCTTCACCATCAGGGACATTTACAGTTTTGATTTCAGCACCTTTTCGCTCGGCAATACGCCTCCATGGATAGACATTTGATGGAAATTGATCGGACAGAACAAGTATCTTTGACTCTTCTGGGATATGTAAATTATTTGCCGCAGTTTGAACACCATAAGAGGCGGAGGGAATAATAGCTATGTTGCTCGCAACAGTATGCATAAGAGTTGAAAATAAATCCCGAGCCTCTTCTATATCATCAAAAAAATTGCTTATCTTAAGTTTCCATGGATTGGCTTTTAACCGACTTCCACTATCTATGGCACTTACCACGCTGGTCAAAAGGGGTGACATATATGCGGTATTTAAATATGCAACGTCTTCAGGAATATCAAAAAGATGTCTCTGGCAAGGGATCATGTGTTCTTTTTTAAACTAGGATAATTCTGCAATGCCCTCAGCCGCTTTTTTAAATGCACTGTCAGTTATCTGAAGATCTTCTTCAGTGAGCGCAAGGTGTGTGTAAAGCTTAGCATCGGCTTTGAGTATTCCGTGTTCTCTAACTATTTGATTAAATGTTTTTGAATATTCGGCCTTATTTTTCTTAGTATCGCGGTAATTAATAACAGGTGTCTCAGAAAAAATAATATCGAAAAGTGTTGGATCACCAACAATTTGAAAATCTATATTATTAGTCTTAAGATGGTTTGACACGCTATCAATTAAAAACTGTCCGTTTTCTCTTATCCTCTTATAAGCACCATCTCTTCTCAGTATCTCCATTGTTTTTAAACCAGCTGCCGCTGCCAATGGGTTTCCACTAAGGGTACCTATTTGGAAAGTAAACTTCTCTTCGCCAACAATATTTTTGTCAAAATGACTCATAATTTCTTTTTCACCTGCAATAGCCGCTAGCGGTAAACCACCTCCAATGATCTTCCCCAGAGTGCATATGTCAGGGACTACTCCATAAAGCTCTTGTGCCCCACCGTAGGCTAGCCTAAAACCAGTTACGATTTCATCAAAAATTAAAAGTGCGCCAATTCTTGTTGTTTCAGCCCTTAGATGCTCTAAAAATCCTTTTATCGGAGGAATTATTCTTTGAATCGGCTCTACAATTACCCCAGCAATTTGATCTGAATACTCATTCATAATCTCTGTAGCAACTTGAGGATCGTTGAATGGTGCAACCAAAATATCATCTCTAACTGCTTCAGGTATTCCTGCTGAATCTGGCACTGCTAATGGAAAGTTTACCATTTTGTTAGGTGCAAGGCTCATTAACGAGTCTCCACTCATCCCATGATATCCTCCTTCAAACTTGAGGATTTTATTTCTACCCGTATGTGCTCTCGCCAATCGCATCGCGTACATATCAGCTTCACCACCGGAGCTTACAAATCTAATTTGCTCAGCACATTTCACGGCTTTACAAATCTCCTCAGCTAACTCAATTCCTTTGGAATTATTGGTAAAAAAAGTAAGGCCTTCACCAAGTTGCACTCGTATAGCGTCTAATACTTCTTCATTTCCGTGTCCCAGTATCATTGGCCCTGAGCCAATTAAAAAGTCGATA
Source organism: Alphaproteobacteria bacterium (assembly GCA_003331935.1). Classification (GTDB taxonomy): domain Bacteria; phylum Pseudomonadota; class Alphaproteobacteria; order Rhodobacterales; family Rhodobacteraceae; genus CACIJG01. The sequence goes on along the minus strand of QOQE01000004.1, from coordinate 48,582 downwards.
TATTCTTTGTTATCTTCATCCCATACGCGTGAGCCCAAACCCTTTTTTAGGCTAATGCTAGGATCAAAATTGCCAAAACCGGCTCCTGGAAGGACTTTCTGTGCTCGGCTGTGCCACTCTTTTAGGGTAATATTCTTGTTCATTTTGTTTTTCTATATAGGAAAAGGCGGAGAATTTTCCGCCTTTTCAAATTAACGTCCGTCTAAATTATATTACTTCAGCGCAGCGTTTGTAATTTCGTTAGTCCACGCGCCTGATGGTTTCTTTGTTATGACAGGATCAGAGTCTCCAGACATTAAAACCTGTACGGTTCTTTCATAATCTGCAGGATCAAGTGAACCATTAGATCCAGCTGTGAGCTTTGCAATCTCGCCCATCATTCTGACTTGATGCTTCTCGGTTTGCACACCGGCATCATCGTTATCTAGAATAATCATCGCAGCTTCTTTGGGGTTTGCTTCTGCATACTTCCAACCTTTCATGGATGCTCGAACAAATCTGACCATTTTGTCTTTAAATGCGGCGTCGCTCATATTTTTCTCGTGTACATATAAGCCATCCTCAAGGGTTGCAGCTCCTTCTGTCTGGTATTTGAAAACTGTCAGCTGTTCGGGGGAATATCCTGCATCTCTCACAACCCAATATTCATTATAGGACATGGTAGATACGCATGCCGCCTGACCCTCTGTTAATGGCTCAACACCCCATCCTTGTTTTAAAACAGTGACACCATTCGCACTACCGTCAGTTTTTAAGCCTAATCTGCTCATCCAGCTTAAGAACGGATATTCGTTTCCATAGAACCAAACTCCCAAAGTTTTTCCTTTGAGATCAGCAGTAGTATTCACGCCCATATCTTTCCGGCAAGTAAGCATCATACCTGAGCTTTTAAAGGGTTGGGCTATATTTACCAGTGGAAGTCCTTTTTCTCTCGCTGCTAAAGCTGACGGCATCCAGTCAACCATGACATCGGCTCCACCACCCGCTAAAACTTGAGCAGGAGCGATATCTGGTCCTCCTGGTTTAATAGTTACATCTAGGCCTTCAGCATCATAAAAGCCTTTATCTTTTGCTACATAATACCCAGCGAATTGGGCTTGAGTAACCCATTTTAACTGGATTGTGACCTTGTCAGCAGAAAAAACAGCTGATGCACTTAATATAAAAGCGCAGGTCAGAATTGATAGAATCTTCTTCATTTTTTTCCCTCTTAGTTTTTCTTTAATTGTTAATCAAATTCGATTGATACGCAATGTTATTTTTGTTGGCTGGGATGCCAAAAGGTTGTGCGCCTTTCAATTAATGCTATTAAGCCATAGAAAAGACAACCAGCCATTGCCGCAACAAAAATTTCGGCCCAAACCATATCCAATGCAAAACGACCAACTTCAGAAGATATTCGAAAACCCATTCCTTTTATCGGAGATCCAAAAAACTCTGCAACAATTGCCCCAATCAACGCTAAAGTTGAACATATTTTTAACCCGTTAAAGATAAAGGGCATCGCGGACGGCAAGCGAAGTTTGAGTAGTGTTTGGCTGTAGGACGCGTTGTAGGTTCGCATAAGATCTTGGCGGCTGGGATCTATGAGCTCCAATCCTTGAACGCTATTTACAAGCATCGGGAAATAAACCATTACCACAACTATAGCACATTTCGATTGCCAATCAAAACCAAACCACATTACAAAAATTGGTGCCATTCCCACAATCGGTAGTGCGGATACGAAATTGCCCAACGGCAAAAGGCCTCGCTTAAGAAAATCAAATTTATCAATTGCAATAGCCGTAAGAAAAGCACCACCGCAGCCCAAGATGTATCCAGACAGAGCACCCTTCACCAAAGTTTGGACAAAGTCAATCCACAGAATATCCAACGAACTTGAAAATTTTACAGCTATAGCAGACGGGGCGGGGAGCAAAACAGGATTTATAGTTAATCCAATTACGATTAACTCCCACATTAGCATGAATACTATTCCAAAAAGCGATGGTACTATAAATCTAGATAAATTGAAGTTTTCAAACTTTGATATTCTTACGTTAAGCCACCAACCTCCAAGCCATATTATAAAAAATAGAAGCAAAAAAGTGTTCATCTTATTATAGCCATTTTCTTAAGGACAATCTTTTGTGAAAAATCAATTATAAATACTAAAAATGCTGCCAGAAAAGCAGCAGCGAACAATGCACTCCAAATCATTATTGTCTGGCCATAATATGTGCCAGCGAGCATTCTAGCGCCTAGACCAGAAATAGCACCAGAGGGGAGTTCACCAACTATCGCTCCCACCAGCGAAGCCGCTACACCTACCTTCAAGGATGCGAAAAGAAATGGTAAGGAGGACGGAAACCTTAAATACCATAGTATTTGGTTAGATGAGGCAGACCACGTCTTCATTTGATCTAGTTGAATTTGGTCTGGAGATCTTAGACCTTTTACCATTCCCACTACGACAGGGAAAAAAGAAAGATACATGGAGATAATAGCTTTTGGTAATAAACCTGTTACCCCAACCGAGTTCATAACAACGATTATCATCGGCGCTATAGCCAGAATGGGTATGGTCTGGCTTGCAATGACCCAAGGCATTACGCTCAGATCCATTGCTTTATTATGGACTATGCCCAAAGCTAGCAGAATCCCAAATAGTGTTCCTAGAAAAAATCCAGCTAGAGTCGCTTGCAAAGTGATCCAGCCGTGGTAAACAAGGGAACGCTTGGAGCTAACTTTCTTAAAAAACGTAGTATTCACCATTTCTGTGACAATTTGATGTGGGGTAGGGAGCTTTGGTTTTTTTAAGCTCCAACACTTTTGTATATGTTCACTAGTGGAAAGATTTTTAAATTGCCTAGATACCTTTTCAGAGTTCATTGGTATCGCTACAAGATACCAAAATATCCCAATTAATAATAATATCGCAGTGACAGGGACGACTTTGTTTTTTTTATAATTTGAGCCCATTCCCCTAATCCTTTTCAAACAGCATCTTCAACGTGTCCAGCCTTTAAACCTTCTCGTACGCGCTGTGCAATTTTTATAAACTCCTTGCTATCTCTTATGTTAAGTTCGCGATTTTTGGGAAGTGAGCTTTCAATTACATCGGTAATTCTGCCGGGCCTAGGAGACATTACAACGATTTTTGTTGATAAAAAAACTGCTTCGGGGATTGAATGAGTAACAAAACATATTGTTTTTCTTGTTCTAGCCCACAAACTTAATAGTTCTCCATTTAACCTATCTCTTACAATTTCATCTAGAGCTCCGAAAGGTTCATCCATTAATAGGATATTTGCGTCAAATGCCAAAGCTCTTGCAATAGACGCCCTTTGTTGCATTCCACCAGATAACTGCCAAGGGAACTTTTTTTCGAACCCTTTTAATTCTACTAAGTCTATGACTTTTTGTGCGCGGTCTTCTTTTTCGCTGGCGGAGTATCCCATAATTTCCAAAGGTAATTTTATGTTCCCACTTACCGTTCTCCAAGGGTACAACCCTGCAGCCTGAAAAACATACCCATATTCTCTAGCTTTTCTAGCATCATCAGGACTCATGTTATTTACGGTTACTTGACCTGAAGTAGGTGTCTCAAGCGCCGCAATAACTCTGAGAAGTGTTGTTTTCCCACATCCTGACGGACCAATAAAGGATACAAAATCTCCTTTATTCACCTTTAACGATACATCCCTTAAAGCATTTACTGGACCATCATTCGTTTCAAAAGTTAAATTAACGTCTGATACGCTTATCATTTGTTCTCCTTTAAGCGGCTTTTAAACTCCTGCAGGGATATTTAAAGGATCACGTTCTATCTTTCTGGGTGTATTTAACGCTTTCCATTTTGATACAGCACTATGCAATGCTGGGAAAGCAGGTCTTGGAACAAATCTACCCCTACCAGGTTGTGGACTAGAATTCTTACCCCATGCCCATATTACATCACCTCTAGATAAAGTGTATCTTGGTTGTGCAGTGACTTTGAATCCTTCAAAAACGTTATAGTCTAAAATTGATTTATGGGTGCTAGTCGAAATTGTTTTGGAAATCTTTGGGTCCCAAACAACAATATCTGCATCTGCTCCCTCTAAAATTGCTCCTTTTTTTGGATAAATATTTAGAATTTTAGCAATATTACTTGAAGTAATTGCGACAAACTCCTGTCGGGTTAGACGCCCCGTTTCTACGCCCTCTGTCCAAAGAACTGATAACCTTTCCTCAAGTCCATTGCTACCGTTTGGAATCTTAGTGAAGTCATTTACTCCCATTCTTTTTTGTTCTGTGGAAAATGCGGCATGGTCTGTAGCAACGACTTGCAGAGATCCAGACTGAAGACCAGCCCATAATCCGTCCTGATGAGATTTGTCTCTAAATGGAGGCGACATCACACGTCTTGCTGCATGTTCCCAATCTTTATTAAAGTATTCGCTCTCATCCAAAGTAAGAAATTGAATGAGCGGTTCACCAAAAACTCTCATACCTTTTTGCCTAGCTCTTCTAATAGCTTCATGAGCCTGCTCACAAGATACGTGGACAACATATAATGGTACTCCTGCAGCGTCTGCTATCATTATTGCTCTATTAGCTGCCTCACCCTCTACTTCTGGAGGTCTTGAGTATGCATGTCCCTCAGGACCAGTTACGCCTTCTTGCAGATATTTTTGTTGAAGCTCGGCAACAATATCACCATTTTCTGCGTGAACCATGGGTAGAGCGCCAATAGCTGCACATCTTTTGAAAGAGGCAAACATTTCATCGTCTTCAATCATTAGGGCTCCTTTATAAGCCATAAAATGCTTGAAGGAATTTACTCCCATCTCAACTACCTTAGGCATGTCATCAAAAATCTGTTCAGACCAACCCGTAACTGCCATGTGATAACCGATATCAGAACAAATTTGAGGCTCTGATTTTCTGTGCCACTCCTTTACTGCATTGACCAAGCTGCCATCCTCACCTGGAAGACAGAAGTCTACTAACATAGTTGTTCCACCGACCGCGGCAGCCCAGGTGCCTGTTTCAAAAGTTTCGGCGGCGGTGGTTCCCATAAATGGCATCTCAAGGTGCGTATGTGGGTCTATTCCGCCGGGGATCACATATGCTCCTTCCGCGTCTATGGTCTCGTCCCCGCTTAGATTTTCTCCAATTTGCTTAATTGTTTCATTTTCTATTAATACATCAGCTTTCCACTCTCGATCAGCTGTTACAATAGTTCCACCTTTTATTACTTTTGTCATTTTACCCTCCCAATTAAACTATTTCAGCAGCTTCTAATACTGCGTGCAATAAAACATCAGCACCTGCTGAAGCCCACTTTTCAGATATCTCTTCCGCCTCATTATGGCTTAAACCGTCAACACATGGACACATTATCATTGCTGTAGGCGCTACTTTATTTATCCAACACGCGTCATGCCCTGCTCCCGATATTATATTTTTATGTGAATACCCTAATCTGTCAGCGGCTCTTCTAACTTTGTCTACACATTCTTCATCGAAGGTCACGGGGTCAAAATGCCCGACCTTTTCAAATTCCACAGTCAATTCCAAATCAGAAGCTATTTTTTTTGCTCCTTCATACAAACGTTTTTCCATATCGTCCTGTACGTCAAATGATGGAGATCTAAAATCTATAGTAAACACCACTTTCCCAGGAATTATGTTTCTACTATTAGGAAAAACATCGCATTGACCTATTCCACCGACTGCGGATGGTTGATGGCTCATAGCGATCTCTTGAACTAACTCGGTAATTTTAGCCATACCTAGACCGGCATTTTTACGCATCGGCATTGGGGTTGATCCTGTATGACTTTCCCTACCAGTTAGTGTGACTTGGATCCAATTAAGCCCTTGTCCATGGGTTACTACACCAATATCTTTATTTTCAGCTTCTAATATTGGACCTTGTTCGATATGTAGTTCAAAAAAGGCATGCATTTTACGCGATCCAACTTCTTCGTCACCGATCCATCCTATACGCTTAATTTCCTCTCCAAACGTTTTCCCTGCTGCGTCCTGTCTTTCGTAGGCCCATTGAAGTTCGTGGACCCCAGCAAAAACCCCAGATGCCATCATTGGAGGAGCAAAGCGCGTACCTTCTTCATTAGTAAAATTCACGACTACGATGGGATGCTTCGTTTTAATATCGAGCTCATTCAGTGTTCTTATTATCTCTAATCCACCTAGAACGCCTAAAACTCCATCATACTTGCCGCCAGTTGGTTGCGTATCAAGATGGCTACCAACGTAAACAGGCAAAGCATTTTGGTCTGTTCCTTCTCGCCTAGCGAACATTGTGCCCATTTTATCAACACCCATTTCCAAATTTTCGTTGTCGCACCACTTTTGGAACAGCTCTCGCCCCTTGGCGTCTTCATCCGTTAGTGTTTGTCTATTGTTACCACCGGCAACCCCTGGACCTATTTTTGCCATTTCCATTAGAGAGTCCCAAAGACGAGATGAATTTATTTTTAAATTGGCAGCTGGTGTTGACATTCGATCCTCTTAGCAGTTTTTATATCCTCGCTTTTGTATTATCACTAATAAGCATAAATAATGCAAAGGCAATTATCAGACCTCCAAAAATTATGTTAGAATTTGGAAAACGAGAGTTAATCACTATTTCGCCTAATGCCACCCAAAAAGGAACGGCATAAGTGTAGGCCATTACTTTTGAGGCGCTTATCCTTTTCGCAGCAAACTGGATTAAGAAAAAAGTAAAAGCTGTTGCAATAGTGGCCAGATAAATAATGGTAACCCAGATTAATGGAGACAAGGTTAGCCAACTTGTTTCTAAAACATCATTAGTAAAAATTAAAATTAGTAGCAGAAATCCAGCACTTAAAGTTCCTAAGGTTTGTGATGCAGCATGTTCCCCTTTGTTTAGAACGGGAATCAAAATAGCATAGAGCGCGTGTCCAACACAGCCCCAAAAAAAGAGGAGTTCGCCATAGCCAATTTTAAATGCTAAAAGGCTTTCTAGATTGCCTTCAAAAATTACCCAAACTGCCCCTAATGCTCCAAGAGAAATGGCAAGGAATGCCTTGAGTGTCACTTTTTTCTTTAAAAAATATTCAAAAAAAAGTGCAATGAAGGGGGTGAGAGTGAAAACTACAGCCAGTGATAGAGAAGAAGCTGTTTTAAGTGCTTCGAACATTAATACAAAATAGATGACTATGCTTAGTCCGAGAACAAAAAATCGCCATGGTTTTTTGAAGTCCACTTTCTTAAGGTTTTTCGAAAGGAATAATACCGTTCCCATCACAATTGCCCCTATAAAAAACCGTGCTGCTGTTATGGCCCCTGGTTCTATATCATTTGCAACCAGGGCTCCTAAAATGTAAGAGACTGATACACATAAAGAGAATAGGAGCATTGCCCCGTGCCCCCAAACCTCTGAAGGCTCTACAGAAACTTTTTTTATCAAGAGCTAATTTACCAAAAATATTCGCAATGTCTTAAAATGAAGCGCAGTTTTTTTAGCGAAGATACTGCAAAATAGACCATTATTCATGACGTGAAGCACGTTATGAAAAAGCCGGTATAACATTTTCGCCATATTCTGCGATAATTTTCTCTTCGTCTCCGCTATCCAGATAAATATTGAATTGGGTAACTCCAAGTTCTTTTAATGTTTTGAGTTTTTTTACGTGCTGATCAGCGGTGCCCAAGACACAAAACTCTTCAACTATTTCATCTGTTATAAATTCTAAATATGGATTGTCGCTCTGACCGTGCTTAGAGTAATCATAACCTTTGCGATCTTTAATATAGTCCGTAAGACTGTTCGGTATATCTTTATTGTCTTCGCCATACTTTTCAACTATGTCAGCTACGTGATTGCCAACCATCGCAGGGAACCACTTTACTCTCTCAATACTCTCAGCTCTATCTCCAAAGTAAGCAGGCGCGGCGACCATTACCTTGTAATTTGACATATCACGTCCGTATTCTTCTCCCGCCTTAACCGCTTGATCTCTGAGCCACTTGCAGACTGTTGGAGAAGCAATTTGAAGCACTAAACCATCTCCAACTTTTCCAGCAGATGTAAGAGCTTTTGGGCCATACGCAGCTACCCATACCGGCAAATCATATCCTTCTGCCCATGGGAATTGAATTGGGTTTGGAACGTCACCATACTGGACTTCTTCTCCCTTAACCATAGCCTTAACCTTTAAAATAAATTCTTCCATTCGTGCTAGGTTGGCAGGTTTCTTTCCCATTACGCGAACAGCGCTGTCGCCTCTTCCAACACCAATATCAAATCGTCCATTGGATTGTAAAGCAAGTGAGCCAAACATTGATGCTGCTAAAGACCAGTCTCTAGTATTGGGATTGGTCACACATGGTCCAAACCGCATTTTTTTAGTGTGTTCCATACACATTGCCATTTGAGCAAAGCTTTCTCTCCAAAGTATGTGGCTGTCGTAGAACCAGCAATATGTGAAGCCAGCGCTTTCTGCCAATCTAACCAGTGCCTTTGCTCGATCTGGTTTAACAAACCCTTTAAAACAAATTGCAAATTCCATATCTTCCTCCTAATTTACTTCTTCTGGCGGCCAAATTTTTATTCCAGCGTGTGAAAAAGGCACTGCTTTGGACATATTTATTCTAATCAATATAGGCGTTATAGCCTCTAAACATCTCGCTGATGATGCATCGCCAGCATTGTAAGCTTGGACGTCTAAGTTTTTTAATAGGGCTATTGTTTCTAACCTTGCATCCAAATTATTCCCGCAAACCAGTATATCACAATTAATTTTTTTCTCTAAGTGATTAAGTGTATTCGCTGAAACATTATGAAGAGCGCCAATTACTGGTATGTCAGGCCCTAATATGGCTTGGGCTGCTTCTGTTGCTGAGCCTTCAGGTGGCATAGCCACTTTTCTGGGGTTTCCCTCTTCTAATGGAACTACTATGTCAACAAGTACCTTATCCGCTAGCATTCCTTTGATTTCAGAAAGCGTATTGTTGTGACCTGTCCAAGGCACTGAAAATATTACAAACTTGTCTGTAAATGCAATTGCATCGCTGTTTGAAAGGCCACTTATCGATCCTAACAGGGTTGGGTTCTCTGAAGAAAGACTATGCGCAACTTCGATTGCTCTGGTTTTATCACGTGAACCCAAAGCAACTTCAAAACCTGCCATAGCAAATCTGAGTGCAAGGCCTTTCCCTTGAGGCCCAGTTCCTCCAATAATTGATAACTTCATCTAAACATATCCTCTTTTTGTTCCCGTAGAATGTCACTTGCAGAACCATTCTCGCCACTCCAGCTAAGTCCTCTTAATAAAATGGCAGGGCATTTTCCTGCCTTGCTCATGAGCAGGCCTGAAGATGCTGCTATTTCATCACAAAAAGCTGGCTCTGTCACGTACAATTGATTTCCCCATGCGTCTCTAGTTCCTTGCTCTTTTTTTGTAGCGGGTAGTCCTGCTATACCAATGGCGACATTAACCTGTCCAATCCTCCACGGTCTTCCAAAGGTATCGCTCATAACTATCCCTAAATTTTTCAAATTAAAATAAGGTGCAAGGTTATCTCTTAAAAGTTTTATACTAAGGTCGGGATTTTTTGGAACTGTTATTACTGTTTCATTCTCAGCTAGATTAGACTCGTCAACCCCTGCATTTGCGCAGATAAAACCGAGCTTGTGTTGGCAAATGAGCGTTCCTTCATTTTGATCAGCTCTCTTAAACGAACGAATTATTTTATTACTTTCTTGTAATACGACTTCGACTTTTCTTGGGTCCTTGTTAAGGCTTTCCCCGAGTTCGATTGCTTTTCTGGAGGGAGAAATTTCTTTTAAATTTATTATACATCCCTCAGCTTTTGAGAATATTTTATGTGCTATACAAATAACGTCAAATTCTTTAAGACATATAGATGATTTGTTTAAAACAGAAATTAAAATATTGCTTATGTTATCACCTTCATTGATGTCAGGAATATTTGGTATAATTTTTAAATTTAAACTTGAATTTGACATTTTCTTTGACCCCAACTCAGAGTAAATAATATTACTTATAAATCATTAACTTCAATAATCTTTCGGATAAAGGCGCTCTCTAAAAGTTCATTCAAAATGAATCAATCAATCGATAGGATGGTTAATTATGAACTTAGCTAGCTTCTTCTTATCTGCAAGAGATGTCATGAGAGTATCCGTGAATATAGATTGTTGATTTAACGCAGAAAATTGTTTCTCTAGAATTTTATCGGACTTATCCAGAATGAATGATTTACAGATATCTTTGTAAATCTGCATACAAGAAAAAGAATCTGCTTTGAAACCCAATTGTTTAAGCATATTAATGGCAGGCCCTTTTACGGCTTTTCCTTGGATTATTGGACTTATTGCTATTACCTTTTTTTTGTTTTTTTGAATAATTGACTTGAAGCCAGGTATTTCGATTATTGGTTTTATGCTTACTAAAGGATTTGACGGAGCAATAATTATAAGTTCAGCGTTAAAAAGCGCTTTTTTTGCCTCTTTGGTAATTTTGGCGGATTTAATTCCGGTGTACTTTAGTTTTATAATTTTCGGTGAACACCGTTTTTTGACAAAATACTCCTGAAATGATATCCAACCGGACTTAGTTTGCACCTCTGTTCTAATCTTGTTGTCAGTCGGTAAGATTATATCTGCCGTTATACCCAATTTTTTAGCGATCTCCTTGGCTATAATTGACGGACGATCATTTTTTAACAGTCTGAGTTGTCTGTAAATATGGAGACCAAAGTCAAAGTCTCCCAAAGACATCCACGTTTCTTCGCCCAGTTTATTTAATACCGTGAGTGATTTATAAGTATCATTTTTTACTCCCCATCCTTGCTTTCGGTTCACCATTCCTGAAAGTGTGTACGTTAAGGTATCTATATCTGGAGAAACCCTTAGCCCATGAAACTCATCGTCATCTGCAATATTACCAATAATAGCGAGATTTATATCTTTTATGGAATGAAGTCCTTCTGCTAATTTTGCACCACCTACACCACCTGCTATAAGAACGATATTTTTGATTGATCTTTTCATTTTCGTTAAAGTTAGTAACCTTTATTTTAGTTTCGGAAAGTGGATATGATTAACTCAGCTAAAGTTTAATGTAAACATTTGATAGAGTTTTTAAATTCTGGCTTGAAAAAAAGAATATTACGCTATTTCCAAGATGAGATTAATTTGCACCTACACATCTATGGCAAAAAAACTGATATATATATGCTGCCTTGCAATTTGCTTTACGCTTTCGATCACGTCACTTTCTGTTTCATCAAAAGAGAAAAACAGAATAGAAGTACTTCTTGATAAATTAGCATACTCACCAAGCCCCTCTGACTCAGGGCTTATAAGAAGAGAAGTTTGGAGTTTGTGGTTAGAAGGGTATATCGATAGAACAAACAAGAGCAAGATCGATGAAGCATTAGAATTATTCAATGCTGGAAAATTAGAAGAAGCAAAGGTCGCGTTCAGCGAAATAATTGAATTAGATCCAGATTATGTCGAAGGATGGAATAAAAGGGCGACAGTAAAGTTTTTATTGGGTGATTTCTATGGATCACTTAAAGATATTGAGGAGGTTCTCAAAAGACAGCCTCGTCATTTCGGAGCAATATCTGGTTCTGGGCTTATTCATATTCACAATAGCAATTTTCTTGAAGCATATAAGTCCTACAAGAGGCTGACTGAGATCGATCCCCATAATGAGGATGGTAAAAGGTTTTTGCCTATGCTAGAAAATAAAGTATATGGAAAGAGTTTATAAAAAATGCAACCAATAACTGCATATCTCTGCCTTCTAGCTGCAATTGTCTTTGAGGTGAGTGGTACACTTTTGTTGCCCTCGTCTCAAAATTTTACAAATGTAAAAGCTACTATGTCTCTATTGTTACTCTACGGTGTTTCCTTCTACTTTTTGTCATTTGTTGTGAACTTTATTCCTATTGCGATCATGTATGCGACGTGGAGTGGATTAGGAATTTTTACTTTGGCCCTAGTATCTTATTTTGCTTTCAATCAATCTCTCAACTTTTTGTCTCTGATTGGATTAGCTCTAATAGTTATTGGTGTTGTTCTTGTAAATATGAATATAACATTACCCAAATAGATTACTAAAAACTATTTCTTCATTCCGTGCGTATCAAAAAGAAACCCAGTATGAAGACAGGAAGCCACCAATTTATTCTTTTCCTTAAAAATCTTACCCTCTACCGACACGATATTTCTGCCTATTTTTAAGATGGATGCCTTTATTGTTGCAGGTTCTAGAGACAATGGCCGATGGAATGTTGTATGAAAATCCGTTGTGTTAGGAAATCTTTTGCCTTTAGTAGAAAACAAAACACATAGTGCAGTGCAATCATCTAGTACGCTAGTAATCATTCCACCTTGTACATTTCCTTGAGGGTTTAAACAATCAGGAGGAAAGCACACTTCAAAAACAAATTCGCCATCAGTTTCCTCCAAAAAATTAATTGAGAAAAATTTCCCAACACCTTTGCTTTGGTACACCTTCATAACGGCATCAATAAGAGCTTTCTCAATAGACATCTCGACCTATCCAATATGCTATACTGTTTCCTTAAACTGTCATTTCTGGTCTTTAAGTCAATTATAAATTTTATAGTTTGAGAAGATTACAAAGTATCTTACATTATACATAATGGTTAACAACTGAAAGGAGGTGGTCCAATGTCTAGTGATTATTCGAATATAGTGGCAGACATAGATACCCTCTCGACAAGAATTTTCGAGGGGCAAAAAAGGATCTGACACTAAATCGTCAGTCACCGAAGGAGGCTTAACAGCCTCCTTTGCTTTTTAATTATGGTGAATTTAAAAACTCAAGTAACGATAATAGGCGGGGGTCCATCGGGCCTACTATTATCCCAGCTTCTCATGAACGAGGGTATAGAAACAATCGTTTTAGAGAAACACACTAAATGCCATGTTTTGTCGAGAATAAGGGCGGGTGTTTTAGAAAGTGGGACCGTTCAAATATTGAAACAAGCTGGTGTAGGTGAGAGAATAGATATTGATGGGTTTGTTCATCAAGGTACTTACCTTTCATCAGAAAATAAAGGTTTCCGAGTTTCTTTTTCAGAGACTGTGGGTAAAAGTGTTACAATTTTTGGACAAACAGAGGTAACAAAAGATTTATATCAAAAGCAGGAGGAAAGAGAAGCTAATATTTTTTTTCAAGTGAAAAATGTAAATATAGTTGACCCAAAATCTTCAAAGACGGAAGTAATATTTGAAGATAAAATAGGTAGAGAAAATAAAGTTGTATCAGATTTTATAATAGGCTGTGATGGTTTTCACGGCGTTACCAGGAAACGTATTCCCTTAAGTCAAAGAAAAGAATATGAAAGAGTTTACCCCTTTGGTTGGTTGGGTATTTTGTCTGAAACCCCTCCAGTTAGTGATGAGTTGATTTACGCCAATACATGTGATGGGTTTGCTTTATGCTCTATGCGAAATAATAATCTATCGAGATATTATATTCAGTGCGATGCCAATACCAGAGCAGAGGACTATTCGGATGATTATTTTTGGAAAGAATTAATTAAGCGATTGCCTGAAAATTCAAGAGATAATTTGAAAACTGGCCCATCAATTGAAAAATCTATCGCCCCTTTGAGGAGTTTCGTAGTTGAGCCTCTACAGTACGGAAATCTCTTTCTTGTAGGGGATGCTGCGCACATTGTTCCTCCAACTGGAGCTAAGGGTTTGAACTTAGCTGTATCAGATGTGCATTATTTATCGGAAGGCCTCGTATCCTTTTATAAAGGAGAAGGAAAAAAGAAATTATCTGATTATTCCAAAATAGCATTAAAGAGAATATGGAAAGCGGTAAGGTTCAGTTGGTGGATGACTACTGTGATGCATGAGTTTCCTGAAACAAAAGAATTCGATAGGAAAATAAAAATAAGTGAATTAGAGCATCTCGCTCACTCGAAATTCGCGCAAGCCCATTTTGCAGAGAATTATGTAGGCGTACCATTGTGAGAAGGCTTATAGAAACTGCTTTGAAGGTTATTGAAGAGGAGATAATCCCTGAAACAAGAATAGGTGTTTCAAAGGGAAATAAAGTTTTTGGAGGAGCAATCCTTAGTAAAAGTGATTATGCAACCATCACCATTGGTGTAAATCAAGAAGTTGAAAACCCCCTTTTTCATGGAGAAATCTCTACTTTAAATAAATTTTTTTCGGAAAACAAAAATCGGTCCACCGACGATCTTATATTTTTGTCAACACATGAGCCTTGTCCTATGTGCTTATCTGCAATTACTTGGGCAGGTTTTGATACTATTTACTATTTTTTTAATTATCAAGACACAAAGGATACTTTTAACATATCGCATGATTTAGATATCCTATCTGAAGTGTTTGGAAGGTCAGATGGATCATATTGTAAAGAAAATTATTTTTGGAAATGTTATGCAATAAAGGAGCTCATAAGCAAACTCGAACCTAAAAGCAGGGGTGACCTATTAGAAATAACGGAGAGAATATCGTTAATATATGATAATCTGTCCGACAAGTACCAAAATATGAAAAGTGACAATAGCATCCCACTTAGCTAGATATATTTTTATTGAGCTCTAGTTATAAGGTAGGTCGGCCAAAAACTGATGTTGAGCATTTTTTAAGGAGGTTGAAATATGTTTGATGAGAAAGATTACTTTGACCCTAGGAAATCGCAACTAAACGTAAATGGTACAACCCTCGAACCATGTTCAGTTGATCCTCTAACGGGTTTTTTGAGAGACGGTTGTTGTAATTGGGACCCCAGGGACGGGGGGAGTCATACAGTATGCGCAATAATGACAACAGACTTTCTTGAGTTTTCAAAAAATAGAGGAAATGACTTATCGACACCTAGACCAGAATATCAGTTTGAAGGTTTAAAGGCTGGTGATCAGTGGTGTCTTTGCGCGGCAAGATGGGAAGAAGCTAGGCAGGCAGGCAAGGCTCCAAAGGTTGTTCTTGAATCAACGAACATCAAATGCCTGGAGATCTGTGATTTAGAACATTTGAAAGAAAATTCTGGAGGAAATTAGATGGAAGAAAGCTCACATTCTACTGAAGACTTTAGGGTCTTCTCTTTATCAATAGAACTTATAACATTAATTTATGGTCTGTTTATGGTTGTTTGGGCCTTTTCAATATCGATTATAGCAGAAAGTTCCTCACTAACCTCATTGGTTCCTGCCTTTATTGGGTGCCCGCTGATACTTATTGGGTTTATCACAATGTTCAAACCGACGTTGAGAAAAGCTTTAATGCATATAGCTGTATTGATAGGTATACTCGCTTTTTTGGGTGGTCTCGACTTTTTTAGAGGAATGTTTAATAATTATTATGCTGGCCTATCGAAGCTAATGCTGTTAATTACGGGTTTTGTTTATGTTTATTTTTGCGTCCAGAGTTTCCTCTTTGTTCGAAGACAAAAAAAATCGAACCCTAATTGAAAATAGTGTCCTTGGATATTTAAATATTTTTGGTTGACACAACGTAAATTTACTCCATTTTACAGCGTGTGTTCCACAATTCTTTTAGGAGGATAATATGAGAATTTTTTCATTTACGATAACATTATTTGCTAGTTTTTTAGTATCTGCAGCTGTTTGGGCGGCGGACATAGAAGTCAAAATGCTAAATAAAGGTGAAGAAGGAAAAATGATATTTGAGCCTTCATTTATTAAAGCTCAAAAAGGCGACAACATCATTTTTCTACCTACTGATAAAGGGCATATGGCGGCATCCATAAAGGGATTAATCCCTGATGGAGCAAAAAAGTTTAAGAGTAAGATCAATAAGAAGTTTACTTACACTGTAGAGGCTGAAGGACTATACGGAATTCGCTGCACCCCGCACTACGCGAACGGAATGGTTGCACTTATCCAGGTTGGAGATTCTGCTGACCCAACAGATTTTTTAAAAGGTCAAAAAGTTCCAAAAAAATCTAAAGAGCGACTTGAAAAGTATCTAACGCAAGTTGGGTCGTAATTAAGTATTTTGTTTAAAGGATCTCCGCAAGGAGATCCATACAAAATAAGCAGTACTCATTATCCAAACGGTAAAAAACATTGCATGAAAATTGTTGAAAAGATCTCCGTGTTTATGCAATACGAGATAAACTGCGCTAACAGACCATATTCCAACCATCAGAATTGACGAGTTACGCAACTCCTTTACCCTAAATGGATGTATTATCTTTACTGGGATAAATGTCAGTATCAAACAGAAGCAAACCGCTACAAAATTAAACCAAAGCCCAAGGTCTATAATAAAGAGAAAAAATACCAACAAGTTCCATAGCGCAGAAAAGCCCTTGAAGTAATAATCGGAAGTTTTGATATTTTTATCTGAAAAGGTGTAACAACTGGCTAACAAAATGGCGATACAAGTTAGATAGATTAATTCATACGGAACCATTGAAAACCAATAAATCATCAATACAGGTAGTATTGAGTAGTTAAACATATCAATTACATTGTCTAATGAGCTTCCATCCACTTCCGGAAGTGCTTCTGCAACATTTACATATCTAGCTAGAGTGCCATCAACGCCGTCAATGACTAAAGCCAAACCCATAAATAGAAATGCTAGAGTTTGTTCACCATTTAATATTGCTATCAAACCTAAAAAACCGGAAATGAGTCCCGATGCAGTAAAAATATGAGCTGCCCATGCAAAAGCCCTATTGACTTTTTTTGATTTAAAAACAATGTCCTTCAATCTCATGTTTTAAAAATAAATAAATAACGATATAAGTCAAATAATTAGAAATTTAAGATCTTTCCATTATCTCTGAAACCTTAAATCCATCTTCCCTTAAGGCCTTAATTATAGAAGCAATATGTTCTACGCTTAACGCTTCAATGATAGCATCAATTTTTGCATTCTTTACAGGAACGTCATTAAACATTCTTTGATGGTAGATTTCTATAATGTTACCCCCAAATTTAGCAATTAAATTTGAAATTCTAGCCAACATTCCAGGCTCATCAATTATATCAATCCGTACTTTGGTCATTCTTCCATCCATCAAGAGTTTTCGATTAAGTATGCTGGCAAACAGCCTTGCATCGATATTGCCCCCACAAATTACTGTTCCTACTTTTTTACCAGAAAATATATCTTTATTTTTCATTATTGCCGCTACTCCTGCAGCGCCTGCTCCCTCAGCAACAACCCTTTCGTTTTCAAACAAAGAGCTGATTGCTTTTTCAAGCTCAAATTCGTTAATGAGCAAAATTTCATCAACATGATCTTTTATTATCTCTGAAGTAATTTTCCCAGGTCTCTTGACGGCAATGCCATCGGCTAAGGTATCCCCTAAAATTTCAAGATCCTTTTTGTGGATTACATTATACATAGACGGGAATTTTTCAGTTTGCACTCCAAATATTTTAATATTGGGGTTTAGGCTTTTGGCAATTATTGATATACCTGATATTAAACCACCTCCTCCGATAGGAATGACAAGAAGTTCCAAATTTTTAATGTCGTCCATAATTTCTAAACCGAGTGTACCTTGTCCAATCACGACATTAGGATCATCGTATGGATGTATCAGGGTTAACTTTTTATTGTGCACTAGCTCAGATACAAAAGTTTGCGACTCATTTAGAGTTCGGCCTTTAAGTATGACTTCTGCTCCTAAACTTTTTGTTTTCATCACTTTTGATAAAGGGGCTTGTTCAGGCATCACGATTGTTGCTTTAACACGTTCTTTTTGCGCCCACCAAGCCACTGCTTGCGCATGGTTGCCAGCTGACATAGCAATTACGCCCATTCGTTTTTGTTTTTCCTGCAAACGCTTTATAGAAACATATGCTCCCCTAACTTTAAAAGAAGAAGTATATTGTAGATTTTCCAGCTTAAGAAAAACGTCGGCATTTATTGCACCGCTAAGATACTGTGATCGAATAGTAGGTGTTCTGATTATATTGCCGAACAGTTCTTTGCTTGCGTCTCTTATTAAGTCTATATTGATTTGCATTTTCGTGCTCAAAGTTTGATGCTCTATATTTACTACTTTCTCTCTAAAATAAAGAAAAAGTTATTGGTGAGTCCCAAAAAAATAGAAATTAGGTTAGCTAAATTTTTAATAATTTTTTACCAGGGCTTTTTTATTTATACTAAATTATATATACTAGATAAATGAGGGTAGGTAATACTTGAATATAAAGATAGTCGGCAAAAATATTGAACTAGGGGAATCCTTCCAAACCTACAGTAGTGGCAGGATTGACGAAGTTTTAAAAAAATATTCATACGATGCTGTTAGTGCCCAAATTACATTAGAAAAGAGATTCGGTAATTTTAAAGCTAAGGTAAAAGTATACTTAAAAAACAAAATTGAACTAGATTCTACTGGCAGAGGTAAGGACGCTAATAATAGCTGTGACGATGCACTTGACCATATAGAAAAAAAACTGAGACGGTATCACCGCAGGATGAAAAGTCACAGAAACTCTGAGAGTAAGAATATTTCAGCTTCTGATGAACCCTTAAGGATCTACCAAAGTGTTTTGAACTCTCAAGAAGATGAGATAGACATCAACAATAGTGACGGTATGCCCGTAGTTGCAGAACTTTCATATAAAATAGAGGAACTAACAGTTGAGCAAGCCGTTATGCGTCTGGAGCTAGAAAATGAAAGCTGTATATTTTTCAGAAATGCCTCTCATTCAGGTTTAAATTTGGTTTATTATAGGAAAGACGGTAATATTGGCTGGGTTGATCCGAGAGGAAGTCGAGAAAAAACTATAGCCAAAAGTCTTACTTCCTGAGCAAGTCATCGCAAAGGAAAGTATAATGAGCGAAGAAGATATCATATCCCTTTTTTACGCGAAGTCCCATCGAGAGTCTTATGAAACTTTAATTCCCCTTGCACGTAAAGGCAATAAAGTCGCTAATTATTTTATCGGCAATATGCTAATCTCCCCTATAGATCAAACAGTTGAGACTAACGTTATCAAGGGAATAAGGTTTTTGAAGGGGTCTGCAAGAGCTGGCTATTCGCCTGCGCTTGAATTTCTAGGAAACTTATATGCTTACAGTGAGAAGGTAAAAGATGATATTGTCAGGGCGCATACTCTTTTTTACCTTGCATCCATTATTGAGAATAGGGTTGACATAGGTTACCATTTAATCATTGAAGATGAGTTCGAAATCTCAGAAGGGGAAGCAAATAAATCAAAAGAAGCTGCCAAATACTGTATAGAAGTTGGGCTAGAAAATTGTGCAATACTTGCAGAATAAATATAATGTAGGATCAAGCGATGTTAAAAAAACAGTGTTTTGAGTAGTCAGCAAAATATGAGAAGTTCACAAAGAAGTATAATAGACCCTTTCCTTGTAATGGATATAATGGAAAGAGCTCAAGCTGTTGAACACAAAGGCCAATCAGTTGTACATATGGAGGTTGGGCAACCTGGAACCTCAGCACCGAAAGCAGCCAAGGAGTTTTTAAAATCTTCTATGGAAGATAACCCAATGGGTTATACCGTAGCGCTTGGCTTGCCTGAATTAAGAAAAAAAATTGCTGAACTGTACAGTGATTGGTATGGATTGGATATTGACTGGAATAGAATAATCATAACTAGTGGTTCTTCAGCAGGGTTTGTTCTCGCTTTTACAGCTTTGTTTGACCGAGATGAGAAAGTGGGTTTAGCAAATCCTGGCTATCCTAGCTATAGACAAATTATGAAAGCTCTTAATTTAGAGCCAGTACTTATAAACACTACTGAAAAAAACAAGTTTCAGCCACATCCAAGTGAGCTTAGCAACCACACTATCAATGGCTTACTGATAGCATCACCAGGCAATCCAACTGGCTGTATGATCAAAAAAGATGCATTAAATGAGTTGATAAATTATTGTAATCACAAGAAGGTTTCACTGATAAGTGATGAAATTTATCATGGGATTCAGTATGAAATGAAACCTTCAACAGCGCTTGAGTTTAGCGATAGCTGCTATGTTATTAATTCATTCTCGAAATACTTTTCGATGACCGGTTGGAGGATAGGCTGGATAGTCGTTCCCAAGGAGCATGTAAGGATAGTTGAAAGAATACAGCAAAATATGTTTATCTGTGCGTCCCATGCTAGCCAAATAGTAGCACTCGGAGCTTTTGAGAGTAAAGGTGAGCTAGAAAAAAATTTAGAGACCTATAAAGAGAATAGGAAAAAATTGTTAAATGCTTTACCTGAAATAGGGTTTACTAATATTGCGCCACCTGATGGTGCATTTTATTTATACGTAGATATCAGTGAATTTTCGTCTGATAGCTACGATTTTACAAAAAGAATGCTTGATATTGGTGGGGTTGCTATAACGCCTGGAATAGATTTTGATCCAGTCAATGGCAAGTCAATGATTAGAATATCTTACGCTAGAAGTACACCTGAGATATTAACTGGTATAGAGAGAATAAAAAAATTCATGCATGAAAAGAAATATATTCGATAAAAAAAGCATAAAGGATAGGAGCTGCCATGGTAAATAGATTGCAAGACAAAGTAGTTGTTGTTACAGGGGCAACGAGTGGTATAGGGCTTGAAATAGCTAGGTACTCGGTTTCTGAAGGAGCAAATGTTGTTATTTCGGGGAGAAGAGAGAATGAAGGAAAAAAAATAGCAAGTCAGTTAGGGGAAAAGTGTAGGTTTATTACCTGTGATGTCTTACACGAAGATCAGATATGTACACTTGTTGAAGACACATTTGGCTACTATGGTAAGATAGACGCAATGTTCAACAATGCAGGTGCTCCAGATTTTGTAAGGAATATTGAAGACATCTCATACGAGAAAATAAGACATAGTATAGACCTTCTTCTTACCAGCGTAATTATAGGGACACGAGAAGTGGCTAAAGTTATGAGTAAGCAAAAATGTGGTAGCATAGTTAATACCGCTAGTATAGCTGGCCATTGGGGTGGATGTGGTGGCTCAGTTTATTCAGCTGCAAAAGCTGGAGTAATTCATTTTAGCAAGGTAACTTCTCTTGAATTAGCAAAAAATAAAATACGAGTTAACTCGATTTCTCCAGGAGCAATAATAACTGAGATATTTGGTGTTGGTCAGAAATTGTCTGGCGAAAAACTATCTTTGAGTGACGATCATCTTAAGTCAGGCGACGCTTTTAATGAGTTCCAACCAATACCTAGAGCGGGATTGCCAGAAGATATCGCTAACTTGGCTATTTACCTAGCTAGTGATGAGAGCTCATTCGTTACTGGACAAGATTTTGTCGTAGATGGCGGTCTATTGGCTGGACGGCCTCTAAATGTAGCAAGTGAGTCTTTTAAGAAGATAAATCAGTCTTTAAAGTCTTTTTAACGTTCTCATTCGATTAACTGTCCGCTAGTTAAAAAATTGGCTAAAGAGCATAGGGTTCTCTATCAAAAACATTGCAACTGCAGTTCCACTAATTGCGGAACCGATCATAATAGCCCTATCGCCCCACTGCATACCAACATATATCCACCCTATCGCGCTTATTAAGTAAGCTATTTGTCCAAAAAGATATATCTCTGCAGATATCAGGAAGACACCCAATACCCCTAATATCATAGAGCCCCATTTCACATACCAATCTCTAGTTCCAGTTGGAGTCAGGGGTTTAATATCATCGTATTCACCTTGCAGCTCCTCAAGTTCTTGTGCAAGACGTTTTTTCTCTGCAGATAACTCCATAGCCAGTCTCCCGGCCTTTGAGGTAATGTTGTGCATCTTACCAGTTTCCGCAGTTTCACTTAGGTCATCATGTTCTAATTCTTTTGTCATTTTTTTGCTCCGATATTCGCCCTTCTTCTACAAAAATTTAAATCTTTATCAAGCATTTATTTCTTCTTGCCTAATTTTTATGCAGACTGGGTAAAGTTATTACCCAACAAAGGTTTGGTAAATTTTTTTCTTACTAATTCACAGGGTTTTCCACAGATTATATGGAAAACATCCAATGAAGAATATTTTATGCGTTATATTTTTGATATAAAATTCAGTATGTACTAGAAGAGCCAGATTGGAGAAAAGATTTTATGCCAGAAAAGAAACCTAAAAGTATTCTTTTAAAAGTAACAAAGTTCTTTTTAACCTTTTGGTTATGTTTTCATAATGGTCCTACAGAAGCTGAATCGCCTAGAGGCCTAATAAGAGAGGGGCTTAACTCTTATGATCAGGGAAACTACGCTGATGCTTTGCAAAGATGGAAATCAGCCTCAATGATCGGTAGTAGAGAAGCGGATTTTCTTCTAGGTTTCTTATATGATGGAGTCTTGCAAAATGATAAAGAAGCACTACTTTTCTTCACGAAAGCAGCATTATCTGGTCATGTCCAAGCACAAGTTAATGTCGGGCTAAAATATGAAAAAGGTGAGGGCACTAGCGTAGATAAAGAAAAAGCTGTTTATTGGTATACCCTTGCAGCGTTTAATCAGGACGATATTGCTCAATTTAGGCTTGCTTCTTTATTGCAAGAAGAAACTGGGAAAGCTAAAGAAAGCCATTTTTGGTATGAAAAATCAGCCGAATTAGGAAATCCGGAAGCCCATTTAGCATTAGCAACCAACTTTATTTTGGGGCGAGGCGTAGAAAAAAACCTAACATTTGCTCACGTTAGTTGTAACTTGGCAACTTTTCTTTCAAGAGATATTGGTAGCATTAGCAGAAGTATTCAGTTGAGAACTGAGTTAGAATCAAAAATGTCCACAGAGCAAATAAAGAAAGCTGAACAGTTATCAAGAAAATGTATTGAAAAAAAGTTTAAAGAGTGTATGACTTACGTCAAAGAAGTGGGACAATAGGTTGAAGAAAATATATTACATTACTATCTCGTGTTGGGTTCTTACGTCTTGTTCTGGGCCAAGCTACTTTAATAGCCCCACTGATTATATGGGTGGGAATAGGAGTGCTGCTGTCGCAACCCACTGCGCTAGACAAGCAGGAGAGGGCACAGATACGTTAGTGTATAAGTTATGCGAACAGTCCTTTACCACACACTACGGGAAATAGATCAAGATAAAGCATATATCCAAAAGGATGACGTAAATATCGTAAGACCGGTAGAAATCAATATAGTTGTTGCTACTACTTCCCTACTATTATTGTACAAATTAGCAAAGAAATAAGCATTCAAACCAGGAGCCATTGCAGCCATTATTATCGCATTTCTTAGTGTTTCTATTTCAATACCCCAAGAATATATACCTAGAAAATATACAATTGTTGGCTGAACCATTAACGAGGTGAAAATTATTGCCAAGGGCAACATGTAAGAGGTAGCTATCCTATAGTAATAAAGCACACCACCCATTGTAAAAAGTGCAAGCGGAATTACCCAATTCGTACCTCTCTTTAATATTTCCTCAGTTTTTGTTGAAAAACTCAAATCAAGAAAGTTAAAACCGATACCTAATAATATTCCTATTGCTAAATTATTAAAGAGAATAGCTTTACCAGAATTTTTCAGTCCAAGCACAAATTTTGCTTTATCATTTTTGACAAACTCAATTAGTGTTATCCCAACGAAGTAGCAAAGTGGTGCATGCCCAGTAATAATTGCATAATTTGTAAAGAGGCTGTCAGATCCGTATGCAAGTTCGCTAATTGGAAGTCCCAATAGAACTCCATTAGAAAACATTGCGCAGAACCCTAAAGTAACCGAATTTATGTAAGGTTGCTTAAATATGAAATAACTTACACAACTAATAATAATGAAAGAGATGATCATTGAAGTGTAAAAGGAAATTATTATCCGAAAATCGAAAGCATTATTTAGGTCAAGAATCGCAAAGTTGAAAAATAAAAGGAAAGGTATTCCAAAATCTTGAAAAAATTTTGCTAAACCATCAACTAAGCTCTTTTTCAATAATTGAATATAGGAAGAAATAAAACCTCCCGTTATCAGTAAAAAAACTGGAAGAACTATAAGAGCAATTTCAAAAAGCATTATTTTATATTAATTTCAAGTCCATCAAATGCTGGTTCAACATTTTTTGGAAGCTCTTTTTTTAGCTCTGAATAGTCTAAGTCATTATGTAAGTTTGTTAAGATCGCTTGCTTTGGCTTTAGTTTTCTAAGCCAAAGAAGTGTTTTTTCTAAGTGTGTATGGGACGGGTGGGGATCTCGACGAAGCGCGTCTATTATTAAAATATCAAGATTTTCTAAATCCTTCCAACTCTTAGAGGGAATTTCCAGAACATCAGGAATATATGCTAATTTACCAATTTTAAAACCTAATGCGTTAATGTCACCGTGGTTAACCAATAGGGGTCGAAAATTGATTTCACCGCCTTTACCCTGGATAATCACGTCAGCCGAGCTTATTAGATGTAAATCACAGATTGGTGGGTAATTACTCTTTTTTGGTGTTTTAAATATGTATGAAAAGCCTTGTAGTAATCTTTTCTGTGTTTCTTTATCCGCCCATACTGGTAATTTTTCTCTTTTCTTATAAGCAACTGTCCTTAAGTCGTCTATTCCATGAACATGATCAGCATGGGAATGGGTATATATTACCGCGTCTAAATTAGTAACATTTGCTTGCAATAGTTGTTCTCTTACATCAGGGCCGGTATCTATTAACACTGTTGTTTTTTTTGTATCTATCATCTTCTCAACAAGTAAAGAGCAACGTAAGCGCCTGTTTTTTTTATTTTTAGGATCGCATTTTCCCCAGCCAAAACCTACCCGTGGAACCCCACCAGATGATCCACAACCCAGAATTCTAAATTTATAAGACATTCTTAAAGTGCTTTCTTAAAAAGGGAAAAAAAATTTTTTGTAGTTTGAGCTCTGAAAAAATCTTCATCTACACCAAAAATTTCTGCTCCAGTTTTTGCAACATAGGAAACTAAAGCGGGTTCATTAGGTTTACCGCGATGCGGTGTTGGAGCGAGATAAGGACTGTCAGTTTCAACTAAAACTTTCTCTATTGGTATTTTTGAAAAAATATCTCTAAGATTTTGGGAATTCTTAAAAGTAATAATACCTGACATTGAGAGATAAAAACCTAGGTCAAGTGCTTCCCTTGCAAGATAAGAGCTCGAAGAAAAACAATGCATTACGCAATTAAAGGCACTTTTAACGTACTCCTTAGATAAAATTTTTGCGATCTCGTTATCTGCGTTTCTTGCATGAATTATAACAGGTAAATTTGCTTCTTTGGCCACTTCAATATGCTGTATGAGTGACTTTATTTGGTCTTTTTTACTATCTTGTGAATAATGAAAATCTAAACCAGTTTCACCTACTGCTATCATTTTTTTGTGTGCGCAAATAGATAGCAAGGCTTCACTATCAAACTGTAGATCCTCAGTTGGTTGGTTTGGATGAATACCTGCGGCAAAAAAGATCTCTTCAAATCTTTCGCTTAAGGAAATAGTCTGATCAGGTTTTTTAAAGTTTGTACAAATAGTCAACATTTTTAAAACGCCCTCAGATTTTGCTCTGCGTAGCACTCCTGGTAAATCATCTGCCAAAGCCTTAAAGTCCAAATGGCAATGGCTGTCTATTACACTCGATCTAATTTTTTTTATCTTTTGCAAAGGCCAACTCGATAGTGTTTAAGGCAAAGAAGACTGCTCTCTTAGGTTCAAGATTGTACTCTAATGATTGATATCTAAAAAGTGAAATTTGTGAATATAAATGAGCGGCAATCAAGGCAATATCATCATTAACAATTTCTGTGCCGATCTTCAATGTGAGTTCTTTTTTTGCTAAAGACGAAAGTAGTCTTAAAAGAATTCCAAACGCTGATTTATCAGGATCATTGCTAGAAAGGTAGTCTTTGTTCCCCGATAATAATGCAATTGCTTTTCTTTTGTTGAGGTTCGGTAAGTCTAATAATAATGTCTTCATGCTGTTGAAAATTTTTATATAGTCTTTGTCTAGAAAATTTAGAAGCTTCCGTACTGACCCGTCACAGGCCGCAACGGCATCAGCATCTATTATTTGCTCAACTTTATTTTCCTTTACAAGGCTTGCGTATATATCTCCAAGATTTTTTTCATTTAATCTTTGAAAACCAACTTTTTGACATCTTGAAAGAATGGTGGGCAGGATAGATTGCTGGTTATTTGAAACTAAGATGAAAAGAGTGTTTTTGGGAGGTTCTTCAAGTATCTTTAAAAGAGAATTTGCTGCAGAAATATTAAGGTCCTCTGTTGTATCAACTACGCAGACTTTGTAAGAGTTATCTGTAGAAGATAAGGAAAACTTTCTATTCAACTCTCTTATATCTTCGATGGAAATATACTTTTGAAAAAGCTTTTTTTTGTCATCCCATTTTCTTCTGCAGTAGAAAACATTGCTAATGTTTGCTGTAGTTTTTGGCCTTCTTATATCTTGTTCGGAAATAGACACTACGTGGTTCTTTTTTGAAAAGTCGATATTTGATAATACTTTTCCTATATTCAACGCTAGGGAAGATTTACCAATCCCCATTGGCCCATGAAAAAGCCATGCATTGGGAATCTGGCTCGTTCTCAACCGATCTAAGAGAAAGCTTATCTGTTTGTCATGCCCAAAGAGAACAGAACTCTCCTGATTTAAAGATATTCCTAACGTATCATTTTCGTCCCTTATCATATCAAATAGCTAGAGGCTCAATGCTTTCATTTATTTGAGCTGCAACATCTTCTGGAGTTTGATTGCCATCAATTATCCTAATTCTGTCACTATGCTTGTGTGCGATATCAAGAAAATTTTTTCGCAACTCATGTTGAAAGCTAATTCCATAGTTTTCAAATCTATCTTCTTTTGTTGACCTTCTCAATGCTCGTCTTAAGGCTATTTCAGGCTCCATATCAATTAAAAATGTTATGTCTGGGTTTATTGCTATTAATTGAAATAAGTCTAGGCTCAACTGTTTAGCCCTAGAGCTTCGCATTCCTTGATAAACCAAGGTGCTATCCATAAATCGATCGCATATCACAATTTTATTATCATTTATTGATGGTTTTATAACTTTTTCTACATGATCATTCCTAGCAGCCATAAACAGTAATGCTTCAGTTTCCACTGACCACTGAAAATTATTTTCCCTAAGAAGAATTTTCCTTATTTCATTTGACCCAGCAGTACCACCAGGTTCCTCGGTCTTTACAACTGGTTTTTTCATTTTAGCAAAGCGTTCTGTAAGAAAATTTATTTGAGTAGATTTTCCACAACCATCAATTCCTTCAAAAGTAATAAACAAGCCTCTCATTGATTTGATCCAAATAGAGAGAAAAAGTTAGATTTTAGATTGCGCAGATTGGTGCTAACTTTATTAACCACCCCGCCCCTACCTAAATCTTCGTTAACTATTATGGGAAAAAACAATTGTTTTTTGTCATTATTTTCTTTTATGAGGGAGGTTGTTTCGACTACCAAATGACCATTAATTTTTTGTCCCTTTTCCAAAGGAGCTATGAGGGGTTCTTTAAGCACTACATGCATTTTAGGATCGTTCTTTGAGTCATTAGCTATAAGTAGTTGAACATGGTCGGCAGCCGATATCTTAACACTTTCTTTTTTGCCTCTCCAAACAGGTACTTCTAGGATTGTGACATTCTTTTTAAAATAAGTTCTCAATCTGAATTTCTTAAAAGCCCAAGTAGTTATTCCCTTTGCTTCGCGGGCTCTCTGTCCAACTGATTTAAGCCCAGTAATAACAAAAGTAATTCTTCTTTCATTTTGTTTTGCAGAGGCGATTAAGCCATAACCTGCTTCATCTGTGTATCCGGTCTTAAGTCCATCAGCACCGAGGTTCATTGAAAGCAAAGGATTTCTATTCCTTTGACTAATTCCATCCCAAGTAAACTCCAGATCATTAAATATTGAGTAATAGGATGGATATTCTTCTCTTATCTTTGTCGCTAGAGTAACCAAATCACTTGAACTCATCTTATGGTCAGGATCCGGCCAACCGGTTGAGTTTTTAAAATTCGAGTTTGTTAATCCAATTTCTTTTGCTCTTATAGTCATCAGTTCTGCGAAATTCTCCTCTGTTCCTGCTAGCCCCTCAGCTAAAACGATACAGGCATCATTTCCTGACTGGATGATAACTCCCTTAATAAGGTCTTCAATTTTTACAGACTCTCCTTCCCGGAGAAACATCTTGGAGCCACCCTTCTTCCATGCTTTTCTTGACACTTTAAAGGTATCATCCATTGCTAGCTTCCCTTCATCCAAACTTTCAAATACCATCCATAGAGTCATTAACTTTGACATTGAAGCAGGAGGGATAGGTCTATCAATGTCTTTTGATAATAGAACTTCACCGGTTGTATTATCAATTACAAAAGCCGTTTTTGCAGTCGTTGAAAATCCTTGTACGACTGTGCTCCAGATAGAAAGCAAAAAAGTGACTAAAATAAATAATTTTTTCATAAATTGATTTCTCTAATTTTTAATTCACTATTATCATAAGGCTTATAATAAATTTTTGATATTGCTTTTAATATTAAATTTGGAGTCTCTAAAATGATTGATAAAACCCATTTTGATATCTTAAATGTAATTGAGACTCACGGTACTTATCAACCTGAAAAGCTTGCTATATGCTGTGATGGGGTAAAAAGGCAGTGGCGAGATCTTAGAGAAAATATTAATAAAGTAGCAAATTTTTTTAAGAAAATTGGAGTTGAGAAAGGTGATAACATCGCACTTCTTATAGGTAATCGGCCCGAAATTATAGAGCTTATTTTTGGAATAGTTAAAATGGGCGCTTGTGTTGTGCCACTCTCAGGTCTTTTAACTAGAGAACAAGTAACGGTTTTGGTAAATAATAGTAACGCAAAATTATTTATAGCAGACTATGATTTTGTAAATTTAGTCACTTCGGACTTGTCTCAGTTTAAGAATATTGGTGAAGAAAAATTACTATTTCTAGGCGGAGACGCCAACTGTTGGGAGAAAATAGCCCTTGAAGAAAAAGAGTATAGCTTCGAATATAATTGTGCTCCTGAAGATAATTTCAACATCATTTATTCATCAGGAACAACAGGTGTGCCAAAGGGCATAGTTCAAACACATCGAGCTAGAAGTCATTGGGCAACATCTAATGCGATCGAAATGTCGTTTAATTCGCAGTCTAAATCTCTTACAACAACAGCTCTCTATTCAAATGGTACATGGCTCATGATGCTTCCTACCTTATTTGTGGGTGGTACACTTCATGTGATGGATGGTTTTGATGCAAATGCTTTTGTGGAATTGGTGAAGAACGAAAAGATTACCCACACTTTCCTCGTACCCCCACAGTTTAGTGCGATTCTGTCTTTAGAAAACCTTCAAAAAAATTGTTTCAGTTCCTTGAAGACTGTCTTGTCAGCTGGATCACCTTTGAGGCTTGATATTAAAGAAAATATATTATTAAGGATCAGTGAAAACTTATTTGAACTATATGGATTTTCTGAGGGTTTTGCAACAATGTTAAAACCTTACGATCAGAGAAAAAAGTTTGGTTCTGTTGGCACTCCAGTGTTGGGATTTGAGATAAAAATTATTGATGAGGAGGGAAAAGAGTGTCCTTCCAACGTAGCCGGTGAGATAGCAGGTTATGGTGCAGGCATGATGAAGGAGTATTATAACGAGGAAGAACTCACGAATAATCTTATATGGACTGATCAAAGGGGTAGAAGTTTTATTAAATCAGGAGATATAGGTAGCTTGGATGAAGACGGTTATCTAACTATTCTCGATCGAAAAAAAGACATGATAATATCAGGGGGGTTAAATGTATTTCCTGTAGACATAGAAGAGGTAGTAAGCAAGCATCCAGACATAACGGATGTTACCGTGATAGGGGTTCCTCATGAAAAATGGGGAGAAACATGCTTAGCTCTTATAATCCCACGGCATGGAGTTGAGATAGACTGCGATGAAGTTAAAAAGTGGTGCAACGAAAAGTTGGCAAAACACCAAAGATTGCATAACGTTGAAATAAGAGAAGAGTTTCCTAGAAATGCACTAGGAAAAGTTTTGAAACGAATCCTAAGAGAGCCCTACTGGGGCTAACAAGAACTTTCCAAGATTATTACAGAGCACGCAGCCTCTTCGAAACCAATTACTCCCCCGCCATTCTCCGCAAGACCGATTTTGTTTCTTTCGCTTTGCCTATTTCCTGCTTCTCCTCTAAGCTGGACGGCAAGCTCATGTACCATAGAGAGACCTGTTGCGCCTACTGGATGGCCTTTTGACACCAAACCGCCTGATAGATTGACAGGTAATCGTCCTCCAAGTTTTGTATGGCCTTCTTCAATAAATTTTCCTCCTGACCCCACTTCGCAGAAGCCAAGCATTTCGAGTTGATATATCTCACAAAATGATGTTGCGTCATGTACCTCCACAACATTCACATCTTTTGGTTCTAAGTCAGCTTGTTTATAGGCCTTTTTTGCTGCCACTCTAGACAGGCCCGGTTCGTGAGGTGCTCTGTATTTGCCTCCTGATAACACGCTCGCTTTAATTTTTATAGCTGATTGTTGAATTTCGGTTGGAAAGTGCTTTAGTCCTTTTTTAGAGCAAATAAGAGCTGCCGCCGCACCATCTCCAATAGGTGCGCACATTGCTCTTGTTAATGGATATGAGATTTCTCTATCATTTAAAACATCTTCTACGCTTACTTTGAATTGATATTGAGCTTTATCATTTAGCGAGCCATGAAAATGATTTTTCGAAGCTGCTAGAGCTATTTGCCTTTGAGTGGTGCCATAGGTCTTCATATGCCAAAGTGCTTGAAGACCATAAGTATCCATGAAAATAGTTCCTTTTTTATTTTCAGGGTCGAAGGGTTTGTCAAGTTGATCTCCTATAGATTTATAAAAATCTAACCATTCATTTCTATCAAACTGATCAATGCCTCCATCATATATTTCTTGAATTTTTTCTGGTCTATTTGGCTGATAAATTTTCTCCACGCCTATCGCTAAAGATACATCTTCTGTTCCAGAAATGACGTCTTTCCAAGCTCCATGGAATGCCATAGACCCCGTAGCACATCCTCCCTCTACATTGACTATGCCAATTCTCTCTGGAAACATTTTTTTTTGTATAAGGGGAGTGAAACAAACTTGACCTCTAATATTATTTTGTCCAAATGTACCCATCCCACAATTGCCAAACCACGCTTGTCCGATCATATCTCCATTTTCCACTTTAGCAGATTTAAGAAGGTCGCGATAAACTTCCTCCGTAAGGTCTTTAAATGTTTGATCTGGCTTTTTTTCAAACTTTGTACACGCGGTAGCTATAATATATGCTTCCAACTTTTTCTCCTTTTTTTAGGTCAATCTGACATCTAGCGTTTTAAGGCCTCGGGGAACCATTGCGTCGATCCACTGATAGGAATTCTCTGCCTTAAGCTTAGTTTTGGGGTAGTGTTTAAAAAAATTATTTATAGCAATTCGACCTTCCTCCCTGGCTAGAGCGGCGCCAATACACAAATGAGGGCCATAGCCAAATGTTAAGTGACGGTTCGGTGAGCGATCTATTTTAAATATATCTGGTTCACTGAAAATATTTTCATCTCTGTTTGCGCTAGAAACCATTGCAAAAACTCTATCACCCTTCTTAAGTTCTTTATCATGAAGTTTATGGTCTCGCTCAACATTTCTTACAAGTGAGTTTGTTGGTCCATCAAATCGCATGATTTCTTCTATCGTGGAGTCAATTAAATTTGGATTTTTAAGTAGTTTTTTTAATTCTAATGGATTTCTAATTAAGGTTAGTATGCCATTTGAAATTAGATTTGTGGTTGTTTCATGTCCTGCGAATAAAATAAGCATACAAGTAGCAATTAGCTCGTCATCAGAAAATTTATCATTTTCAACGGACGCGTTTATCAGGTCCATTAAAAACCCCTCCGACGGTTTTTTTCGCCTCTCTTTAATTATTTCTCTGAAAAAAGAAACCATTTTTCGACATCCTCGAGATGCTTTTTCGTACTTATGCTTATCGTTTCGAGCACCGCCAATGAACTTGGACATATCATCTGACCATGATTTAAATTCCTCCAGCATATCTATTGGAACCCCCAATAGGTGCATTATGGTTAGGGCAGGTATTGGGGAAGCATAGTTGTTAACGAGGTCAATTTCATTTATGTTTTTTAGCTTGGATAAGGTAGCATCTGTAATAGCATTAATCTTAGGTTGCATTTCAGTTATAGATTTCCTCGTGAAGGCAACCATCATTATCTTTCTTATTCTAGTATGATCCGGAGGGTTTCTAAATGCAGCCCACAGATTCAAGTACTTTACAATTTCTTCCAACAGCTTTGCCTCATCACTAGGAAGCTTACTATAGAAAGTATTTAATCTATCCACAGTTATGTTATCGCTGGAAAGTATGGATTTAACATCGTCATACCGGGTGATTATCCATGATTTCAGCTTTGCATTCCAATGTATAGGGTCTTCGTTCCTCAAAGAAGAAAAATAAGGGTACGGATTAGCAAGGATATTTGGATCAGAGGGATCGTAATTCATGCAACATCACTTACAAAATTCTTCCAAGTTGACATATAGTCGACAAATGTCTCTGATAGGCCTTCTCTTAAAAGATGGCTCCTTGTAACAGGAGCTGAGTAAGGCTGAAAGTTTGATCTTTCAACCTTCAGGCGATTTGGAAATTGATGGTCTAAAATAGCTGCTCTCCCAAGGCAGAAAAAATCGACACTATTATTTTCAAGTATTTCTATGTCTTCATATGAAAAAATCTTCCCTGCTACAGTCAGCAACTTTTCACCTCGATCAATATCTGTGAAAAGTTTCAATAAGCTCTTTCCTTTATGAGGCCCATCGTCGACCAATTTGAATGAGTCCCAGAGTGAAACATCAATAAAGTGAATGTTTTTATTTTTACATAAAATTTTGTATAGGGTTATCATTTCATCAGTATCCAGGCCAAACCTCTCTGGAGAAATTCTAACACCGATCAAAAAGGATGATGATGTCTTCTCTTTTATTTGATCGATAATATCAATTAAAAGTTTTGC
This sequence comes from Alphaproteobacteria bacterium, assembly GCA_003331935.1. Taxonomy (GTDB): domain Bacteria; phylum Pseudomonadota; class Alphaproteobacteria; order Rhodobacterales; family Rhodobacteraceae; genus CACIJG01. The sequence continues at coordinate 15,584 of QOQE01000004.1, read as the reverse complement.
TCTATTATCAAACGAACCGCCATAAACATCTTTTCTTTTATTGAATTTTGAGGACAGAAATTGACCAATAAGATAGCCATGAGCAGCATGTATTTCAATGCCATCATAATTGCAATCATACGCTCTTACAGCACAGTCAACAAATGCTGTTTTCATTTTTTCGATTTCTGCAAACGAAAGTTCTCTTGCAGATTTCTCTAAATTTGCACTTGGCCCCACTTTATCATCTGCATAATCGATATTTGCTCTCACCCCAGCATGAAATATTTGTGCAATCGAAAGCGCTTCTAGTCTATGCAATTCGGCATTTAATCGTTTGTGACCCTCTTCATGAATAGGATCATAGATACCAAGTTGACCTTTCCACCCTATACCAGACTTTAACACCGGCATCGCGCAGGTCATTATGATTCCAAATCCTCCTTCAGCTCTTTTTGTTAACCAATTAAATTCATCATTAGATAACTTCCCTATATCAGGACTTTGCATATTGGTTAGTGGTGCAAGTAGAAATTTATTTCTTGCTTTCACCCCGTTTGAAAAAGTGAGTTCTTTAAATAGGTGTTCCATATCTCTATACTAAAACAAACTTTTATCCTAACAAAGATCTATTAATGGTTTTAAAAAGCTCGTTACCGTTTTCGTTTATTGTTGTATTTATTACATCTGTTTTGTTAAGTGGCAACCTTTTAGCAAAAGAGATCTACACTATCAGGAGTTCAGAAAAACTTAACTTTAAATATTTTGTAAGTGGAATTCCTATATCAGGTGAGTTTTATATCGATAAAACATCGTTCATCATAGATTTTAATAAAGAGGAGCAATCAAGGTTTTATATTAAAATAGATTTAAAAAAGAGCACGGCAGGATTTCCACTGGCTACCAAGGCCATGTTAGGTTTAAGCGTGTTAAACTCAGAAAAGTATCCATTTATGGAATTTAAAAGCACCAACATTTCCAAAAAGGGCATGAGATATGAAATCAATGGACTGCTCAGCTTGAGAGGTTCAAAGAAAAATATAACTATTTTCGTTATAGGTAATAAGGGCAATAAAAAAAATGCAAAAACTCTTAACTTTGGAATTAAGTCATCTATCAATAGATATGAGTTTGGAGCTGACGGTTACTCTCTTCTTGTTGGCGAAGAGATTGAATTAAACTCTAATATTAAATTAATCAAAAAGGAGTGAGATGGCTAGGCATCGAGGAAAATTTGATAAAGATAATAAAGAACCTTATGAACTAAGTAGAAGTAGAATTGAAAATTTTGTTAGATGTAAGGCGTGTTTTTACATGGAACAAGTGGAAGGAATAAAATTCCCCTCTATTCCAGGGTTCAATATTAATGAAGCAACGGATATATTGCTAAAACGGGATTTTGACAAATATAGGGCGATCGGAGAACCACATCCTTTTTTAGTAGCCAATGGACGGGACTTTCTTATTCCTTTTCAACATGAACACTTTGAGTTATGGACTCAAAGCTTACATTTTGGAGCAAAGGATAGGCTTAACTTTGTCCACACAAATACAAACCTTAAAGTCGGAGGTGGCCTAGATGATGTATGGTTAAACATTAATACAAATTGCCTGCATATAGTCGATTATAAGAGTACCTCCCAAAAATCAGACAAAGGGCCTATCACATTGGATGATTTTTGGAAGGCATCCTACAAGCGACAAATGGACCTATATGTATGGGTTCTAAGGAAAAAGGGTTTCCATGTAGATGATACGGGATATTTCCTTTACTGTGATGGAGATAGGTTTAGTGACTACGATTTCTTATCTAGTACTATTGCCTCCATGAATTTCAAGATGACTTTGATTGAATACCAAACTAACGAAACGTGGATTGAACCAACTTTAAACGAAATTAGAGAGTGTCTGTATGAAAATAAAAGACCCGAGCACTCAGAGCGCTGTGAATATGGAAAATTTCTTGCTCAGAGTTTAAATGAATGAACTTAGAATGCTGTTCGAATTGTTAAGCTTTTCGATGTTTAGACCAGCGACTGACTTGTATTTTTGCGAGTGAGCTTCAAGTTCATTTTGGCTAATGATTTCCTGTACATCATTAAAAGAGCCTGCACAACGATCCTCCACAACTTGTAAAAGAGCATCAGGACCAGAATCTCTATTTGCCAACGTAATTTTAGTAGTCAGAGGAAGCATTTCTTTTTCGTAATTTAATAAAGCTTTTTCGTTAGTTCCGGTTACCTGTAAGTGGAATGCAAGTTTTCTTGCGTCAATAATTGCCTGGCTAGCGCCATTTGAGCCCACAGGATATGTTGGATGCGCAGCATCACCTAAAAGTGTCGTTCTTTCAAAGGTCCATTTTTCTAATGGATCTCTATCAACCATTGGATACTCATAGATAGAACTTGTTTCTGAAATAAGATTAAGTGGATCTATCCAGTCAAAGCTCCAGTCTAAAAAACTATTTAAAAATTTTGATTTATCTACCTTTTTACTCCAATCACTTTTTGACCAAGGCTTTTCGGGATTAAATTTTAGTTCAGCTATCCAGTTAATTTTTGCGTTTCCATCAGTATTTTTTTTACTTATTGGATATGAAACAAATCTTTGGGTATCATGTCCAATCATCACCATAGAGGCATCTGTTCTAAAGGGAGAAGCCAACGCTAGCCCTCTCCATAAAATTGCCCCATTCCATAGAGGTTCTCCTTCATCCGGGAAAAGCTGCTTTCTGATGCTTGAATTGATTCCATCGCAAGCAATGAGAGCATCACCATCGAAAGTCTCAAGTTTGTTTGTATTTCTATTTATGCATTGTAATTGTACTGAAGATTTAAAATTTTTATAGCCAGTGGCTTTCATGCCTAAGTTCACAGTATTTCTTTTCATTCGCCCAATAAGAGTGTCATAAAGTAATTTTTGGAGTTCACCTCTGTGTACTGAAAATTGCGGCACACTGTAACCGGCTTTTAGCCCGCGCGGTTCCGTCCAAATTTCTAAGCCTTTTTTTGAAAACAGTCCAAATTCCTCTGTTTGTATTCCAATCCTACTGAGGCCATCTTTTATTCCTAACGCATAAAGCTCTCTGACGGCGTTAGGCTGTAGGTTTATTCCTACACCTAAGGGCTTTATAGATCCTGATGCCTCAAATATTTGAAAGGGAATTTTTAATTGTTGCAAGGAGAGCCCAAGGCATAATCCACCAATTCCCGCTCCACAAATTATAACAGTCATTCTAGATTGACCTTTTTAGAATTACTTTCAAAGAGTCCATATTTTGCCTGCATTTAATTAACATACAATGGAAGGGCTGTGGAAAATGTCCAAGCCAATGTTATTCCGTTAGCTAAACCTACTGATAACGTGTTGTTGTATTTTCTACTTATCATATTCGCTAAAAACCCAAATATTAATGCAAAGGCGAGAAATAGAATAATTGCGTATCCTACAATAAACAGTTGAGAGATTTCTAACAAGATTGAAGTTGACAAAGATATGATTAGAAACAATTTAAAGATGTTGCCTACTATCCAACCATTTGAATAATTATCATAGTACAGTTGCATCAGCACCATCAAAGGTACGGTGCCAAGTAAACAACAGAAAAAAATAGGAACTCTAATTCCAGTCAGAAGAAATGAACTCACATAGCTATCCAAAATGGATCCAAATAAAATACAAAATAAAATAAATAAAATGGCAAATAATCGAAAATCAAATGATTTTGCTAACTCCCTTATTTGGGCAGATGGGATACTAAAGGATAAAATTATTGATATTAAAATCATTTGATTGATTAGATGGTTATGAGCAGGAAATTCAACAAAATTAATTTTGAAATAGTACAAGATTAAAGGAGACAGTGCACAAGCTAGAATGTTAATAGAAAAAAACCGTATATAGCGAAGACGGTATTTTCCTGAGATATTCTGATCCAGAAATTTGATTAGAAATATAACAAGAAAAAAAATACTAAAAAAAAGAATACCGGTCCATTTTCCAATATTATTGCCAACAAACAGTTGTTTGTCTCTGTTTAGGAGATTAATCCAATCCAATAGTTCTTTCTGCGTTCGTATTGAATATAAAACACCTACATGGTCAGCATTTTTAATAACCTCAACTTTTCTAATTGTATTATCATTTAGGCTTCCATATATTTTTCCCTCTTCTGGGTTTTTAATTCCTATACTTTTTAAAATTTCCAGAGATTTTTCTCTTAATTGAGGCTCCCATTGGCCATTCAATATTAAGACATTTTTAGGCCTGTCAGATTTTAGAGCATCAGTATAAGCTGAAATAGCAACAGCACTGTTTACCCGTGTATCAGAAAGGGCTGACCTGATTATTATATCAGATGCCATTGAATGGCCTATAATCATTGAAAAACTGTGTTCATATTTAGCTAGATAATAAGAAATGACCTCATTAGTTTGATTAACAAACTTTTGCGTGGCGCCTGTGATGGTCGTGATGTCTCCAGAATATGGTTGCGAATGACGGCCGTGGCCTAAAAAATCAAAACGAACTGTTAAAAAGCCTGCTTCAGCAAGGGCTACAGCTATAGGTCGCATAAAGCTCGTGGATCCAGCAAATCCGTGAGCCAAAAATACTATGCCATTGTTTTTTGTTTTGTCCTTAAAAGTTAAAGTGATCGGCGTATCACCAACAAATTCTTTTACACTCATTAAGTTAGCTTCAGAAAGCTTCAGCTTTCCAAATGAAAATATGATAAGAAAAATTAGTAAAAGACAAAAGACTTTATAGGTAAATTTAAGGGAGCTCTTTTGCAAATATAACTTATCCTTGCTCGTTAGTATTATCAAATGTGTATCGGAAGGTACAGCACTCGCCACCACCCATTATTGTTGTCTCCCGGTCAAGACGGGCACCCTCGTTAAAACCTTCAATCATTGCAGCATCTCTGTTACAGGATAAAACAGCGCCAAGATCTTGTATCCCTAATGCCTTATACATTTCCGCATATCGACATCGGGTTACATTAAAATCCAGCTTTGTTTCGCTTTTCTCAAGCAAATCTATTTCTAAAGCTCCTCCTTGTGTCCAGAACTTTAATGTTTCAAGAAAAGCAGACACATCGCTGCCATACTCCTTAGCAAGAGATGATCCTTGATTACGTGCAAGTTCCATTACTGTCTTTTCTAAAATCGGTGTTATTTTTTCTTTACCGAAGGTTTTTATGAGGGCATCAACAAATGGTGCTATTATTCGAGCTTCTGTTTCTCGACGCGTTAAAACACCTATTTTTTGGGTTAATTCATCCTTCAATTTAATATCACTATCCATCTATAATCTCCCGTTAAATTATTGCTTTAAACAACGTCAATACTTACTGTGCCATGGTCAGAAAGAATATGATTTATTTTATCACCTATCTTTGCTTGTCTGACTCTGAATACACTTCCGGTAATTATAATCATCCCCGGTTTTAATTCACTTTGGCAAGAGTGTAATTCGTTGATTAACCAGCAAAGATTTTCAAAAGGCTTCGCGTCAAGTACGTTTGCCATTAATTTTGGTTCTTGGTTCCATTCACATATCGATTGAATATCAAGAAAGTCCTTTTCCATCCAATCATCTATGGGCTCTCCTAGAACTAGGCCACCAGACCATGCGTTATCACAGGCCAGAGAAAGTGGATCTAGACCCTCATAATTTGCTCCTCTATCATCCACAAGCTCGATTGCCGGCATAACATTTGAAATATCAAGAAAAATATTTTCTGGGTTTCTATGAATTGTAGAGTCTACAATACGGTCCGATAGTTCAAACGCCAACTCAAACTCGACGCTCATTCTATGATAGTTTTTTAGCACTATCACCTTAGGACTATTAAAAATTTCTTTTCTAAATAGGCCGCCATAAACTGGTTGGGTAATATTGTGATAGTCTTGTTGTATTTTTGAAGATAGTGCTATTTTGTAACCCCCAAGAGGCCCTCTTGGTAACTTTTGCCTCAGTCTCTTTTGAATGTCGTAGGCCTCGGCAAAATCTTTTGGTTTCATATCATTTTCGAGATTTGAAAATGTATCACCATGTTGGTGTGATTGAAAAATAAATTCGCTCACTTTTTCGATCTTTGTTGGCATCTTAGTTATTTAGCATCTTTTTCTATTTTTCCAAAAGTTTTAATATCCAATTTGTTCTTGCGTTGGCTTGTGCAATCATTGCTATTGCAACTTGTTGCAATATCTTAGCTTTCGCTAATTTCATGCTTTCCTCGGCAATATCTGCGTCTTCAATTCTACTTTTTGATTTTATGAGATTTAATTCCACGTTTTCTAGGTTTGATATCGTGTAGTCAAGCCTATTCGATAATGCACCAGCAGCCCCCCTTTTTTCAGCAATATCTTTTATAGCAGTATCAATCGAACCCAGATAAACCTCTGCATTACCTCTGGTTGTTAAATTTTGACTTGATCCCAGTGCTGATACAACTCCTAATGTAGATGCGACACCCAGAGTTGATGCGCTCAGAGTGTAGGCTTGAACTTCCAGTGTATTTCCAGATCGTGCTCCAATCTGAAGATAGTGCGTGTTCCCATCAAATATTAATTTACCTCCAAAAGAGGTAGTACTACCTATACGATCAATTTCTAATTCTAATTGTGATATCTCCAAATCTAATGCTGCGCGGTCTGAAGAGGAATTTGTGTCACTCATCGCTTGAACGGTTAGCTCGCGCATCCTTAATAGTATGGATTGCACTTCAGATAAACTTTCGTCTAAAGTATCAATTAACGCCTGGCCATCAGCTGCATTCCTCGATGCCATCTTTGTCCCTTGGATCTCAGCATTAAGCTTCATTATTTGACGAATTCCAGCAGGGTCATCAGACGCCCTGTTAATTCTTTTTCCTGTTGATAAGCGTTCCATGGCTTCATTCATCAAATTTGACGAACGACTCAATGCAACGATTGCAAACCCAATTGCTCTGCCATTATTTATAGTTAACGACATTCCAAACCCATAATCCCTTTACTATAAACGACGGAAATTATTGGATTATTATTTATGCCTTTTTTAATTCACAATATGAACTAAGGTTATATACTTAAGTACGGGGGAAAATCATGAAACTTTACCAATTCGATCTTGCGCCATCTTCTAATAGGGTAGCTATTTTTCTAAAAGAAACCAGCATAAATGTTCCTACGATTCAACTCAATATCAGAGATGGAGAGCAATTTAAAGAGCCTTATAACTCTCTTAATCCATTTCACTGTGTTCCTTTTCTTGAATTGGGTAATGGGGTAGTAATTTCTGAAAGTTTGGCTATATGCAGATATCTGGAGGAAAATAACAATGGATCCATAAAACTATTTGGAACAACTTCTCAAGAACGAGCAATCATTGAAATGTGGGACAGACGACTGGAAATCGACGGATATTTACCGCTGATGAATGGCATCAGAAACAAGTTCGAGAGATTTAAGGGTAAGGTTTTGTCGGGAACACGTAATGACTTGCCTCAATTTCCTGCAATTGCAGAATGGGGAGTTGAGTCATGCAGAATATTGTTTCAGAGATTGAACGCTCATTTAAAGACAACGAATTATGTAGCGGGTGAGACATTGAGTATTGCTGATATAACGGGATATGAGGTGGTACAGCGCGCCATTGCCATTGAAATGAAGTTTGACGAATTTGAAGAAATTAAAGCGTGGCATGAAAAATTAGACAGAAGGTTTAAATCAGATGGGTAAGAAATTATGTATTTTAACAGGGGTCGGACCAGAAACTGGTACAGGAGCCGAGATTGCGCGATATTTCTCGAAGAATGGCTACCACGTTGCCATGATCGCTCGAACTGAAGACAACCTCAAAAATTTGGAAAAAAAGTACAACAATACGACCGCTTATCCTTGTGATGTAGCTAATATTAAAGATTTGAAACAAACAATAAATAAAATACTTACGGATCTTGGAACAGCTGAGGTGGTGATACACAATGCTCCATTGGGAACGCGAGGACCCATCCTTGATTTGAGCTACGAAGATTTGGAAAAAAATTTTAGAGTTAACACAACTGCATTGCTTATTTTGTCACAGATGGCTCTTCCAAAAATGTTAGAAAGAGAGAGTGGCACAATTATTGTTACTGGTAATACGGCTGCAGAAAGAGGAAAAGATGGTTGGGGTTTTTTTGCTGCGTCTAAAGCAGCTCAAAAGATACTGGCAGAGTCTATGGCAAGAGAATTTGGACCAAAAGGAATACATGTGGCCTATATTATTATAGACGCGTTGATTGACACACCCAGAACCCGACCGCGACTTGCCCCAGATAAACCAGATAATTTTTTTGCTTCTCCAAAACATATAGCTGAGGAGGTTTTCAAGGTCGTAAAGCAAGACAGATCTGCATGGTCATTCCGCGTCGAATTACGTCCTTATGGAGAGTATTGGTAGAAATTGACCAAGAAAAAATATCAGTTAACTAGTTTACTCCAACCATCTCTAATGCTTTTTTGCACGTATCTGTTTCGTAAGTAGATAGGCCTAAATTGACATTGTAATGGCACTCTGTTGTCAATTGATCAACCTTCAATAGAGTTTCTCTGTCTAGAGACGCAACTTCTATTGCTTTATTCATCTTATCTGTGAACAATGCTGTCTTATTGTCCCAACAACTATGGTTCCATCCTAATAGATCTCCAGCAAAGGAAGCAGAACTTAAGCAAAAGGCGACCGCAGCTAATAAAATTTTGAGCTTCATAATCTATCTCCACTATTCTTTTATTAACTATAATTTAATTTTTAATGAAAATAAAGGTTTATTTTTTGAACTGTAATGATTCACTTCAACATGTTTTTAAAAATGTTTTTATCAGTATCCCAATTAATTATTGTTTTTCTTTCTGGTAGTTTTTCGAAAGTGTTTATCAATTTAATTAGCGTTTTCTTATGATGCTTTACTATTAATTTGAGGGTTTTTCGTGCGTTGAAATCTAAAATCAAAGCTTTTACTGTAACATAGAAGCTTCTCTTTAGTTTTGGACTTTTAACCGTATTAACAAAATATATTCCTAAGGAGAGCATAACAAAAAATTGTTCTGAGGCCCCGAAACCACGAATTTTTTTCCCAGAAGAAATATGTTTGGAAAAAATTTGTGTATGTTCTAACGTTAAATTGCCTTGATTTAAATTTTTTAAAAATCTTGTTTTCTCGAACGTTTTGCGAATTGCAGACTTTTCTTTATAAATTGGAACTAAAATTGAGTTTAATAAACACGTGCTGTTGTTGAGTGGTAATTCGATAGGTTTCTTTAACCTTACAAACAATAGTATCGTTTCTACATTTGTGCTAACCAACCAAGATTTCTTACCACTTAGTGACAATATATTTTTTTTATTATCAAAAGAAGCTTTTACAGGAGCATGAGAGTTCTCTCTAACTGCTAGAGAAATAGTTCCTCTTATTTTTTGCTTGAAATGATATCTAATTGCACATTGGTAAGCAGAGAAAAAGATCCACGAAAGATTATTTGAAACAGATGCTACGGTAACCAGTGTTCTTATATAATCGACTTTTGATAAATCTTTTTCATTCCAAAAATGTAGAAAACGCTCCTCTTTTTGGAGCCGCGAAGATAGGATTTTTTTATCAACTAGCTCATCAATTGAGGGTATTTTTAACTGGCAAGTGATTTAATCAGTCCAAACAAAAGTTTTCTATTCTATCTAAATAGAGAAAACAGGCTTTACATATTTCTCTAAAGTCCATATTAAGTGGTACAAATTTTTTTTAAACCATTAATGAGGCAGCCAGTGATAAAAACAGCAATTTCGTTATTAGCTGAGCGCTATCAAAATAATTCTCTTAGTAACCAGCTCTCTATCTCACTATTGAGAGTTGAGATACTCGCTGGACTTACGGTAGCTATAGCATTAGTTCCGGAAGCAGTTGCTTTTGCTTTTGTTGCTGGAGTGGAGCCTCTTGTTGGTTTGTACGCAGCTTTTATTGTTGGTTTGGTTACTGCCCTTTTTGGAGGAAGACCAGGAATGATCTCTGGTGCGACTGGTGCCCTAGCCGTAGTAATGATTTCTCTTGTATCCGAGCACGGCGTTCAATATCTTTTTGCAACAGTGGTTCTTATGGGTATACTTCAAATACTTGCTGGCATTTTCAAGCTAGGAAAATTTATTAGGATGGTTCCTCAACCAGTGATGTTGGGTTTTGTTAATGGGCTCGCAATAGTCATAGGCCTCGCTCAAATCAGACAATTTCAAACCGAAACAGCAGATGGTAAATTAGAGTGGATGAGTGGAATACTATTAAGTACTTCAGTTTTAATCGTTTGTGTAACGATGGTTTTAATTTGGCTTACTCCAAAAATTACACGACTATTGCCTGGACCTTTAGCAGCAATAATAATTGTCAGCCTAGTTGTTATTTATTTTGATATTCCTGTTCCATCCGTGGGAGATCTCGCTCCGGTGGCGGGTGGGTTGCCACTTTTTTCTATTCCGATGGTTCCTCTTAACTTAGAAACTATATATATTATTTTCCCTTACGCGATAGTGCTGTCTGCTATCGGATTAATTGAAAGTCTTTTAACTCTGAACCTTGTTGGGGAAATCACGAATAAAAGAGGTGGAACGAGACAGGAGTGCATGGCGCAAGGCGCTGCAAATACCATTACCGGGTTTTTTGGTGGCATGGGCGGATGTGCGATGATTGGTCAGTCTATGATTAATGTTAAATCAGGAGGAAGAACAAGAATTGCTGCTACGGCAGCCTCCCTTTTTCTACTTTTTTTTATTTTATATGGTAGCGCTCTCATCGAGGCAATACCAATAGCCGCTTTAGTAGGCGTTATGTTCATGGTGGTAATCGGTACCTTTGCTTGGAATTCTATCAGCTTAATTACCAAAATTCCAAAATCAGATGCTCTTGTTATCGTCTTGGTAACTGTTGTCACAGTTCTCGAAGATTTAGCTGTCGCTGTTTTGGTGGGTGTTATAGTCTCTGCTTTAGTATTTGCCTGGAACTCCGCTATAAGGATACGAGCCGTTGAACGCTCCTCTATAAGAACAAAGGGAGCTAAGGTTTATGATATTGAAGGACCTCTTTTTTTTGGATCTGTCGAAAGCTTTGTTGAAATTTTCAAACCAGATGATGACCCGAAAACAGTTATTCTAGATTTCGCTAAGTCAAAGGTAGTTGATCAATCGGCGTTGAAAGCTATTGAAGATATTGCTGAAAAATATCAAAGTTCTGGAAGAGAGGTGAAATTACGTCACTTAAGCCGTGATTGTCATGACCTCTTGACAAAGACAGGCCAGCTTATGGTTGACAGCGATGACGACCCGACTTACCAGATCGCGGTTGACTATAATATAAAGACGGGGGTCTTGGCTAAATAAATTGACCCATATAAATCAGTCAGTTGGTAATTGCTTTTCTACCAATCTTGCCAGAACCGACGCGCCAACTGGAATTATTTCTGGGTCCAATATAAACTTTGGACTATGTAGCGGTTGAGTCCCCTTATGACCTATTCTGCAATATGCCCCTTTCACATGCTTCAACATATCTGCAAAATCCTCTGATCCAGTAGCAGGTTCTGCGTCTCTAATTATGTTGTCTCCTCCAACAATTTCTTCCGCGGCATCCATATAGAAATCGCTAAGCTGATCATCATTATTGAGAACATCAAAAGTATTTCGCAGATCAGGAATAACTTCAACATTGTATGCCGTTTCCAGTCCCTTGCATATTGCCTTTACACGCTCCTCTACTAACGCATAAACTTCGTTCGAAAAATAACGTATTGTGCCACAAAGTTTTGCCTCTTCAGGGATCACATTGTAAGCCGAGCCGGAATGAATTTGTGTTATTGACAACACGACACTTTCAAGAGGTGGCGTATTCCTTGAAACTATAGCTTGCATTTGATCGATCAAATTTGAGCAAATAATTATTGGATCTATCGATTGATGAGGCATTGCCGCATGACTACCTTTTGCATTAATTTTAATATCAAAAAATGAAGCGCCTGCCATGGCTTTGCCTTTGCAAATAGAAATCTCGCTATGTCTGCCATTTGGAGAATTATGGATTCCATAAATTTCAGAGCAAGGAAACTTTTGAAATAACCCTTCTTCGAGCATTAGTCGCGCTCCACCCATACCCTCTTCAGCTGGTTGAAAAATTAAGACAGCTTTGCCTTTAAAGTTTCGAGTTTCACATAGATGCTTAGCTGCCCCTAGCAACATCGTTGTATGTCCATCATGGCCACAAGCATGCATTTTTCCTGGATTCTTTGATGCGTAATTGAGGTTAGTAGTTTCTTCTATTGGAAGGGCGTCCATATCAGCTCTAAGCCCAATTTGATTGCCACCTTGTTGTTTGCCATTGATAACAGCTACTACGCCTGTTTTTCCAATCTCTGTGTGTATCTCATCCACCCCATAATCTTGAAGCTTCTCTTTTACTATTTTAGATGTTCTAACCTCCTCGAAACCTAATTCTGGATGCTCGTGGAGATCTTTAAAGATATTTGTTAGTTCATTGGATATTTTGTCTATTTCTGGTAAGATTTTCATATATAAATTCCCGTCTAAAAAAAATAAGATAGGTCGCGTGCAAAGAATGTAAGCTTAAATTATTTTAAACTTTTAACAAGTTAATTGGAGAAAAAATTGTCAAAAGCAACAGTTATTAATTCGTATGGTTCCTCTGAAGTCTTGTGCTATCAGGATATGGACTTAAATGAACCATTGGCTAATGAGATTCAAATCAAAAATACCGCTATAGGTGTTAACTATCATGACGTTTATGTTCGATCAGGGTTGTATAAAACTTTAGCTCTTCCAGGAATACCGGGTTGTGAAGCTAGCGGAATAGTTGAAAAAATTGGCAATAATGTTAAAGACTTTCAAGTAGGTGAAAGAGTAACTTTCTGCACAAGAGAATATGGGGCCTACGCGACACATATAAATATTTCCCAGGAAAAAGTAATTAGGATACCTGATTTTTTAAGTGATGAATTAGTAGCAACAAATTTTCTAAGAGCAATGACAGTAGAAATGCTTATGAACCGAATAACATCAGTTGATTCATCAAAAACAATTTTGGTAACGGCAGCGTCTGGTGGTGTTGGCCGCTTACTTTGCCAATGGGCTTCTTCAATCGGTGTTAAAGTAATTGGGAGTGTTGGATCTGAAGAGAAGATCGAGCAAGCAAAAAAGAATGGATGTTTTGAGACTTTTATTTCAAGTGATAAAGAGTTTAGCAAGAAAATTTTGGAAGTAACGGATGGAACAGGTGTTGATATAGTGTTCGACTCTGTTGGGAATGATACGTTTGAGTCTTCTTTGGCATCATTAGCGCCCTGTGGATATTTAATTAACTTTGGTCAATCGTCAGGTTCTGTTAAACCAGTTTTAATGACTACTCTGGCTGAGAAATCACTTTCTATTTCTCGCCCTATACTTTTTCATTATTTTGGAAATAGGAAAAACTATGAAAAAATGGCGTCTGCCGTATTTAAAGCTTTTGAAGATGGCGTCATTAAAGTATCTGACTTTTTGCCATTTGATTTAAAAGATGCATCCAGTGCACATGACACATTAGAAACTAGAAAGGGTGGGGGAAGTATATATCTTATTCCCTAATACAGCGAAATGGAAAAAACAGAAGTAGAATGGAAGTATCCGGAAGCAATAGTAACATGTGAATGGCTCAAGGAAAATTTGGCAGATAAGAAGGTACGCATTTATGACTGTACAACCTTTTTGCACTATACGGATGAACACCCCTCTAAACCTTACGACGTTGAAAGTGGTTACAAAGATTATTTAGAAAAGCATATTCCTGGTGCAGCATTTATAGACCTTCAAAACCAAATTTCGAACACAGAAAGTCAATTCAAATTTACTTTGCCTGACGTTGAAAGTTTAAGTAGTAGTTTTGGTAAGCTAGGAATTGGTGATCCACACCATATTATTTTATATTCAACAAACGGTCTTCAATGGGCCACCAGGGTGTGGTGGATGATTTATATGCTAGGCTATAACAATGTTAGCATATTAAACGGTGGCTTGAGAGAGTGGAAACGACATCATTATGATCTTGAGTCTGGTGAAAATATTTATTCTGAAACAGTATTCTCGAAGTCTAAACATCAAAGCTTTTTTGTAGGCAAAGAACAAACATTAGATGCTATGAATGACAATAGTTGTTTTTTAATTAATGCGCTAACGAGTGATATTCACAATGGAGAAAGCACCCGTTATGGAAGACCAGGTAGAATACCAAGTAGTATAAATATTCCATTTAGTGATCTTATGGATATAAATACACACATGCTAAAATCACCAAAAGAGGCTTTGTCTGTGTTCGCAAAATATAATATCACAAAAGGAAGTGAGATACTTAATTACTGCGGCGGGGGTATTGCTGCCACTTTGAATGCTTTTGTTTTATACCAACTTGGTTTTCAGAAATTGAAAGTGTACGATAATTCTCTTAGCGAATGGGCTATGGATAACAGTCTTCCTATGGAGTTGGATTAGGTGTTGATTAGTTATCAGAATATTAAAGGGGTTTTTTTTGAGTAAAGAATTTCCGATACTTTATAGTTTCCGTAGATGTCCATATGCTATAAGAGCCAGATGGGCACTTATAGCAGCTAATATAGATGTGGAATTAAGAGAAATCGTATTAAAAGACAAACCGAGCGAATTTTTGAGTGTTTCAACTTCTGGAACTGTTCCATGCCTTCAGTTAAAGGAAAAAATAATTGATGAAAGTATCGATATCATGATTTGGGCATTAAGAAAAAATGACCCTGATCGTTGGTTAGATATGCCTGCTGAAGGGTATAGTTTGATTGATGACGTAGAGAATAAATTTAAGCCCAATTTAGATAAAACTAAATATGCCTCTCGTTATCCACAAAATGACAATAAAGTCAGCAGGGGATTAGCGATAGATTATTTGATTGATCTTGATAAAAAAATAGAGGGTGACTTTCTCTTTGGGAAACAACCTAAGTTAGTTGATGTGGCTATATTCCCATTTGTCAGGCAATTTGCAAACATTGATATAAGCTGGTTTAACGAGTTTGGATGGAAAAAACTTAAGGGTTGGCTAGAAGCTTTTGTTGAATCCACAATGTTCGATAAATCTCAAAAGAAATTTGTTCAATGGAGACCGAATGCTAACCCGGTATTTTTCCCATGAGCAAAAACCTTTCGAATTATTTAATTAACTGCTTGGAAGATGCATCTCATGCTCAATTACCAAGCAGTACTATCCCAAATTTCTCTCTGTCGGATGCCTACAGAATTGCTTTAGAGATAAAAGAAATCCGTGAGTGTAAAAAAGAAAATGCTTTAGGAATAAAAGTGGGATTTACTAACAAATCAATTTGGGAAAAATACTCTGTCAACGCCCCAATCTTTGGCTTCATGTACTCCACCACGGTGTTAAGCAAAGAACGATTATTTTCACCAGAAAAATTCCTTGAACCCAAGTTTGAGCCTGAGATCTTTTTTAAACTAAGAAGAAGGCCACATAGTGAAATGAGTGATATGGACTTAATTTCTTGTTGTGAGAGTTTTGGAATTGGGGTTGA
>QOQE01000003.1 GCA_003331935.1 Alphaproteobacteria bacterium | reverse complement strand
AAATTGCTTTAGTGACGGGTTGTAGTAAAGGTATAGGTTTTGGAATTGCTAAGGGCCTAGCAGAAGCAGGAGCTGATATAATTGGGGTCAGTTCCACATTAAATAAAGGTAGTGATATTGAAAAGTATGTGAAATCGATCGGTAGAAATTTCCATTGCTTCAACTGTGATTTTTCTGAAAGACAGAATACACATAGCTTTTTAGATGAACTTGGTAAAAATAATTTAGAACCAAATATTCTTGTTAGCAATGCAGGATCTTTAATTCGAACCGAACTAAAGGAACATAGCGATGATCATTGGGATAGAATACTAGAAATTAATCTATCATCTCAATTTATTCTTGCACGGGAATTGAGTCGACAAATGGTTAAAAATGGTTGGGGGAAAATTATTTTTACAGCATCGATTCTGTCTTACCAAGGCGGCTTATTTGTTCCCAGTTATACAGCTTCTAAAGGTGGAATAGCACAACTTACGAAAGCTCTTTCGAATGAGCTAGCAGATAAGGGAATAAATGTTAACTCTATTGCGCCAGGCTATGTTGTAACGGACATTACCTCTGCTCTTCGAGAAGATAAAATTAGATCGGCTGACCTAATGGCAAGAATACCTATGAAAAGGTGGGGCACCATCGACGATATGGCAGGTGCAGCAGTTTACTTAGCCTCTGATGCATCAAGTTATGTCAATGGGGAATTACTAAATGTGGACGGTGGTTGGATGGGGCGGTAAAAACTAACTAGCCTTCAACTCCTCTATTATTTTATCTGTCATTTCTGTTGTAGAACAAATCTGGCCTTTATCTCCCATCATGAGATCTGGGGTTCTATGTCCTTTCGCAAGTACTTTTTCTATAGATTTCTCAAGAAGATCAGCATTTTTTTGGTCTGAAAATGAATACCTCAAAGCCATCGAAAAGCTCAAAATACAGGCTATAGGATTAGCTTTTGATTGACCAGTAATATCTGGCGCTGAGCCATGTACTGGCTCATACATTGCTCTAGGTAATCCATTTTCTTTTTTGTTCCCTAAACTCGCTGAGGGCAGCATACCCAAACTACCTGTAAGCATAGCCGCGCAATCAGATAGTATGTCTCCAAATAGATTATCAGTAACAATTACATCAAACTGTTTAGGATCTCTAACCAACTGCATTGCTCCATTGTCAGCATACATATGGCTCAGCTCCACCTCTTTATAATCTGCATGTACTTCATTAACAACGTCTCGCCAGAGAACGCCACTCTCCATCACATTAGCTTTTTCCATAGAACAGAGTTTTTTACTTCTTTTTAAGGCAAGTTCAAAAGCACTTATTGCTACCCTTCGGATCTCAGATTCGGTGTACCTTTGTGTATTTATACCAATTCTCTCATTCGAACCATCCGTATGTATGCCGCGAGGCTCTCCAAAGTAAATACCGGATGTAAGCTCTCTCACAATAACAATGTCCAGTCCAGAAACTATGTCTTTCTTTAATGAAGAGAATGAAGCTAATGCATCGAAACATTGAGCGGGACGGATATTAGCAAACAGGTCAAGCTCCTTTCTCAGTTTCAAAAGTGCACGCTCTGGTTTCATATCAAAAGTAAGGTTATCGTAATTAGGGCCGCCGACTGCTCCCAACAAAACGGCATCGACTTCTAATGCTTTTTTTAACATCTCTTCTGTGAGCGGAATTCCATGTTTATCGTATGAGGCTCCTCCCACTAAACCTTCCTCAAAGTTTATTTTTAAACCGCGCCTATCCTGAAACCAAGTAATTACTCGCTTAACCTCAGTCATCACCTCTGGACCAATTCCATCTCCTGGAAGAATAAGTAGAGAAAACATCAATTGTACCCTTTCAAGCCCAGCTAAATTTATCGGAATAATCTTTTTCGAACTCTATTATTTTATCGGAGTTCTTTAATGTTAATCCAATATCGTCTAAGCCATTTATCAAACAATATTTTTTAAATTTATCAACAGCAAAGTCTATTTGATCACCGTTGCTACGAATAATTTTTTGACTCTCAAGATCAATTTCCATATGTGATGTTTTTTCAGAATCTGCGTCCAGTAAAAGGTTTTTATGTATGTCCTCAGTCACTATTATTGGAAGTATACCGTTCTTAAAGCAGTTATTAAAAAATATATCAGCAAAGCTCGTTGATATTATGCACTTAATTCCAAAATCTTTAAGAGCCCAAGGTGCATGCTCTCTAGATGAGCCACAACCAAAATTAGCACCTCCAATAATAATTGAGGATTTTGAATAGTGTTCTCTGTTTAAAATAAAATCTTTAATTTCATTTCCATTTTTATCATATCGCATTTCAAAAAATAGGTTCTCACCAAGCCCTGTTCTTTTTATGGTTTTTAGAAACTGCTTCGGTATTAACATATCCGTGTCTATATTAATGAGAGGCATTGGAGCCGCTATACCTTCTAGGGTCTTAAACTTTTCCATCAGAACACTTTCACTTAAATATCTCTTACATCCGTCAACCGGCCAGTAATTGCTGCTGCTGCTGCCATTGCCGGACTCATTAAGTGGGTGCGTCCCCCACGACCTTGACGTCCCTCAAAATTTCTATTGGACGTAGCAGCACACCTTTCTTCAGGCAATAGCTGGTCAGGGTTCATTGCTAAGCACATTGAGCAACCCGGCAATCTCCAATCGAACCCCGCTTCCTTCAGTGAACTTGCTATTCCTTCTTCTTCTGCTTGTTTTTTTACCAGTCCCGACCCTGGAACAACCATAGCTCTTATCCCACTCTTAATTTTCTTTCCTTTCACAATTTTTTCGACCTCTCTTAAGTCCTCAATTCGTCCGTTTGTGCAAGAACCAATAAAAACAGCATCTACCTCTATATCTTGTAATTTCTGGCCTGGCCTTAAACCCATATATTCAAGAGATCTTTTAACCGCTTCTATCTTGTTTCCTTGAAAACTTTCAGGACTAGGTACAAAATCTGTAATAGGGAGGACATCTTCTGGGCTTGTGCCCCATGTTACGACTGGGGCAACATCCTCCGCCCTTAGGAAAAGCTCTTTCTCAAACTTGGCATCTGGATCAGAATATAGCGTTTTCCAAAATTCGACAGCCTTTTCCCATTTTTCGCCTGTTGGTGAATGTGGTCTCCCTCTGACATATTCTATTGTCTTTTCGTCGGGGGCAATTAATCCCGCTCTGGCCCCACCCTCAATAGCCATATTGCATACCGTCATCCGTCCTTCCATTGAGAGGCTTTCAATGGCGCTTCCACAATATTCTATTACATGTCCAGTGCCACCAGCGGTGCCCGTCTTTCCGATGATTGTTAGTGTGATGTCCTTAGCGGTCACACCGTTACCAAGAACACCTGATACCTCAACTTTCATATTTTTGGACTTCTGTTGAATAAGTGTTTGAGTCGCGAGAACATGTTCTACTTCGGATGTTCCAATGCCGTGTGCTAATGCACCAAAGGCTCCATGGGTTGCCGTGTGACTGTCGCCACAAACAATAGTCATACCTGGCAAGGTCCAACCTTGCTCAGGTCCAATGATATGTACTATCCCCTGTCTTATATCATCGACGGGATAATAGTGAATACCAAAATCCCGTGCATTTTTATCGAGCGTTTCTAGCTGTATACGGCCTTCTTCACTACCAAAGTTAGTTAATCTATTAGATGTTGTGGCCACGTTATGATCAGGAACTGCAATTGTTTTATTTGGAGCATGAACTTTTCTACCAGCATCTCTTAAGCCCTCAAAAGCCTGGGGACTGGTAACTTCATGTACCAAATGCCTATCAATGTAAATTAGAGACGTATCGTTTTCAGAGTGGATTAGATGATCGTCCCAAATCTTGTCATATAGGGTTCTACTTTTTGACATAATCACCATGTCTAATTAAATTTTTTATCAAAATCCAGAACTTTTTATTATTTTATGTTTACGAAAATATTTAAAGGATAATTAATCAGTTTGGAATAAAAATAAAAAGTCTTTTCTAGTTTAATAATAACCTGTATTAGTATGCTATCATTGATTAAGGGATAGAAAGCCGCAATGAAACCCAATAGCAATAACGTTTCAGCACTAAATTTTAAAATGCTATTTTTCATGGTTTTTTGCATTCTATTGAACTCTATCCTTGCAACAAAGAGTTCGTTTGGTCAGGACAACCTAAGAAAAGCTGAAAAAAGTTTTAGGGATTGGAGCGTATTTGTGTCCAAAGATGATCCTGAAATGTGCTTTATAGCCTCCCAGTCAATCAAGGGCGAGGCATTCAGAAATAATCAAAAGCTCCCATCCGTAAATAGAGAGAAAGGCACTCTGTATATTATTAAAATATTAAATAAAGATAGCGAGTATGAGGGAACATTTTATGCAGGATACCCTCTACAGGTGGGGTCAAAAGCGGTTCTCGAAATTGATAGCAAGGAAAAAATTGTGTTTTTTGCACACCCTTCGCCTAAAGCTAAAGCAGAAAAGGATCATGCATGGGCTCAAAAGTATGATCAAAAAAAATTAGTTGATCACCTTAAAAAAGGTAGCAAGGCGGTTATGAGCGCTATATCTCATCGCAATACAGTAACAAAAGATACGTTTATGTTAACAGGTTTCTCCGATGCCTTATCTGAATTAGAGAAGCGGTGCAAATCAAATTGAATTTACTAAAAAACCCTCAAGAAATTAATATTTTAGGACTTGGAAAAGACGAGTTGCTTTCGATAATAACAGACTTCGAAAGCCAACCAAAGAAGGCGTCTATGAGGGTTAGTCAACTCTGGTCTTGGATCTATTGCCACGGAATTAGTTCATTCGATAAAATGACTAACATAGATAAGAATCTTAGGTCACAACTACAAAAAGTTTTGACCATTTCAAGACCAATTATCGAAAAAAAAGAAATCAGCAACGATGGTACTACAAAATACCTATTCTGTTTAAAGGATAGGAGCAAAATAGAGACGGTATTTATACCTGAAGAGAAAAGAAGTACTCTTTGCATCTCTTCACAAGTAGGTTGCACATTAAGCTGCTCGTTCTGTCATACAGGAACCCAAAAATTAGTAAGAAATCTATCAGCCCAGGAGATTGTAGGTCAAGTCATCGCAGTTTATGATGATCTAGATTTATGGAAAAAAATAAAGAGCAGCGAAGGTGCGTCTTCTTTTTTCGAAGTAATAACCAATATTGTTTTCATGGGAATGGGAGAGCCTCTGTTGAACTATGAGGAGGTAAAAAAAGCCTGCAATATTTTAATGGATAATAAAGGATTGGACTTTTCAAGAAGGAGAATAACCTTATCGACGGCAGGTATTGTACCTAAAATAAAAATGGCGCATGAGGAAATAGGATGCATGATTGCCGTAAGCCTTCATGCTACGGAAGATAAAACTAGAGATGTTTTAGTGCCAATAAACAAAAAATGGAACTTGGATAAGTTACTAAGTTCTTTGAGAAATGATGTTAATTTGCGTAACTCAGAACGAGTAACATTTGAATATGTAATGCTTGACGGAGTAAATGATACTAAGGAAGACGCACATAGGTTAGTAAGATTGCTTCAAGGACTCCCTTCTAAAATAAATTTAATACCGTTTAATACCTGGACTGGAAGTCAATATAGGCGTTCGTCATCAGATAGAATAAAAGCATTTAGAGACATTATAATTAAATCAAGATTACCAAGCCCTGTAAGAAAACCTCGAGGAGAGGATATTATGGCGGCGTGTGGTCAATTAAAGTCAAGCTCTTTAAAAGATAAAGCGAGTATATGACGAAAATTAGCAAAAGACGCTTTTTTTTATTTTCACTTCTATTTCCCTTTGCTTTTTTTAAAACGTCTTGGGGTCATCCAAGTAAGCCAAATTTATTAGTGGTGTGGAAAAAAAAGAGAGTTCTAGCTCTTTACAGAAATAGCAAAATCATAAAGGCCTATAGAATTCGCTTAGGGTTTAATCCTAAAGGACAGAAACAAAAGGAAGGGGATGGAAAAACTCCGGAGGGTAAATATTATATCACACACAAAAACCCAAACAGTAAATTTTACTTAAGTCTGGGGATCAATTTTCCAAACAAATTTGACAAAAAGAGAGCTCTGAATAAAGGCTTGAATCCTGGTAGTGATATTTTTATCCACGGTCTTGGAAAAAAAAATGTGCTTCTGCACTACATGTTCGACTGGACCGAAGGATGCATTGCAGTAACGAACAAGGAAATAAAAGAAATTTATGAATTGGTTGAACCTGGTACTGTTCTTTATATTTATGCCTAATTTCCCAACTAGCTTTCAGAATTCCCAATCATTTGGACCCACCAGACTTTTCCAGTGCTATCCTGATACCAACTTAGCCCTAGGTGAGTAGCTTTGGAGTCTAAAATAATTTCCCGCCCAATTTTACTTTTAAACCAGACATTCAATACATCATACTCACCCTCATAAGTCTCTGAAACGTTTTCACCCAGCACCAATCCTTTGAACCCTGCGATTTTTGCTCTCTCTAATGCAGATGATGCATCTGACCCGTAGTTCCATGCTCGCTGTTGTCTAGCTATGTCAAGTGCGTGTGTCTTTGATGCAGCAGAAAGGCTGCTTGAATACTTCAGTGAAGCTCTTCCATTCTCTATTCTTAGTGCGTTGACCATTTCTAGGTGTCTTGATTTTAAAGCTGCGGCTTCAAAGCTTGTAATTACCCCAGACTTTGAATAACCGTAATACACATCTGTATTGGTGCCAACACAACTCATCAACATAGCTAAGAGCAGCATGTTCAGCGTAAAATTCTTCATCTATCTATAGCTTCTTTCCCTTAATGTTAGAAATATAGCTTTTATTCATATATTTTTTGCAATTAGTTGTTTTATAAAAAATATAATTCGATTAATACTATAGGAATGGTTAAACTAGTTTCTAAAATATTTACAATCTCAACAGTAATATTTATTTATGTAATGTTTGGCAACCCTATTATTGCTCAAACCGCAGTAGAGTTTGGGCAAGACGGAAAGCCAAAACACAACATCTTTTCTTTCAGAGTGCAGTTTTGGCAAGATCATTTTAAAAATCTTAAGAAGGGCGCCATATTGGTTGATACCAAAACACGTTCATTACACTATTGGTCTAAAAATGGTTCGGAATATAAAGTCTTTCCAACCTCTGTCCCACTCAATAAAGAGCTGACCCGTCTAGGATATACTAAAGTCACAAAAAAGGTGGTTGGGCCGGAGTGGAGGCCTACGAAAGAAATGAGAGAACGAGACCCTAACCTTCCTGAGTTCATGCCTCCAGGGCCTGATAATCCACTGGGATCTCATGCACTTTATCTAAGCTGGCCCAGTTATCGTATTCATGGAACAAGTGACACAAGAAAAATCGGAAGACAAAGCTCGTCTGGGTGCGTAGGGTTGTATAATGAACAAATTGAAGAACTTTTCAATTTAGTTGAAATAGGAACTCCTGTTAGAATTCTTTAGAATTTTTATAGATTGCAATAAGACCCTCCTTAAATGAAGGAAACACGAGTTTATACCCTAATTCATTTTTAAGCTTTTTGTTGGATACTTTTTTTTCCTCTTTATAGAAACTTCTTGCCATTTCACTTACTCTCTCACTTTCCAAATTTACTGTCTCTGGAAATTTTTTTTTAAGCAAATTAGCAGCAAATTGTGCTACCTCTATTTGAGTCGCAGGCAGATTGTCAGACAAGTTAAAAATAGAAGCTCTTGACTTGGTGCTCATAGCCATCTCGATTGCACCCACTATATCTTCAATATGGATCCTATTGAAAAGGTGTGGCGGTTTATCGACTACATAAATCTTTTCATTTTTCATCAAACGGTCAACAAGACTTCTTCCTGGCCCATAAATCCCGGCTAGCCTAAATATCATTATTTTTGTCGCAAGAATGTCTCCAAGTTTTATCCACAAATTTTCAGCTGCAACACGTAAAATGCTTCTTTCTAAACTGGGTTTTAATACAGTATCCTCTGTAACCCATTCACCTTTTTTGTCACCATAAACACTGGTGGTTGAAAGATATCCTGCCCATTTTATTCTCTCACTATTATTTTTGAATAAATAGCTATAATTATCTATTACCGGATCAGTACCATTATTAGGAGGGGCAGTACTCAAAATATATAGATCCTCCTCTAGGAGGAGCTTAATTTTCTTTTTATCATCGAAATCAATCGGTTTCGCGTTAATTGACTGAATTTCTTCAAACTTTTCACGGAACCTTGTCGTGCAAAACAATTGCCAGTTTTTTTTTGCAAGCTTTTGACACATAAACTTCGATGTGTAGCCAAACCCAAAAATAAGTAACCTTTTTTTCTTATTCATTTTTTTTTAGCTCAGAAATAGACCAAGAAGCAGCTTCAGATATGTAATCTACTGGATAGTTCAAAAACCTTTCTAGTGAGACAATGTATTCCTTGTTTCCACTATTTCCCATAGCATATATCACATTTCTAAGAAATCTTGTTGATCCTAATCTTTTTACGGCAGTTCCACTAAAAAATTTCCTAAATTCAGTGTCAGAAAAATTTATCGCTCTCTCCAGAGTAAGATCAGAAAACCTATCTCTGTAATTTACATTCCTCGCTATTTTAGCAAACTTATTCCATGGGCAGATAGCCAAACAATCATCACATCCAAAAACCCTATTTCCAATTAATGCTCTAAATTCTTTATCGATGGCACCTTTATGCTCAATAGTAAGATAAGCAATACACTTTCTAGCATCTAACTTGTAAGCGCCTGCAAAAGCATTGGTAGGACAAACATCCAAGCACTTTGTACAAGACCCGCAATTATCTTCTTCTGGTTCATCCACTGGTAATGATTTGTCGATATACATTACACCTATAAAAAACCAATTTCCTAAATCTCTACTTACCAGATTCGTATGTTTGCCCTGCCAACCTAAGCCCGATAATTGTGCTAAAGGTTTTTCCATAACTGGTGCAGTATCGACAAATATTTTTAGGTCACAATCTAACTTTTTTTTTACCCAAGAAGCTACTATCTTAAGCTTAGATTTAACTACTTTATGATAATCTCTTTTTGTGACAAAAACTGACAGGTTAGTTAAATCCTTGTCTTCCAATTTTTCTAACGGATCTTCTTCTGGAGTATAATCATCTGTAAACACCAAAATTGATTTAACACTTGGCCATAAGTTTTCTGGTGCTATTCTTTCATTGATCCTCTTCTCCAACCAATCCATTCCCGCATTCCAATCGTTTTTTATAAAGTCCATAAATTTTTCTTTAATTGATTGATCAACTTTGCTTGGGTCAGTTATCCCTACCGAGGAAAAACCTACATCTGAAACAATCTGCTGAAGTTGTGATTTAAAATCCTTTAATTCCATGCTAAAAATCTAAGTCACTATAGTGACTTGCTGGCACAAAACCAGGAACTAAATCTGTTAGTAACCCAGCATTTCTAAAGGCTGGTCTAGATTTAATTTTTGCATACCATTCTTTTATTAACGGCTTAGCCTGCCAATCGATGTCTCCTATATAATCCAGTGCAGAAATATGTCCAGCGGCTGAAAAATCTGCTAACGACATTTTCTCCCCAGCAAGCCAATTTCTTTTTTCCAATAGCCATTCGAAGTAATCAAAATGAAACTTTATTTTCCTTAGACCTTCCTTTATCGCACTGCTATCAGGATGGCCTATTTTAAAAATTTTTTTGTATACTCTTTCATTAAGTAAATTTTTTGTAACTTCATTATAAAATTTATCATCGAACCAACAGTCTATCCTCCGACTTTCAAATCTAAACTTTTTGTCAGCTGGTATAAGTTTTGGAATCGGGTAAGACTCGTCCAGATACTCGCATATCGGAGTGCTCTCAGTGTAAACACTAGACCCCTCTTTTAATAAAGGGACCTTTCCAGAAGGGCTGAATCGAATGAAATCTAATTTCTTCTCCCATACAGGTTCATCAATTAATTCAACTTCAAGCTTCTTTTCAGCCAAAACAAGTCTCACTTTTCGGCAAAAAGGTGAGAGTGCTAAATGGTGAAGTTTTCTCATAAATTAACAAACCTTGATACAGTCCATTTATAATTATAAAAAACAACCGGATCTGTCACCTTTTTTTAGGATCTCTATATCCTTTTTTAACCTAGAGATTCTTTCAACTAGATATGGATTCAATTTTTTTGGGCTTCGAGCTTTTGGATTCGGTAGCGTCAATGCTATTCGAATTGCTTGCTCTTTAGTAAGTTTATTTAATGGCTTGTTGTAATATCTTTCTGAGACTCTAGCTACGTTAAAAGGCAACAAACTTGTCTCGACAGTGTTTAGATATATTTCGAGAATTCTTCTTTTTGGAATAATTATTTCTATCAAAAGGGTAAAATACAACTCAACTACTTTTCTAAGAAAAGATCTTTCAGGCCATAAAAAAAGATTTTTTGCTAGCTGTTGTGTTATTGTCGAGGCGCCTCTTTTTTCTCCTTTTGTTACTACCTTATATATCTCTTTTATATCTACACCTAAATGGTTGCAAAAATTAGAGTCTTCTGTTGCCACAATAGAGAGAACGATATTCTCACCCATGTTAGAAATTTGAGCCCAACTGTAGTCTATTTTTTTTGGAAAAAATTACTCTCCCTTACCATAAACATTGAAAAAGGAGGGTTAAAATATCTAACCAAGAGAACAGAATAACCCGTCAAGCACATGAAGCAGACGATCAGCATTGAAACAATCCGCGCAGATTTTGATGTTAATTTTTTAAAAATGCGTACAAAAAAAATTTTAGTAGCACATCTTCTTCCCTTAATCCGACAGATTACTATAGCCCATCAAGGCAGTATCTACTGATTTTGCGACTTGCCTACCCTCTCTTATTGCCCAAACAACGAGAGACTGGCCACGTCTCATATCACCAGCCACCCATAATTTTTCATGGGAAGTTTTATAAGACCTATCGTCAGCTAACACATTTCCGCGCTTATCTAATATCACAGCGGTGTCTTTAAATATTCTATCTGTGACAGGCGAGACAAATCCCATTGCTAATAACACTAAATCTGCCTTTATTGTAAATTCAGAATTTTCTATTTTTTCAAATTTCTCATTTACCCTAATACAGTTCAACGAACTTACTTTTCCATTTTCAACACCAAAAGAGTTTGTCAACACTGAAAACTCCCTATCGGCTCCTTCTTCTTGGCTTGAGGAGGTCCTCATTTTTAGAGGCCAGTTAGGCCATGTCAGTAACTTGTCTTCTCGTTCAGGTGGGGCAGGCATAATTTCTAGTTGTGTAACAGATAAGGCTCCTTGGCGAATTGATGTGCCTATGCAATCAGAACCCGTATCCCCTCCGCCAATAACAACAACGTGTCTACCATCAGCAGTTATATCATCTAATTCCTCAACATTCTCGTTACCAACTCTTCTGTTTTGCTGGGGTAAGAAGTCCATGGCATAATGAATTCCTTCGGCGTTACGTCCATCAATGTCTAGGTCACGTGGTTTCTCTGCCCCACAAGCTAAAATCACAGCATCGTGTTGCTTTAACAGGTCATTAATTTCGACATCTACACCCAACTCCACACCACCTTGGAACTGAACACCTTCAGCTGATATTTGCTCTAACCTTCTATCTATATGAGTTTTTTCCATTTTAAAGTCAGGAATTCCATACCTAAGAAGACCTCCCATCTTTTTATTTTTTTCATAGACTATAACATTATGCCCAGCTCTTGATAACTGTTGAGCCGCTGCCAGTCCAGCTGGGCCAGAGCCGATTATTCCTATCCTCTTATCTGTCTTTTTCTGATTAATTTGCGGCTTTATCCAGCCATTTTCCCAGGCCTTATCTACTATTGAGCACTCTATAGATTTTATTGTCACTGGACTATCGACAATGTTTAATGTACATGACGCTTCGCAGGGAGCTGGGCATATTCTTCCTGTAAATTCAGGAAAATTGTTTGTTGAATGTAGGTCTTTAGAAGCTTGCTCCCATTCACCTCTATACACCAAGTCATTCCAATCCGGTATCTGATTGTTCACCGGACACCCTTTTAAACCCTTCGTGTCGTGACAAAATGGGACACCACATTCCATGCATCTACTGGCCTGATCTCTAATGACTTGTTCAGGAAGAGGTACAATGAACTCCTTAAAGTTTCTTATTCTATCTGACGCTGGCCTATATTTCCTATCTTGCCTATCTATTTCTAAAAAACCGGTAACCTTACCCATATGAATTTCCCTTTTTTTTTGAATTAAAGGCTATTCTGCAGCCACAATTTTATTGAGCTTCTCTGCCTTTATTTCTTCTAGCGCTCTTCTGTATTCAGTTGGCATTACTTTTAAAAACTTTGGTCTAAAAATATCCCATTTATTAAGTATCTTCTCAGCTAAGTCTGATTTTGTGAAGCTTAAGTGCCTTGAGATGAGATTCTTCAACCTTTCTTCATCATACCTAGTCATATCGCTTGAAATATCCACACGACCATGGTGCTCAATGTCACCGCCATGATGATGTTCAGACTCCAGAAGATCATCCTCTTCTGGAACGGGCTCAAGCTCTACCATTGCCATATTGCATCTGCTTTTGAATGTTCCGTCTTCGTCCAAAACATAAGCAATGCCTCCCGACATACCTGCTGCAAAGTTTAAACCTGTTTTTCCTAAGACCACTACTATACCGCCTGTCATATATTCACAACCATGATCACCCACTCCTTCAACAACTGCAGTTGCGCCTGAGTTTCTTACTGCAAATCTTTCTCCAACGACTCCTCGTAAAAAACATTCCCCTTCAACGGCTCCATAAAGAATCGTGTTCCCAGCTATAATCGATTTATCGGGTATAATCTTTCCTGCTCGTTTCGGAGGATAAACAATTATTTTTCCACCGGAAAGCCCTTTCCCAACATAATCATTTGCCTCTCCTTCTACTTCGAACGTGATGCCTTTTGATAACCAAGCTCCGAACGCTTGACCCGTCGTTCCCTTAAAACAAATGTTTATTGTATTATCCGGTAGTCCTGCATGCCCAAAGGTACGTGCAACCTCTCCACTAAGCATTGCCCCAGTGGATCTATTATAATTATGAATTGGGAGACTTATGTTTACTTTCGTCCTCTGCTTCAGGGCGTTTTTTGACAATTCGATTAACTGCCTATCCAAAATATCTTCTATAGGATGTTCCTGTTTTTCACAGTTAAATTTTGGCACCTTATCACCCATCTTTGGATCAAAGAACAGTTTTGAAAAATCCAGGCCCTTGGCTTTCCAATGATTAATTGCCTCTTTTCTATCCAGCACATCGATTTGACCAATCATCTCATCAAACTTTTTGAAACCCAGTTTGCTCATTAGCACTCTTACTTCTTCAGCTACAAAAAAGAAAAAGTTAACAACATGCTCAGGCGTTCCTACGAATCGTTTTCTCAAAACGGGGTCTTGTGTTGCAATTCCGACAGGGCACGTGTTCAAATGACACTTACGCATCATAATGCAACCTGAAGCAATTAAGGGTGCAGTTGAAAAACCGAATTCATCAGCGCCTAATAATGCTCCAATGATCACATCGCGGCCAGTCCTTAAACCACCGTCTACCTGTACTGATATTCGTGACCTAAGTTTGTTTTTCATCAGAGTTTGGTGTGTCTCTGCTAAACCGAGTTCCCACGGTGATCCGGCATGTTTTACTGATGTCAAGGGACTGGCACCAGTACCCCCTTCCATTCCCGAAATTGTAAGATGATCTGCTTTCGCTTTTGTCACTCCAGCAGCTACAGTACCTACTCCAACCTCTGATACAAGTTTTACCGATATATCCGCTCTTGGATTGACATTTTTAAGATCAAATATAAGTTGGGCAAGGTCTTCTATTGAATAAATATCGTGATGGGGTGGAGGAGAAATTAGCCCGACCCCTCTAGTAGAATGCCGTACCTTTGCGATGACTGCGTCTACCTTGTGCCCTGGTAATTGACCCCCTTCTCCTGGCTTTGCTCCTTGGGCCATTTTGATCTGGATCATATCAGAATTTACAAGATATTCTGTTGTGACACCGAATCTACCAGAGGCGACTTGTTTTATTGCAGAGCGTCTATTGTCACCGTTACTGTCAATTGAGAACCTTTCGACTTCCTCGCCACCCTCACCAGTATTGGATTTTCCCTCAATTCTATTCATAGCTATCGCAAGATTTTCGTGCGCTTCCGCAGATATTGATCCATAGGACATTGCGCCAGTAGCAAATCTTTTAACAATTTCTTTTGCAGGTTCTACCTCGTCAACAGTTATGGGTTTCCGGCCAGTTTCGTCTGCTTCCTTGAGCCTAAAAAGACCTCTGATAGTGAACAATCTTTCTTCTTGTTCATCCATCGACTTAGTGTACTCTTTGAATTTATCGAAGGAGTTACTCCTAACTGCATGTTGCAGATTTGTAATCTCATCAGCACTCCACGCGTGTACTTCTCCTCTTTTTCGAACAGCATAATCACCGCCGACATCTAGCGAATCTCGTAAGACTTCTAAGTTTGAATAAGCTTCCTCATGCCTTATAATGGTTTCCTTTGCTATTTCATTTATTCCCACCCCATTAATTTGGGTAGATGTTCCTTTGAAGTGTGCGTTTACAAATTCCTCGGACAAACCAACGGCATCAAAAATTTGAGCTCCACAATAGGACTGATACGTTGAAATACCCATTTTTGACATAACTTTAAGGAGACCTTTATTTATAGACTTTATATATCTAGTCACGGCTTCGGTCTCATTGACATCTTTTGTCAACATGTCTCTTTGTTGAAGATCTAATATAGTGTCGAATGCCATATATGGATTTATAGCCTCGGCTCCATAGCCCGCTAAAACTGCAAAATGATGGACCTCCCTCGGTTCTGCTGACTCAACCACTAAGCCTACAGAAGTTCGCATTCCTTTTTTAATCAGATGATGGTGTACTGAAGATGCAGCCAAAAGAGCGGGCAACGCTATCCTATTTTTTCCAAACTGCCGGTCAGATAACACTATAATGTTACCACCTTCCTTAACTACATTCTCCGATTTTCTACAAAGGCTTTTCAAACATTCCTCAAAGCCATTAAATCCCGTACCCTTCTCAAACGTCGTATCCAAAACCCTAGATACAAAATGGTTATCACCAATTTCACTTATTTTTCTTATCTTCTGCATGTCCTCATTTGTTAGTATCGGTTGCTTAACCTCTAACCTTTTTACATTGCCCAAAGCTTTATTATCAAAAATATTTGGTCTTGGACCAATGAAGGATACTAAGCTCATAACAGATTCCTCGCGAATAGGGTCAATTGGAGGGTTAGTAACCTGCGCAAAATTCTGCTTAAAATAGGTGTAGAGTAATTTTCTCTTATTTGAAATTGCAGATATCGGTGTGTCTGTACCCATCGAACCAATAGCTTCCTGTCCAGTCACTGCCATTGGTGACATCAGTGTCTTCAGGTCTTCTTGGGTATAGCCAAAAGCTTTCTGCCCTGAATACAGACTAGCTTTCGATAGAGACACTTTCTGTATTTCATCGGCATCCATGTCTTCAAGGACAATTTGTGTTTCTTTCAAAATCGCTTCATAGTCGCGCTCATTGCAAAGGTCTGCTTTTACTTCTTCATCTGAAATGATTTTTCCAGCTTCCATATCAATCAAAAGCATTTTTCCAGGTTGTAATCGCCACTTTGTGATTACTTTACTTTCATCAACTGGAAGTGTTCCTGCCTCAGAAGCTAAGACAACAGTATCATCTTCAGATACAAAATATCTAGCCGGTCTTAACCCATTTCTATCGAGTGTCGCACCGATCTTTTTCCCGTCTGTGAAAGCAATAGCGGCAGGCCCATCCCAAGGTTCCATAATCGAAGCGTGAAATTCGTAAAACGATCTTCGTTTTTTATCCATTAATGGGTTTCCAGCCCAAGCTTCAGGGATAAGCATCATTGAAGCATGCTGAAGAGGAAAGCCCCCCTGGTATAGTAATTCGAGTGCGTTATCAAATGAAGCGGTGTCCGATTGACCTTCTCTTGTAATAGGCCATATTTCAGCCAATTTTTCTCCAAAACGATTTGATTTTAGGCTTGCTTGCCTTGCTGCCATCCAGTTCACATTGCCTCTACTGGTGTTAATCTCACCATTATGAGCTACCATTCTGTAAGGGTGAGCTAGCCTCCATGAAGGAAAAGTATTAGTTGAGAATCTTTGGTGCACTAGTGAAACGGCTGAGACATATCTTTTATCTTGCAGATCCAAGTAATATTTGGCTAACTGATCAGCTAAGAACATACCTTTGTAAACAACCGTTCTTGATGATAGAGACACTGCGTAATATAAATCTTCATCTCCTAATTCTTTGTAGATACTGTTGGTAGTTCTTTTTCGAAGAATGTAGAGATTTCTTTCAAAGTCTTCTTCGTTCATGCCTTCGGGTTTTTTAAAAAAACCTTGCAAATGAACGGGTTCACATTCTTGGATCTCTCTGTCCTTAGACAAACATTCATTATTAACCGGAATACTACGCCAACCTATAAATTTTATCCCCTGCTCCTCACTTAAGCTTACAATCAAATTTTTTATAAGCTCATGATAGTTACTATCTCTAGCAAGAAAAAACATTCCAACGCCATAGTTACCAGGATCTGGTAGTGATATGTTTAATTGTTTAAGTTCTTGTTGATAAAACTCGTGAGGAATTTGTGTGAGCATTCCTGCTCCATCTCCAACTAATGGATCGGCTCCCGTTGCACCCCGATGCTCCAAATTCTCAAGTATAAAGATCCCTTTTTGAACAATATCGTGACTTTTCTTTCCTTTGATATTAGCGATGAACCCTAATCCACACGAGTCGTGTTCATTATGAGGATCATAAAGCCCTTCCCTTTTATTACGTTTCTTTTCAAAAGGTTTCATTCGTTTGTCTACTTTTTTTCTCTACGTTTTTTCTAAAATGATTTTTTAATATAGTTTTGGAGAAAAGAAAAGAAAGTTTATACTTTGAATTATTCTCGATTTTCGGGATAAAAAGTTGGAGAAAATTATGATGGCGTACTCTACATTCTCTGAGAAGTAATAGTTTATTTTGAAAACATGACCATTTTACACGTTTTTCTTTTGTCTTTAATACAAGGAGTAACCGAATTTCTACCGGTTTCTTCATCCGCACATTTAGTCCTTTACAACAAGTTTGTTGTTGGTCTTCATAACAATTTAAGTCTAGACATCGCAATTCATATAGGTAGCTTATTAGCGGTTATTTTACTAGTAGCCAAACCTTTAAAAGAAAATACATCAATTGTTTTAGAAAAGAACGGTTTCAAGAAATCTATGTTTTTAATGATTTTAGCAACGCTACCTTTGATATTTATGGCGCTATTTTTGGAGTATACCAATGCTATTGACCTAACGAGGAATTTAGAAATCATCGCATTTACCAATATATTGTTTGCTATACTACTTTTTACATCAGACAGGAGAGTAAGCCAGCGTAAACTTTCGGAAATCACGAGAAAAGACGCTTTGATTATAGGAGTTTGGCAGTCCTTTGCTGTATTTCCTGGAACTAGTAGATCAGGGGCCTCCATAACAGGTGCACGATTTTTAGACTTCAACAGAAAGGACGCCATCATAATATCTGTAATGTTGAGTATACCTTCTATAGCACTTTCTAGCGTGTATCTTGCACTAAAATTATTAAATAATTATAGTAGCGAAGTAGAGATCAAACTTATGGTTTGTGGAGTTCTCTTTTCATTTATCGTTTCTTTTTTTACTCTTAAACTTTTTATACAACTGGGAGAAAGTTTTTCTTTCACGCCTTTTGTAATTTACAGAATGTTTCTGGGGTTGGCCTTGCTGGCACTTTTGTATATCTAACTTTTATTGAAGCGACTAACGATTGTTGGCAAAACTATCTTAAGCTTCTTTGGAGCGATTTTAAAATCTGAGAATTTGTCTGAGTCCCTGCCTACTACGTTATCCTTTTCTAGGCTCTTTACCTGAGCCAAAGTCAGAAAAGCTGGCACCACATCACCTAATATTAAACGAAAAAAGTCATTAGTCGCGGCCATAACCCTTGCAATCGAAAAGGGAATTTTTAAGATCAGCCTTTTTCTTTTTATTTCAGCTAATAACAATTTGATAAGCTCTCTGAATGTGTAGGTTTCGTCTCCGCCCAACTCTAGGTACTTTTTCTTTTGACCCGTCTCTACCAACATACTTATAACTTTAGCGACGTCATCAACATATACTGGTTGGAACTTTGTTTCCGGACCTACAACTGGAATAAATGGGCTAATCGAAGATAGTTTTGCGAACCTATTAAAAAAAGTGTCCTCGATTCCAAAAATCAGAGAGGGCCTTACTATGTTGGCATTAGGAAAGCATTCAAGAACGGCTTCTTCTCCAGCTCCCTTAGACCTTTGGAGTTGACTAGTTGATTCGGTTGATGCGCCAAGAGATGAGATATGAATAAATTGACTTACCCCCTCTTTTTTTGCAACTTTAGCCAAGTTCTTTGCAGCACTAACGTGAAGAACATTAAAGGATTGTGAGCGTGTTTCGAAAAAGGTTGCTACGCAATTAATAACACAGCTTGATCCCTTTACGTATTCCTGAATTTTTAACTCCTCTTTTATGTCCCCACCAATAAGCTGTATTTGACCCACTTTACCATACACCCTCAAAAAAAGCGCTTCATTTGGATTGCGGACTATGACCCTGATAAATAATCCTTGTGAAGCAAGCTGCCTTACAACATACCTCCCCAAAAAACCGGAACCACCGAAAACAGTTACAACTTCCATACAACTCATTCCTAAAAGACCTTAAAGATAAAAGAGAGCGTTTTTTTGTCAAATCATTAAAAATTTACAAATTGTCGAAAATTTATATAAATAAGATATGGAAAAATAATCAAGTGGAAAAATGACTGTCTCTATCTACAAAAATGACATACCTGATTACATAGATCTAGGAAGCGAGATTGCAGTGGATACCGAGACTATGGGCTTAAAGTCTGGTAGAGACAGATTGTGTTTAGTTCAAATGGCGGATGCTAAAGGCATAGTGCATTTAATACAAATTGAAAAAAACCAAAAGCAGGCAAAAAATCTGGAAAGGATAATGACTGATAAAGATGTAGTAAAAATATTTCACTATGCACGATTCGACATCGGCGTTCTTAATAGGAATTTAAATTTCATGACCCGTAACATCTATTGCACTAAAATAGCTTCAAAATTAGCGAGAACTTATTCTCAAAGCCACGGCCTGAAAAATCTAGTGAAAGAAATACTGGCAATCGATATTTCTAAAGAACAGCAATCATCTTACTGGGGAATAGATGCTTTAGATGAAAATCAAATAAATTATGCCAAGCAAGATGTTCTGTATTTACACCAAATTAAGAAACACCTAGATAATATCCTAAAACGTGAGGACAGGTATGATATTTTTGAGAAGATATGCTACTTCCTGCCGACAAGGTGCGAATTAGATAATATGGGATGGGAAGACATTGATCCTTTCTCACATTGATCATTAAGTTAATAGCCACAAAAAGAGTTATTTACATAACACAGCGAAGGATTTAAGCCCTACAGCCAATGGTTACTAACACTACCCAATATACACGACTGGTTTTTTGGCTCAAACTAATGCTTGGATTAAGTGCGATCTTATTGTTTTTCGTGATTTTTGTTTTTTCCTATTACAAACAGGAGGACACTTCCTTCAAAGTGATCACCAAAGATGTAAGAATTGGTCTAAAATTTCAAGCGCGTGACACTCATATAACTGGGAATACCTCAGATGGCAGTACTTTTGACTTCCATGCGAAAGCATTAAACCCTAGTCACCAAAACGACAAAACCGTTATATTGTCAAACCCACTTGGAAAAATTGCCTTTTCTAGTGAGCAGACTTTTGATTTTTCCTCTGATTTTGCCAGCTTCAATTTAGATAAGAAAAATATATTTTTTAATGGTAACCTAATAATCAAAAACTCGTGGGGAACAATAATAAAGACCGAAGAGCTAATAGCAGACTTTGAGAGAAAATTATTGGTTGGACCTAAAAAAACATTAGTTGAAACGGAAATCGGCTATTTGGTAAGCGGAGGAATGGAAATTTCTTACAGTTCTAATATTGAAGAAAATATTTTCCTTAAAAACGGAGTTGAACTTGAAATATACGTTGAATAAAACTTTACTGTTTTTTACTCACACATTTATGTTTTTGGCATGTTTCTATGCATCTGAAACATTTTCTGAAATTAAAAAAGAAATTATCAGATTTAGTTCGGAAACTGCGCATATAAAAAAAAAAGATGGCCTATTGTATTTATCTGGTGACGTAAAAATTTCATATAGAGAATATTTGATTAAGTCAGATTTTTTGATCGCAAAAACGAATGATGTTGGCTCTAAGGAGATTAAAGTTATTGAGGCTGAAAAAAATATATATTTTTCAAATAACAAGGATATTATCGCCAAGGGGGACAAGCTTATTATGGATATAGAAAAAAAATTTGTTTCTATAGAAGGAAATGTTGAGTTTTCTCAAGATAAATCAATCATAAGAGCTAATAAAATAAATGTTGATTTAGAAACCGAAACAGTAGATTTTGAAGGAATTAAAGACTCGCTTATTAAGGAATAAAGGCATAAGAATTGACTAAACCTTACTTAACTGTGGATAACCTCATAAACGAAGATGTTGGATTAAATGTTCAAGGCCTTAGGAAGGTTTACAAATCCAGACTAGCTTTAATGGATTTCAGCATTTTTGTTACGAGGGGGGAGGTAGTAAGTTTACTTGGCCCAAATGGTGCAGGAAAAACAACAGCATTTAATATTATTGCGGGAATGCATAGATCGGACGGTGGATCTATCAAGTTGGACGGAAATGAAATATCCAGTTTACCAACCTATAGAAGATCTAAAGCCGGGTTAGGGTATCTACCACAAGAATCGTCGATTTTTAGAGGTCTGACTGTGGAGAAAAATATTGATGCAATATTGGAACTCAATATAAGAAGTCCTAAAGAGCGGCGCAAGAAACTCGAGGAGTTATTGGGTGAGTTTGCAATAACGCATCTACGAAATGCGAAAGCACTCAATCTTTCAGGAGGAGAAAGAAGAAGAGTTGAAATTGCGCGGTGTCTAGCAAGTCAACCAAAGTACATTTTACTAGATGAGCCATTTGCCGGGGTTGACCCAATAGCTATTGACGAGATAAGAGAGTTAGTTCGCGAACTAAAAAATAGAAAAATAGGAATTTTAATTACCGATCATAATGTTAGAGAGACACTTAAAATAGTAGATCGAGCTTACATTATTAATGATGGAAAAATTATTATGTCTGGTACCCCTGATTATGTTATCAATGACCAGAACGTAAGACGTGTTTATTTAGGTGACAAGTTTGCTTTGTAAAAATGTTATAAAACTATAGAAAAAAAAATTTTTTTAATGTAAGTTCTGTCAAAACTCAGGGGGGTTTCATATGAAAATGTACGACATACTAAAAAAAACCGGTATAAGCACAAAAACAAAAGCGAAAAATAAAAAACAGCTTTTGCAGCATATTGCTAATATGGCCTCGGAGCATGTAGGTGTACCAACCATGAACATCGCAAAGTCTCTGCAGCAACGTGAATTTCTTGGACCTACTGGAATCGGTAATGGAGTGGCAATACCGCATATAAAATTGAGAAAACTAGACAAAATACATGGGTTTTTTCTAAGTTTAGAACAACCTATTGATTTTGAGTCTGCTGACAAACAGCCAGTAGACCTAATATTTACTATATTAGCCCCAGAGATCAACGACGGAACTGACCATTTAAAAGCTCTGGCAATGGTTTCAAGATTTTTCAGCGACAAAGATATTCGCTCTAAACTGAGGTCGTCAGAAAACGTGGAGTCGCTATTTGCCATATTAACAAGCAATGAAGACTCGAAAGCTGCCTGATCTTTGAATTTAACCACCGTACCAATATTAAAACTAAAATAAGTTTTTTAAAATTATTATATTAAAATTCCTGCCTTTAAAGGGGTATTTTTGTTAAAATTAAAGTCTTTTAGCCTTCACTATGAAATCAACTGTAATCTGATAATTTTTCCCAATTTATTTTTTCAATGTCTTTTGACTCTCTTAGTGCTAAAAAACTACTATTTTCGTAGTTTTTTTTTCCATAAGTAAGTTCCTTTTTTGTTTTTAAATCTACAAGTGTGCCTCCAGCATATTTTAGTATTGCATGGCCCGCTGCAGTATCCCACTCCATCGTTCTGCCAAATCTTGGATAAACATCTGCTGTACCCTCTGCAAGCTTGCAAAACTTAATTGACGAACCGATTTTTAAAACATCGTGTTTCAACTTATCTTTGAAGACTTTACTTTCTCTTTCAGTAAAGTTGTTTTCTGACGTGATGAGCATTATCTTGTTTCTATGTCTTAGCTGACCCGATAATTTTACTTTCCTATTTTTTGTTAAAAAATTGTATTTAAAGCTTTCCAGACTTGTTGATGTGTAAAAAAGCTCACCGCTTATTGGACTGTAAATTACCCCTATTGTAGGCTTGCAGTTTTCGATAAGAGCAATATTTACAGTAAAGTTATTAGTCTTATTCAAAAATCCTTTGGTCCCATCTAAGGGATCAATCATAAAAAACTTTCCCTGGTCTAAAACTCTGTTTTCTGATTCCTCTGACACAGCCGGAATTTCTGGATACTTTTGTCTTAACACTCCCAAAATTAATTCATTTGCTTCTTCGTCAGCACTTGTTACCGGTGAGTTGTCACTTTTTAAAGATGTGTTAAAGTTGCCACTTTCATAAATTTTACGAATAACGACCCCTGCTTCTGTTGCCAATTCAATAAGTGTATCAATCATACCTGAAACCTACATCTACCCAAATTCTTACAACAAAAATTTATTTTTAGCACGATCTAATCTTGCACGACAAAATTAATTACCTATATACCATAAGTTAACGATATTTATTTATTCGAAAGGTCAAATTATGGGTAAGGTCATTGGTATAGACTTGGGAACAACAAATTCATGTGTTGCAATAATGGAAGGCGCTAACGCCAAGGTCGTTGAAAATTCGGAAGGTGCTAGAACAACCCCATCAATTGTAGGGTTTACTGATGATGAACGATTAGTGGGTCAGCCAGCTAAAAGACAAGCTGTTACGAATCCTTCGGATACCCTTTTCGCAGTTAAGAGACTAATTGGTAGGCAATATAACGATCCTATGGTGACCAAGGATAAAAAAATGGTTCCTTACAACATCGTGGAGGGAAGCAATAAAGACGCTTGGGTGGAGGCTAAAGGCGAGAAATACTCTCCAAGTCAGATTTCAGCCTTCATATTGCAGAAGATGAAGGAGACCGCGGAAAGCAATTTAGGGGATGAAGTAACTCAAGCTGTTATAACCGTCCCAGCGTACTTCAATGATGCCCAAAGACAAGCCACAAAAGACGCTGGGAAGATTGCTGGATTAGAAGTTCTTCGCATTATAAATGAGCCCACCGCTGCCGCACTTGCATATGGATTAGAAAAAAAAGGTAGTAAAACCATTGCCGTTTATGATTTAGGAGGGGGCACTTTCGACATTTCTATCTTAGAAATTGATGATGGTCTTTTTGAGGTCAAGTCTACTAATGGAGATACTTTCTTGGGAGGGGAAGACTTTGATCTACGGATAGTCGATCATTTGGCCGAGGAGTTCAAGAAGGAAAATGGTGTTGACTTAAAGGCAGACAAAATGGCTCTTCAGAGACTTAAGGAAGCTGCTGAAAAAGCGAAAATAGAGTTATCGTCTTCAAGCCAAACGGAAATAAACCAACCTTTCATATCTATGGACCCAAAAACGAGCCAACCATTGCATTTAGTAATGAAGCTCACAAGGGCAAAGCTCGAAAGCTTAGTTGCAGATCTTATAGCTAGATCTTTGAAACCATGTCAAGCTGCTATTGGGGATGCGGATGTGAAAAAGGGTGATATCGATGAGGTGGTTCTTGTGGGTGGCATGACGAGAATGCCAAAAGTCATTGAAGAAGTAACGTCTTTCTTTGGGAAAGAGCCTCACAAAGGGGTCAATCCTGATGAAGTAGTTGCTATGGGCGCTGCTATTCAAGCAGGGGTTTTGCAAGGAGACGTTAAAGATGTTGTTCTTTTAGACGTAACACCCTTAAGTTTAGGAATAGAAACTTTAGGTGGTGTTTTTACAAGATTGATAGACCGAAATACAACTATTCCGACCAAAAAAAGTCAGGTATTTTCCACCGCTGAAGATAATCAGGGTGCTGTTACCATAAGGGTCTTTCAGGGTGAGCGTGAAATGGCTACAGATAATAAAGAGCTTGGGAAATTTAATTTAGAAGACATACCCCCGGCACCCAGAGGTATGCCGCAGATTGAGGTGACTTTCGACATAGACGCGAACGGTATTGTTTCCGTATCCGCTAAGGACAAAGGCACGGGTAAAGAGCAGAAAATAACTATACAAGCATCAGGTGGACTTTCAGAAGAAGAAATAGATAAAATGGTTCAAGACGCAGAAGAAAACGCTGAATCCGATAAAGCCAAAAAAGATCTAGTTGAAGCGAAAAACCAAGCTGAGAGCCTTATCCATAGCACTGAAAAATCCATTGAAGAGCATGGTGATAAAGTCGATGCCTCTACCATTGAGGCTATGGAGCTCTCTATCAAGGCTTTAAAAGAAGTTTTAGAAAGTGATGATGCAGAAAAAATTAATGCGAGGAGTCAGGATTTGACTGAAGCATCCATGAAACTAGGAGAAGCTATATATAAGTCTGAAGCAGAGAAAAATCCTACTGATCCCAGTACTTCAGATGATAATGTAGATCAAAATGATGGTGACATTGTAGACGCAGACTTCGAAGACTTGGACGACCAAAAGAAATAAGTTTAAATTTTTCTTTTCCTATTGAATTGGAAGCGTAAATGGCAAAAAAAGACTATTATGAGACACTTGGTGTTTCCAGAGGTGCCTCTGAAGCTGATATAAAAAAGGCATTTAGATCTAAAGCCAAAGAACATCATCCAGATAAAAATGCAGGAAGCTCCAAAGCAGAGGAAAATTTTAAAGCAGTGAACGAAGCGTATGACGTTCTGAAAGATCCAAATAAAAAGGCGGCATATGATCAATATGGCCATGCTGCATTTGAAAATGGCGGCTTTGGTAACGCGAGCGGTAGCGGAGATTTTTCATCAGCGTTTTCAGATGTATTTGAGGATCTTTTTGGCGATTTTATGGGAGGCAGTTCGAGGAGAGGGCCCGGCTCGTCTTCTGCAAGAGGATCGGATCTCAGATATAACATGACTATATCACTGGAGGAAGCTTATCGAGGCAAAGCAACAACCATAACAGTTCCATCTTCTGTCAAATGCGAACAATGTAGTGGCACAGGAGGTAAAGACGGAACTCAGCCTTCTTCATGTCCAACGTGTAGCGGGTTGGGAAAAGTAAGGGCACAGCAGGGTTTCTTTACAGTGGAAAGAACATGTCCAACGTGCTCTGGTAGAGGTCAAATGAACAAGAACCCTTGTCGCTTTTGCTCAGGTTCAGGAACGACTCAAAAGAATAAAAATTTAAGTGTTAACATCCCGCCCGGAGTCGAGACGGGTACTAGGATTAGGTTGACCGGTGAAGGAGAGGCGGGAATGCAAAATGGCCCATCAGGAGACCTATATATTTTCACTGAGGTCATGGATCACTCAATTTTTCAGAGAGATGGGGCTAACCTTTTTTGTCAAATACCAGTCTCTATCATATCGGCAACGCTTGGTGGAGACATTGAGTCTCCAACTCTTGATGGCGGAAAGACGAGGGTAAAAGTGCCTGCCGGAATTCAGAGTGGAAAGCAGTTACGATTACGGGGAAAAGGCATGCCCAATATTAGGGGTAATTCGTACGGCGATTTATACATAGAGTTAAACATTGAGACTCCTGTCAACCTGAATGAAAAACAAAAAGACCTACTAAGAGAGTTTGAGAAATCTCTTAAGGCAAGCGATAATAACCCAAAATACTCCAGCTTTTTTTCAAAAGTGAAAAACTTCTGGGAAACAAACCGCAACTAAAATATTGCTTACCTGTACCAAATTGTACACTATTAAAGTCTATAGAAATACATAAACACGAGACTATTTGCGTTGCAAACAACTCCGGTAATCCAGCAATACTTGGATATTAAATCTAATAATCAAGACTCACTCCTGTTTTTCAGGATGGGCGACTTTTATGAACTTTTTTTTTCTGATGCTGAGATAGCATCAAAAGAACTAGATATTATACTTACAAAAAGAGGGCAGCACATGGGAAAGGATATCCCTATGTGCGGAGTGCCTTTCCATTCAGCAGAAGGCTATATAAAGAAACTCCTAGATAACAATATGAAGGTCGCGATTTGTGAGCAACTCGAGACTCCTAAAGAGGCTAAAAAAAGGGGTTATAAGGAAATTGTAAAAAGGGAAGTGGTTAGAATAATTACACCAGGGACAAAGTTAGAAGAATCTTTTTTGGTTCAAAAAGAAAATAATATATTAATGGCGTTATTTTTTTTTGATAACGTTTGGACCTCTTGCTGGATAGATATTTCAACTGGTTTGTTCAAATCAACTACCACTGAGGAGTCCCTATTACTATCAATGATCGGTCAAATATCTCCGAATGAAATTATCGCACATGAAAAAAACAAAGAATTAAGCGTCCTAAAAGTAGCTCATTCATTAAAAATAACCTGGCTAGAAACTAAGAATAGTTTTTCCAACGATGAGCTTTTTGACTTATTATCGCCATTTTTTGATCCAAATCATCTTAAAGAATTAAATACAAGCCAGCTAGGCTCAATTGGGCTTATAGTGGAATATCTTCAGAGAAATAAAAACTTGTTTCTAGAACACTATGAAATGCCAGAACAAATTGAGCTGTCAAACATAATGACTATAGATCCTTCCACTCGAAAGAACCTTGAAATCAATACTTCGCTGGATGGAGAAAAAAATCTTTCTCTTTTAGGTGTAGTTGATAAAACCTGCTGTTTACTTGGATCAAGACTACTAAAAAGACGTTTAAATGGTCCCTCCACGCAAACAGATCAGATTGTTAAATGGCAAGAGAAGATTAGCGAATTTTATAATAATCGCGATATTACTGAGGAAGTCAGGGCTTTGATCAGGAAGTTTCCTGATACGGAACGAGCTTTGTCTCGGCTAATAAGACTTGGTCCATCTCCCAGAGACCTTTACGCATTGAAAGCAGGCATGAACCTTTTTTTTCTCTTGAAGGAAAAAGTTGAGTTTCTAGAAAAAAACAACATAAGCTTAGAGAAGAATATTGAAGGTGGTCTTAAAAACATTCTTAATGAGCTCGAGTCGGCTATTAAAGAAGAGCCACCACTCACAATAAAAGAAGGTGGTTTCATTAAAGAAACCTTCAACAAAGAATTACAAAAAATAAAATTAGTGGAAAAGGAGGCCACCACTGATCTTCTAGAGTTACAAAGAAAATACTCTCTAGAAACTGGAATAAAATCATTGAAATTAAAATATAACAACGTTTTAGGTTACTTTTTTGAAGCCCCTATCTCTTATAAAGATAGGTTGTTAGAGAACGATGAGTTTTTTCATAGACAAACAACAGTCAATACTATTCGTATTAAAAGCGTAATTTTAGATCAAACAGAGAAAACTGCTCTTAATGCAAGAAACGATGCTTTAGAACTGGAAATAAAGATACTGGAAGAATTACATAGAAAAGTTCTCGGAGAAACAAAAGGTATTATAGGTTTATCAAAAAAAGTATCCTCATTGGACGTTTACTCAACTCTTGGCTATATAGCCAAAACGTATAATTGGTGTTGTCCGAAATTAGATAATAGTAAGGATTTCATCATTAAGGATGGACGTCATTCTGTAGTAGAAAAAACAATTCTTCAGAAAGGCCTTAATAGCTTTGTTCCAAATGATTGTTCACTAAGTGCAGATCAAAACCTATGGTTAATAACTGGCCCAAATATGGCAGGTAAATCAACATTTCTAAGGCAAAATGCTCATATGATAATTCTAGCACAAATCGGTTCTTATGTTCCTGCCAGAGAAGCAAAGATAGGGATCGCAAACAAGCTGTTTAGCAGAATAGGTGCATCAGATAATATTTCTAAGGGCCAATCTACATTTATGGTGGAAATGCTAGAGACTAGTAATATCATCAAAAATGCAGACAGTAGGTCTTTTGTTATCTTAGATGAAATCGGTAGAGGTACAGCTACCTTTGATGGCTTAGCTATAGCATGGGCCATTATTGAAAAAATTTTGCGGAGCAACCAGTCCAGAACTCTTTTTGCAACGCACTATCATGAACTTACAGATATTGAAAATAAAAACACCAAAGTTAGAAACG
Organism: Alphaproteobacteria bacterium; assembly: GCA_003331935.1. GTDB lineage: Bacteria > Pseudomonadota > Alphaproteobacteria > Rhodobacterales > Rhodobacteraceae > CACIJG01. Next base: position 56,135 of record QOQE01000003.1, on the reverse strand, counting down.
TATCATGTGAAATTAAAGAGTGGAACAATGAGATTATTTACTCATATAAAGTAATTAATGGAAAATCAAAAGGCTCTTTAGGGATAAAGGTTGCCGAGCTGGCCGGCTTCCCAAATGATGTAATTTTGGAGGCTAATGCTTTACTTGAAAAACTTCAAAAGGGTGAAGTCATTGAAAAAGGTTCTGCTTTAGGTGAAGAACATTCTGAAAAACAAAGGCTTCTCAAAGTAAGAGAGGTTATAGATAGTATTGATTTGAACACCATAACCCCACTAGAGGCTCTTAACATACTAGATAGGTTGAAAAATGATAATTAAGACTAGTTCTCTTTTTCGTCTTCTTCTTTATTTTGTATTACTCCCGATGATACCCCTACCTGTGCTGCTCTTAAGAGCCTGTCGCCTATTGTAAAGCCGTTTGCCATTACTTGAATAATATTTCCCTTTTCAATATTGGGATGGGGTCCTTCGAACATAGCTTGATGAAATTTAGGGTCGAACTTTTCTCCTTCCATTGGAGCAAGTTCATTAATTTCATGGTTCGAAAAGGTGTTTAGCAGTTCTTTTTTTGTAAGCTCTATTCCTTCAAGAAAAGCATTTTGTTTTTCTTTCATTTGATCATCTACACTCTCCAAAGCTCTATTAAGATTATCGAGAACCGATAATAAATCCCTTGCTAACTTTGTACCACCATATACTTCTGCGTCTTTTTTTTCCTTAAAGAATCTTTTCCTAATATTCTCCGTTTCAGCAAGCGCTCTCATCATTTTATCCGAAAGGTCCTTATTTTCTTCTTTAAGCTCATCAAACGTTTTTTCCTGTTCTTCGCCTTCTACCTCCGAGATTTCCACTTCTTCGACCTCATTGTTAATTGAGGTAGTTTGTTCCTCTACACGCTTTTCCTCATGATGCTCTTGATCCGCCTCTATATTTTCTTTGCTCATTTTAAAAACCTTTCCCTTAACAGCATACTTTTCAAAAAGCATTATTAAGAATGACCCTATTCGTATCTCTTAAGTCTCACTATTATCAACTATTAAAGCTGCGCTTCTATACATTAGATATAGGTATTAACTTAAAGAGTTTAAAGCTTTTTGCATGGAAAAAATGTAAAATTCTTCACATTAGTTACTAATTTAAAACTTGCTTTATTTCAGCGAATAATTTTTTATGTATGCATTAATTAACAGTTTATTGGTAAAAAAATGAATACCTTTAGTGAAGAGATGAGAGACGTTGCAATATCTTTTGATTTATTAAGCAACGTACAAAATTCTTGTGTCATAAAATTTGGCAATACAATCGTTATTTGCAAAGCAACTATCGAAGAAACAGTTCCTCCTTTCTTACGTAAGAGCGGGATGGGATGGGTAACTGCCGAATATGGGATGTTACCGGGCTCTACTAATGAAAGGATGAGAAGGGAAGCGAAGCAGATAAGCCAAAGCGGTAGAACTCAGGAAATTCAAAGATTGATTGGAAGAAGTTTAAGGGTGGCAGTTGATAGGGTTGCACTAGGTGAACGACAGATAATAATCGATTGTGATGTTATTCAAGCTGATGGGGGCACAAGATGCGCCTCAATTTGTGGGGGTTGGGTTGCTTTAAAACTTGCAACCAATACCTTGATGAAATCTGGGCAAATAAAATTTGATCCAATTGTTCGGCACGTAGCAGCAGTATCCTGTGGAATTGTCAATGGTGAACCAAAACTGGACCTTAATTATGAAGAAGATAGTTCAGCTGGGACAGACGCTAATTTTGTAATGGACGACAAAAGTGAGTTAATTGAAATTCAATGCTCTGCTGAAAAGCAACCGTTTTCAAAGAAAGAATTCGAAATAATGTACTCATTGGCATCAAAGGGGATTCAAAAAATAATAGAAATACAGAAGTCAGCTGTAAATGAGTAGAAAATTCAAGGAAACAGTTTTAGTACTTGCAACTCACAATTTAGGAAAAATCGAAGAGTTCAAACATTTATTTGGTGATGTTGGTTTTGACATAACTGATATAGGTCAATATTCTTGGGTTCCGCCCGAAGAAATTGGGCAGTCCTTTTGGGAGAATTCTTTAATTAAAGCCAGAGAAGCAACAAAATCGACTGGAATGGTGAGTTTGGCCGATGACAGCGGACTCTGCGTTGACATATTGAAAGGTGCTCCCGGCATTTACTCGGCTGATTGGGCTATCATGGCTGATGGGTCAAGAGATTTTGACATTGCAACGGCCAAGCTTATAAAGGAGATTCAAAGAAGTGATTCACATAAGCCTTACACGGCTAATTTTGTTTGTTCCTTGATTTTATATTGGCCTGACGGTCATTTTGAAAAATTCGAAGAGAAAATTGAGGGTGAGATAGTTTGGCCAGGTAGAGGGGCAAACGGTCACGGGTATGATCCAGTTTTCTTACCTTACGGGTATAAAGAGACATTTGGACAGATGGATAGATGGGACAAAAACAAGATAAGTCACAGAGGTTTGGCTATGAAAAATCTAATAGCAACTTGTTTTTGAATATGCCAAGAGCCTCTCTATCCATTTATATTCATTGGCCATTTTGTAAAATAAAATGCCCCTATTGCGATTTTAATTCCTACAAGAGAGAGTCTGTTGATCAAACTCAATGGATGGAGGCCTATCTAAGAGCGTTAGAATTGTGGTTTTCTAGGTTGGACCAAAGGATAGTTGGCTCTATTTTTTTTGGCGGAGGAACACCAAGTCTTTTGGATCCAAAATCTGTTGAACTTTTACTACAAAAAATCAATAAAGTCTGGGGTATTAATAATGATTGCGAGATAAGTATAGAGGCCAACCCTAATAGTGTTTCAGAATTGAAATTTAAAAGGTTTAAGGAAATTGGTATAAATAGGGTATCAGTTGGTATGCAATCTCTTAATAATAGAGATCTTAAACTTCTAGGGCGGGATCATAACAAAGATCAAGCGTTGAAGGCTGTGGAAATTGTGCGAAAATGGTTTAAGAATTTTAACCTCGACTTTATATACGGCCGGCAATATCAAAACACAAGCATGTGGGAAGATGAGCTTTCACAAATAATGTCTTTGGAAGCGCCTCATTTATCTCTTTATCAACTTACCATAGAGGAAAACACAAGTTTTTATAAACTATTCAAAAGAGAATTGCTTAAAGGTTTGCCAGCCACAAAAATTGCGGCTGAAATGTATGATATTACAAAACGAGTTTGCGAAGATGGTGCTTATAAACAATACGAAACATCTAACTTTGCCAGAAAGGGATTTAGATGCAAACATAACCTTTCCTATTGGGATTATAATGATTATATAGGAGTAGGTCCAGGAGCGCACGGGCGAATAAAAATATCAGGAAAAATATATGCAACGGAAGAAGAAAAAAATCCTGATATTTGGTTAAAAAAAACTGTTGCTTCTACCTCAAGTACACCAAAAATAATCCCTTTGGACAATAGAGTTGTTTTTGAAGAAAAACTGATAATGAACCTCAGAATCTATAAAAAAATACCCATATCCATGTTTGACTATGAAAAACTTCAACCAGTAGTGAAGAATTTAAAGGAAAACAAGCTTATAAAACTTAAAGATAATAGAATTATTATGAGAAAAAGGGGTGCCAAGATGCTGGATTACATAACTAGATCTTTAATGGAATGCTTTTAAGCGTCACATTTTCATAATCTTTGAGCAGAACATGTCCAATTGTTCTAAGTCTTTGTATTTAACTATTATACAACCTCCCCCTGAATTTTCGTTATGATCAATAATGGTTTTTAATCCTAAGGCAGCTTTTATGTCTTGCTCTAAATTTATAGTGTCCACGTCTTTTTTAGTTGATGTTCCTTTTTTAATTCTATCATCACTTTGTGTAATTCCCTTTTTAACGATATTTTCTATATCTCTCACCGATAGATTCTCATCCATTATTTTTCTTGCCAAATTTTCCGAGTTTGCTACTCCAACGAGAGCTCTCGCGTGCCCACTTGATAGTTTGCCTTCTTGTAAATGCTTAATTATGCTCTTTGGAAGCGAAAGGAGTCTTAACGCGTTGGTGATATAACTTCTCGATTTTCCCAGAGATGTAGCAACTTTTTCTTGGGTGTAACCGAACTCTTTAATTAGCTGATTATATGAGTTAGCTTCTTCTATAGGATTTAGGTCTACCCGCTGAATATTTTCAATGATGGAAATCTTTACCACCTCTTCGTTCGTTAACTCTTTAATTACCACTGGAACTTCATGTATATTTGCTATTTGTGCAGCCCTCCAGCGCCTTTCCCCAGCTACTATCTCATATGAATCATCATTTTTTCTTACAAGTATAGGTTGTATTATTCCTGTTTCTCTTATTGATGAGGCAAGGCTACTTAATTCATCTTGTGCAAAGTCTTTTCTTGGTTGATTTTGGTTTGGGATGATATGTTCTATTGGGAGATTGGTAGGGCTATTAGGTTCACTAGTAATTTTTTTTTCATCTCTTTTTTTGTCAACAATCTCCCCAAAGCTGTCAACGTCTAAAAAGGATGACAGACCTCTACCTAAACCTTTTTTACGTTCATTTTTTGAACTCATTTTTCCTTCTCTCAAAGTGGTCCTCTCTTTTTAGAAATTCTGCTGCCAACTTTTGATAAGCGATGGCGCCAGAACACTTATGATCATAAATTAAAGCTGGCATAGAAAAAGAAGGTGCTTCACTTATTCTAACGTTTCTAGGTATAACAGTGTCATAGACCAACTCTCCAAGATTTCCTCTTACATCTTCTTCAATTTGTTCTGATAAATTGTTTCGTTTATCGAACATAGTCAAAACTATACCGTGGATTTTCAAGTCTTGGTTAATTTTTGATCTGATATCTCTAACTGTTAGTAACAATTGACTTAATCCCTCAAGCGCAAAAAATTCGGCCTGTAAAGGCACTAAAACAGAATTTGATGCTACCATTGAATTTATCGTGAGAAGATTGAGTGACGGTGGACAATCAATCAAAATATAATCAAAATCCAATTTTTCTTTTGCAAACCAATCACGGAGTTTAACGACCCTTCCTTTCTCCTCATAAAGATCAACGTCAATAGATGATAAATCTGTTGATGCTGGAGCAATGAAGAGTGATGGAATTTTGGTATCCTTGATCACGTCCTTTAAACCTGCCTTGCCGGTCAGCAAGTCATAAGTAGATTTTTCCCGGTCGTCTTTTGGGACCCCTAAACCAGTTGAAGCGTTTCCTTGAGCGTCTAAATCCATTATCAAAACTTTGTTATTCACGGCAGCCAAAGCTGTAGATAGATTTATTGCAGTTGTAGTTTTACCCACCCCTCCCTTTTGGTTGGCAATAGATATAATTGAAGGACTAGAGATTTCATTCCTCCTTATCGTTTAAAAATTTTTTTTACTCTGATAATCTTCCCAGAGGAATTGCTTAGGCTATCAAAGATATCATAATCAAAAAACCAATAATTTAAAGTTTTATCTAGCTCTAATCTATAATTTTCTCCCTTTAAAAACAAACTAACACCTCTCTCTTTTCGATGGCGGACAGATAATTCAATGAGATTTTTCAATTCAGAAAACGCTCTTGCTGTTAATATATCAGCGTTTAAGGGTTCAATTGTATCGACATTATTATTAACAACTTTTACATTTAAATTGAGCTTTCGAATAACCTCATTAAGAAAAAAAACTTTTCTCGTGTTTTTTTCAACTAAAACGATATCACAGTCTATTTTTCTATCCCTCAGCAACAACGCAACTACTAACCCAGGAAAGCCGGCTCCCGCACCTACATCTACCCACTTTTTTCCTGATGCATCTACGTGGTTAATTATTTGACCAGAATCTAAAAAATGCCGAACCCATAAATCAGCTAATGTCTTTGGTGAAACAAGATTTATTTTCTGGTTCCATTTAGACAATATCGTCTCATACTCGCTAAAGCTGTTAATTGTTTCACGTGAAACATTGAGGCTTTCAATAACATCTGTTTTTTTCAAGCGATATTCTTATAAGAATTAATTTTTGATATTAGTAACATTAACCCACTGGGTGTCATCCCATCGATTTTACTTGCTTCATGAATATGTTGGGGGTTTAAATTGCTCAACTTGGACTTTAACTCTGCCGATAACCCTTCTATATTTTTAAAATCAATTCCGTCGGGAATTAAAGTATTGATATTTTTCTTTATTCTATCGACATCACTTTTTTGTCTTTCAATATAATAATTATACTTCGCATCTGCTCTTACAAACTCACGGACGTCTAAATCAAAATCATAAAAACCTTTCCATAATTTTCTTAAAAGCTCATCTTTTATCCCGCTTAACGCTAACACGTCCCGAAAAGTTCTTTTTTTTCCGTCTTTTTTTTGGTTTATTCCAACATCGCTCAACTCGATATTAGAAAACTTCCGTGAGATCGTTGCCTCTGTAAGCCTTTCTATGGAGCTACTCTTTTTCTCTAGTAGATTGATCCTGGCTTTAGACACAAGTCTTACTTTATTGCCTTTCCTTGTAAGTCTAATATCCGCGTTATCACACCGTAAACTCAGTCTAAACTCCGCTCGAGAAGTAAACATTCTGTAGGGCTCTATGACCCCTCTTGTTACTAAATCATCTATCATCACACCCATGTAGGCCTCAGACCTATCTAAAATAAAAGGATCTTCTTTTTTTACATATTGATAGGCATTTATTCCAGCAAGCAGTCCCTGAGCGGCCGCCTCCTCATAACCAGTGGTTCCGTTTATTTGACCAGCGAGGAAAAGTCCTCTTGTGTTTTTTAACTCTAAAGAAGATTTTAAACTTTTAGGGTTAACGTAATCATATTCGACAGCATACCCGTAGTTCAAGATTTTTACCTTTTCCAATCCTTTAATAGACTTAATATACTTCTCCTGAATGCCTCTAGGTAACGATGTTGAAATACCGTTTGGGTAAACCGTGTCGTCGCTTAACCCTTCAGGTTCCAAAAAAACTTGATGCTCATCTTTATCTGAGAACCTTACAACCTTATCCTCAATAGATGGACAGTATCTTGGCCCATTCGACGTTATGGACCCGTTAAATACAGCTGACTTTTCAATGTTGTCGCGTATAATGTTATGGGTAATCCTGTTTGTGTACGTTATCCCACAAGTAATTTGTCTCTGAAAAGGTTTTTTATGAAGAAAGGAGAAAAGAGTTGGTTGTTTATCCGCCTTCTGAGTTTCTAAGATATCCCAGTTTATGGTTTTTGAAGATAGCCTTGCAGGTGTTCCCGTTTTTAGTCTTCCAATATTTAAACCCATATCCTTTATTCTTTTTGCCAACCTCGTGGATGAAAAATCTCCTACCCGACCTGCATTAACTTTTTCCTCTCCAATTCTTATTAGGCCATTAAGAAACGTCCCTGTTGTCAAAACAACGCTACCCCCGCTAATATTGGTTCCATCTTCAAGCTCTATTCCACTAACAGCACCATTCTGGATATACAAATCAGTGGCTTCACTCTCAATAATTTTGATGTTCTGATTGAAAAATAAAATGTTTTGCACAGCATTCTTATAAAGAATTCTATCAGACTGGGTTCTTGGTCCTTGAACAGCCGGACCCTTAGACTTATTTAATAATCGAAATTGAATCCCTGATATATCAGCAGCTACTCCCATTAAGCCACCTAGAGCGTCTACTTCCCGCACCAAATGACCCTTTCCTAGCCCACCTATTGCTGGATTACATGACATTACTCCTACTTGATCTTTTTTCTTTGTTATAAGCCCCACACTTCCACCCGCTCTTGCTACCGCATAGGCCGCCTCTGAGCCAGCATGGCCACCACCAATAACTATAACATCAAAAAAATGTTTCACGTGAAACCTACTTCCCTATACAGAAATTTTTAAATATAATACCCAAAACTTCCTCTGTGTCTATTTTTCCTATTAACTCCTCAAGTAATTTTTGGGCATGTCTTGTTTTTTCAGCCAAAAGTTCAATCTCTAAACCAGTTTCTACATCATCTCTTAAGTCCGATAGTAATATGATTAACTCATTTACTTTCATTTTCTGGCGATGGGTGCTTATCAACCCGTCGCTGATGTTGAATTTTGGGATTCTTGTTTCAATTAAATCAATTGCCTCCTTAACTCCAAAACCTGTCTTACCTGATATGCCCCTGAAAGATGTTGGGTTACCTTTATCAGCTTTGGCTTTAAATACAATATCATCACGACCTACCTTTACCCCTATCTTTTTAAGATCAGACTCGTTATTAATTAGGAAAATATTGAAAATTGTGGTTTTTAACCTCTTCTTTAACTTTGCTATTCCTTTTTTTTCTATTGTATCCTTTGTTTCCCTTAGCCCTGCCGTGTCTAAAAAGGTAACAAATACACCCTTTAATTGAATCTTGGACTCAATGATGTCTCGTGTGGTACCAGCTATCCTTGAAGTCAATGAAACCTCGCGTTTTGCCAAATAATTTATAAACGTTGATTTACCGACATTTGGTGGCCCAATTATAGCAATATCTAGCCCATTTTTTATCGATTTGATATCCTGGTAGACATTTAGTTCTCTTTTAAGTGAATCGAGAAGGTCTGAAATACTGTCTAAAACCTGGATTTGCCCCAAATCTTGATCAGAGAAATCTATTCCAGCCTCTAAAAATGCTAAAATAGTGGTAATTTTATCCTTCCATGTATGTATTTTTTTTGAAAATCCCCCTTCTAATTGGTCAAGGGACAACCTTCTCTGAGCCTCTGTCTCAGCTCTTAACAAGTCAGAAAGTCCTTCCACCTGTATGAGGTCCATCTTCCCGTTATAGAAAGCTTGCCGAGTAAACTCTCCCTCCTCTGCAGGCCTTAACTTTAATACTGATCCACATTCAACTAATACTGAAACTAACTTTTCAATAACAGCAATGCTACCATGGCAATGGATTTCTACAGTTTGTTCTCCCGTATAGCTTTCATTTCTTTTAAAGGTGAGAACAATACATTGATCGATAACTTCGCCCTTCCAACGGATCTTTTTTAAAGAAGCATAACGACTTTTTGGGATTTTACCTTTTGTAATTTTCCTTATAACTGAAAAAGCACTAGGTCCGGATATTCTAATTATTGAAATAGCTGATAGGCCAGGAACAGTCGAAAGCGCGAAGATCGTTTCTGTCATTAGCTATCTCAGGTGTTCATAGAATCGAAAAAATCACTGTTTGTTTTTGTTTGTTTAAGCTTCTCTAGGAGGAACTCTACAGCATCTGTTGTTCCCATAGGATTAAGAATCCTTCTAAGAACAAAAATCTTTGTTAACTCTTTTTTGTCTATTAGTAAGTCTTCCTTCCGTGTGCCAGATTTCAGTATGTCTATCGCTGGAAAAACTCTCTTATCAGCCACTTTTCTGTCTAAGATAAGTTCCGAATTACCAGTACCTTTAAACTCTTCAAAAATAACCTCATCCATTCTACTACCTGTATCAATCAAGGCAGTTGCAATTATAGTTAAAGATCCGCCCTCTTCTATATTTCTAGCGGCACCGAAGAATCTCTTGGGTCTTTGTAAAGCGTTTGCATCAACACCCCCTGTTAGCACCTTGCCTGAGGATGGGACGACAGTATTATAAGCCCTACCCAGTCTAGTGATAGAATCAAGAAGTATCACCACATCCCTTTTATGCTCAACTAATCTTTTTGCTTTTTCAATCACCATCTCAGCAACAGCAACGTGTCTAGTCGCTGGTTCATCAAAAGTTGAAGAAATAACTTCGCCTTTTACTGATCTCTGCATATCTGTGACTTCCTCTGGCCTTTCATCTACTAAAAGGACTATTAGAAAACACTCTGGATGATTTTTCTCGATCGAGTGCGCGATATTCTGTAATATCACTGTTTTCCCTGTTCTAGGGGGTGCTACTATTAACGATCTTTGACCTTTCCCTATTGGTGCGACTAGATCAATTACTCTTGCTGATTTATCCTTAATTGTTGGATCATTTAACTCCAATCCTATTCTTTCATCTGGATATAGTGGGGTAAGATTATCAAAATGTATTTTATGCTTCGCCTTTTCCATTTCGAGAAAATTTATTTTTGTTACTTTTACTAATCCGAAATATCTTTCACCTTCCTTGGGTGCTCTAATTACACCTTCAACTGTATCTCCGGTCCTTAATGAGAACTTTTTTATTTTACTGGGACTTACGTAAATATCGTCTGGTCCAGGTAGATAATTGGCATCAGTTGATCTGAGAAAGCCAAAACCATCTTGTAAAACCTCTAAAACACCATCACCTGATATTTCTACTCCATCTTCCGCCATGTCCTTCAATATTGAGAACATCATATCGCCTTTTCTCATAGACGATGCATTCTCTATCTCAAGCTTTTCTGCTAGCTTTAATAGATCACTAGGACTTTGAGTTTTTAACTCTGCTAATGACAGTTGCTTCGTATTATCTATATCAAACATATATTTGAGGATTTTTTAACGAGGGGATTGTGATGAATGGACGTTAAGTGATTTTTTTATGTGTGTCAATATTTTATCTAAAGAGGAGCGCTTGATACTATAATTTTAACTCTTTTATATAATCAACCACTAGAGTAACATTTTCTACTCTAGCATCTGGGGTAATTCCATGTCCTAGATTAAAGACATAAGGATATTTTTTAAAATCTTCAGTAACCCTTTTAAGCTCACTAAGAAGATTCTCTTTATCTTGAGTTAGAAATAGAGGATCCAAATTCCCCTGAATTACTTTTTTTGGTTGTATATTTTCAGCTATCCATTTACGATCCAAAAATTGATCAACCGCCAGAACATCAAACTCTTTTACTTCGGAAAAATCACTATATATAGTATTTACAGATCTAGGAAATACTATAAATGGTATTTCTGGAAACTGTTTTTTTACTTCAGTTACAATTGTTTTTATTGGATTTAAAGAATAACTTCGGACCATATCCGCGTTTAACGCTCCAGCCCAGCTGTCAAAAATCTTTATTACATCGGCTCCCGACTTAATTTGCATTAAGATATATTCTACTGTGGCTTCAGTAAGCAATTTTATAATCTCTTCGAACTCCGGATTGTTCGCAATAATAAACTTTTTTGCTGTTAACGATCCCTGCTCGCCTCTTCCATTTATAAGATATGTTGCTAGGGTCCAAGGTGCTCCAGCAAAACCTATTAAAGGAACTCCTTTTGGTAAATGCTGTTTTAGTTTTTTCACAGTGTCATAGACTGGAGATAACTTGTCATGTATTTTCTCTGTAGTTTTAAGAAGGTTTATATCTTTCTTACTTTTTACAGGGTCTAATAACGGTCCTTGGCCCTCAACAAATTGCACGTTCACTCCAAGAGCATCCAATATTAATAAAATGTCAGCAAATAGGATGGCAGCATCAAACCCAAATTTATCTATGGGTTGGAGTGTGACTTCTGTAGCTAGATTAGAATTATAGCAGAGGTTTAAAAAGGAACCGGCCTTTTTTCTTGTATCTCTATATTCAGATAAGTATCTGCCAGCTTGACGCATAAACCAGACGGGCGGTCTTTTTACAGGTAACCCTTTTACACAGTCTAAAAACAGATTCATAATATATATATATATGTTGTTTGTAGTATATACACTAAAAAATGTGGGTTTAATGTAAATAGAATACTTATCCACACACTTTTTATTAAAAGTTAATATGTAAGCCTCTAATTTAACTTAATAATTTATAGTTTTTCAACATCATAGAGAGTTTTTTATATAACTATGTAAATGTGAGTTAGTTTGTGGAAAAAATATTGCTGTTTATAATAACTATTTATATATAATTACATTATTAATGGTTATTAACAGAACTCTACTTTGATTAACATAGTGCTATGGATAAAATAACAATCGACAATGCCCCATATCTTGCTGGAGTAATTGGGCATCCGATATCTCATAGTAAATCACCTAAGTTACACAACTATTGGTTAACAAAATACAAAATAAACGGTTTCTATGTTCCTTTCTCTGTAACTACTGAAAAGCTCAAAAGCTCTATAGAAGGGTTAATTGACCTTGGTTTTAAAGGAGTTAATGTAACTATTCCCCATAAGACAAACGTTTTGACTTATGCAGATTCTGTAACTGACAGAGCATCGCTAATTGGGGCTGCAAACACACTATACTTTAGTAAAAGTGGAAAGATTCATGCTGATAATACAGATGGATATGGCTTTATTCAAAATATAATGGATGAGATACCAGATTTTGATTTCTATGATAAGAGAGCGATAATTTATGGAGCGGGTGGTTCCTCTAGAGCTATAGCATCAGCGCTAATATCAAACGGTATAAAGGAAGTAGGAATATCGAATAGAACTCGATCTAAGGCTCAAATAATATCTGAAAACCTAGGCGCTAAAGTGTCGGTGGTGGATTGGCGAAATGCTCCAGAAATGGTAGGGGAAGTAGATATAATAATTAATGCAACATCTATGGGTATGGTCGGACAGCCAGACTTTTCTCAACCTATATCGAGAGCGAAAAAGACGACACTGGTGGTCGACATCGTGTACAACCCATTGGTCACAGACCTTTTAAAAGAAGCCAAGAAACTTAATTTAAAAACAGTCGGTGGTATAGGTATGTTAATAAACCAAGCAGTTCCCGGTTTTGAACACTGGTTCCAAAAAACACCTGTTATAGACGATCATATCAGAAAGTTTATAATTGAATAAAAACCCTAGACTTATTCTTGGCTTAACTGGTTCAATAGCCATGGGAAAAACAACAGTATCAAACATGTTTCGAAAATTTGGTGTCCCTGTATGGTGTGCTGATAACGAGGTCAATTCGCTTTACTCAAAAAATGGAGCGGCTACGAAAATATTTATAAAAGATTTCCCGAGCGTTTTAACAAAAACAGGTGTCGATAAAAAAAAACTAAGAAATTTAATTCACAAAGACAACTCCATATTGAAAAAAATAGAGGAGATAGTACACCCCCTTTTACGTAAGTCGAGAAACTCTTTTGCGGAACTATATAAAAACGACCCCATAATTATTTATGACATTCCCCTCCTTTTTGAAAAGAACCAAGAGAAAAATTTTGATGCCATTGTTTTGGTAACGGCTTCAGAGATAACTCAACAAACTCGAGTTCTAAGAAGAAAAAATATGACTGAGAAAGACTATAAACTCATAAAGCGAAATCAATTGAGTGAAGAAGACAAGTTAAAAAGAGCTGACTTTATTATAAACACTGACAAATCGCTATCAGAGACACAGAAGGATGTTATCGACCTTTACCGCAAACTAAAGAATGAGACGCTACTGAAATGAGAGAAATAGTCTTAGATACCGAAACCACTGGCTTAGATTATAATAAAGGAGACCGACTTGTTGAAATAGGCGCTATAGAGCTTATTAACCATATACCAACAGGAAAAACGTTTCACAGCTATTTAAATCCAGTAATGGATAGAGAAATGCCACAAGAGGCTTTTAACGTTCACGGATTGACTACAGAGTTTTTATCAAACAAACCATTGTTCTCAGAAGTAGTAGAAAGTTTTCTCTCTTTTCTAGGAGAATCAAATCTTATTATACACAATGCGAAGTTTGACATCGGATTTATAAATTATGAACTTCAACTTCTTGAGAACAGTAATCAGCAGGTTTATAAAAAATTACCATACAAAGAGATCAGAAAAGAAATTATCATAGATACCTTAGATATAGCTAAAAACTTATACCCTGGAAAGTCAGTCTCTCTAGACTCGTTATGTGTAAAGTTTGGTATCAGTAATAAAAGAAAGGGAAAACACGGAGCACTTATAGATAGCGAAATACTTGCTGAAGTCTATTTAGAATTATCAGGAGGACAGCAGCCAGGCTTCGAGTTTTCAAATATCGGTCTCAAAACCAAATATTTTTTTGAAGATAGTAAGGAAAGAAAGAAGTTTACAAGGAAAAACCTTCTAACAGAAAACAGATTATCCAAAGAAGAAATTAGCCTACATTCAGAATATATCTCAAAGATGAAAAAAAATTATTGGACTTAATTTTTGATATTAGACTTATATAAATCAAAAAAATTGATGTTTTTGATATCAACATTAGGCATTCCACTCTCGATCATTGTTTGACTTATTATTCTTCTAATATAGGGAAAGAGCATTCTAGGGCACTCCACTTGAACTTGCTTTACTAGTATCATTTCTGGTACGTCTGGTAATTTAAACAAGCCGCAATAAGTCATTTCCAATATAAAAGCTGTTTTCTTATTAATTTTAGCTTCTAAATTCACGTTAAGAGAAGTAACTATTTGACCTTCATTTTGTTTCTCATTTTCCACGTCAATATTGAGAGAAAAATCTGTTTTCCCCTTGAAATCTTCTTCCGTAAAAAGGGCGAAATCTTTCCTTTTTTCAAAAGACATATCTTTAACAAACTGAGATAGTAGTTCTATGTCGTGATTGAAAAGTAAATTATCGACATAGTAACGAAAGTCGTCTGAGTTTTTTTGCTTGATAGACATAAAAGTTTTAACTTTCATTTATTTTTCAGGACTATATACTCCATCTTACTAGTGGACACAATAAAATAAAATCTTATATACCTCACTGAAAACATGTATTCCCTAATATGGTGATATAAATAAGAAATGGATTATAACGTATGTTACAAATTTTTATATTGGCAGCTGTAGCTATATTTCTCTTTTGGCGGTTGAGAGCTGTTCTTGGTTCTAGAGATGGTTTTGAAAAAAATATTAAAAATGTTAAGACCTCTAAAAAGTTAATTAAATCGCCGAATATTATAGAAGAACCATCTAAAGCTGACCCTGACGATGATATTTTTGATTATGTTGAAGAGAATAGCAGAAGTGCTGATGTCTTTAAAAAAATGAAAGAATTTGACAGTGACTTTAGTGTAAACAAATTTGTGTCAGGCGCTAAAATGGCATACGAGATCATTATAATGGCCTTTGAAAACGGGGACACCGAAAAGCTAGGTGGTCTATTAGAACAAAAAGTATTAAAAAGTTTTAAGTCAGTTATAGAAAAGAGAAAAAAAGACGGGCTTGTAATAGAAGCAAAGTTTATTGGAATGAGGGATATTAGAATAATAGATGCTTCATTCAGTGAAAAAACTAAGATAGCAGATATCACACTATCATTTAAATCCGAGATTTCCACTGTAGTAAAAGATGCAGAAGGATCTGTGGTAGAGGGTCACCCGGATGAAATAAAAAAACAAAAAGATACTTGGGTTTTTACTAAAGACCTTTCCAAAAAGTCTCCAATTTGGCTTTTAAAGTCAACGTTATAAGAGAAGAAACGGATGACGAAAAAAGATAATAACCAAGTTATATGGGAAGAATTCGTTTCTCAAAATAAAATAAAGAAAAATTATTCTCGTGGCGGAAGTATAAGCTTTAATGTTGTAGACCATAGGGCTCCTGATGTCGTAGAGGAATTTAGATCTCACCCTAAGGCCGATATAAAAACGCAGCCATTAGAAAGAAAAAACTATTTTGGAAAATCTATTCTAAGTTTAATCGCCCCCAAGACAGAC
Source organism: Alphaproteobacteria bacterium (assembly GCA_003331935.1). GTDB lineage: Bacteria > Pseudomonadota > Alphaproteobacteria > Rhodobacterales > Rhodobacteraceae > CACIJG01. The sequence goes on along the minus strand of QOQE01000003.1, from coordinate 40,600 downwards.
ATAGATATAGAGAGGAGTAAACTTAGAAGAATAAAAAATGGAAAAATCATTATAGAAGGAACGTTAGATCTTCACGGATTATCTCTTAAAGAGGCCGAGAGTATGCTAAGGCTTTATGTCGGAGATGGTTTGCGGCAAAAAAAAAGGTTGTTATTGATCATTACAGGGAAAGGGTCAAACTCAAAGCCTAACATACATGGAAAAACGCTAACTATAAAAAGCGAGTTAAAAAACTGGCTTTCAGACAGTTTTTATAGTGATAAAGTACAATATATATCAAAAGCATTAGACCGGCATGGCGGAGAAGGCGCTTATTATTTCTTTCTTAAGAAATCAAAGAACATACTTTCTTAAATCAGCGGTCTTGGACAGAGTTCCTATATATTTTTCAACCAGTTTAGCGTCAACTATAACTTTTTTTCCCTTTAAATCAGGTGCATTAAAACTCACGTTTTCAAGAACCTTTTCCAAAATGGTATGAAGTCTTCTCGCTCCTATATTTTCGACGTTGAAATTAACCTCTTCTGCTAAGAGGCATATTTTCTCAATACCGTCATTACTAAAAACAAGCTCTACACCTTCTGTTTTTATTAATGCAGTATACTGCTTGGTGAGGCTATTATCGGTATCAATTAATATTTTCTTAAATTGCTCCTTTTTTAGTGGGTTCAGTTGTACTCGTATCGGAAGACGACCTTGTAACTCCGGAAGAAGATCTGAAGGTTTTGATAAGTGGAAAGCTCCAGAGCAAATAAAGAGAATTTGATCAGTTTTAATTGATCCATGTTTAGTAGATACTGTAGTACCTTCGATGAGAGGGAGCAAATCACGCTGGACCCCTTCACGACTGACTTCAGCAGATTTCGATGTAGTGTTCGTGCACACTTTATCTATTTCATCTATAAAAACAATACCACTCTGCTCTACTCTAGCTTTAGCCTCTTTTTGTATAATTTCATTATCTAAAAGCTTTTCCATTTCTTGCTCAATAAGTATTTTATAGCTCTCTTTAATTTTAACTTTTTTCTTTTTTTTCAGAGAACCAAAATTTTTTCCCAAAATATCTGTTAAGTTCATTACACCCATCGATCCTCCGGAAGAGCCGGGTATGTCTAGAAGTGGCAGAGGATTACTTTTTTCAGATACTTCTATTTCGATTTCCTTTTCATCCAGTAGGCCATTTCTTAACTTCTTTCTAAAAGTATCTTTAGTTGCCTCTCTTGCATCATCGCCAGCAATATGTTTCAAAACAACATTTTCAGCTTCGCTTTTTGCTTTTTCATAAATAGACTTGCTCATTTCTTCCTTTACCAGAGATATCGCATTTTCTAGAAGGTCTCTTACTATTTGTTCTACATCTCTTCCAACATAACCAACCTCTGTAAATTTTGTTGCTTCAACTTTTATAAACGGTGCTTTTGCTAACTTAGATAGGCGCCTAGAAATCTCTGTTTTCCCAACGCCTGTAGGCCCAATCATAAGCAAGTTTTTGGGATAAATTTCATCTTTTATCTCACCAGTTAGTTGCTGATGTCTCCACCGATTTCTCAATGCTATTGCAACAGACTTTTTAGCATCTTCTTGACCTATTATGAACCTATCTAGTTCTTTTACTATTTGCTTTGGGGTTAAATCGTTGAGCATATTATGTCGAGTTCAAAGTTAAATGTCTTATCTTGTTGTTGGTGAAAACACATATTTCCGATGCAATATTAATAGCTTTGATAGCGATCTCCTCCGAACTTTTTTTCCCTTCATATAAGGCTCTTGCCGCTGCTAAAGCAAAGTTGCCGCCGGAGCCGACAGATGCTATATGGTTTTCTGGCTCTAATACGTCACCCGACCCAGTAATTATTAATAATTCGATACCATCTGAAACTATCATCATAGCTTCTAAGTTTCTCAAATATTTGTCAGTTCTCCAATTTTTAGCGAGTTCCACAGATGCTTTGGATAATTGACCAGGATACTTCTCAAGTTTCTCTTCGAGTCTTTCAATAAGAGTAAAAGCGTCAGCTGTAGAACCAGCAAAACCGGCTATAACTTCATACTCTTCATTTTTTATAGACCTTATTTTCTCCGCTGTTCCTTTGATTATTGTGTTTCCCAAACTCACTTGACCGTCACCGGCGATTGTGACGCTTCCACCTTTTCTAACTCCAACTATAGTGGTTCCGTGCATATTGTTCATTTTAAAAGTCAGTTTAAAGTTCTTGCCACTTCCTGGGTTGTAAAAATTTCTATAACATCGTCTTTTCTTATATCTTCATATGCCTCGAAAGCCATACCACATTCTTGGCCAGACTGTACCTCTTTTACTTCATCTTTAAATCTCTTAAGTGTCTTCAATTTCCCTGTATGTATTACAACATCTTCTCTTAAAAGGCGAACACCAACATCTCTTTTTGCGTGTCCCTCTGTTACCAAACATCCAGCTATTTTCCCAACCCCAGTTATTTTGAAAACTTCTTGTATTTTTGCATAGCCTATAAATGTTTCTCTTATCTCTGGAGAAAGCAGCCCTTCTGCCGCTTTGGTTATGTCGTCTACAAGATCGTATATTACAGAATAATACCTTATATCGATGTTTTTTTGAGACGCACTCTCTCTAGCCGCAGTATTAGCTCTCACATTAAACCCTATAATTATAGAATTAGAAGACAGCGCGAGAGTAATATCACTTTCTGTTATAGCGCCAACACCTGAATGCACCACTCTGACCTCAACCTCGTCGCTTTTTATTTTTTCCATCGCTTGAACAATCGCTTCTCCAGATCCCCTAACATCAGCTTTAACAATAATTGGTAGAAAAGATAATTTTTCATCTTCTTTAGCTTTAGCTAATAACTGATCGAGTGATGAACCCATTCCGATAGTATTTTTTTTATTTTTTAAATTTTTCTCTCTGTATAGGGAAATCTCCCGTGCCTTTGCCTCACTCGGCAGAACGTTTAGTATGTCTCCAGCTTCAGGAGTTCCGTTTAACCCTAGAACTTCTACAGGTGTTGAAGGTATGGCAAAATCAATCGTTTCTTTTTTATCGTTGAAAAGTGCTCTCACCTTACCCCATTGTTGACCTACAACAAAAATATCACCCTTTTTCAAAGTACCTTTCTGAACTAAAACGGTCGCCACAGGACCTCGTCCCATATCTAGTTTTGCCTCTACAACTGTACCCTCCGCAGGCCGTTTTTCATTGGATTTAAGCTCTAAAAGCTCAGCCTGTAAGATTATATTTTCAAGTAATTTTTCTAAGCCAGTTCCATTCGTTGCAGATATTTCTGCCTCCAGAACATCACCAGACATGCTTTCAACAACTATCCCATGTTGTAAAAGTTCCGTCCTAACTTTGTTTGGATCAGCCCCTTGTTTATCTATTTTATTTATTGCTACAATCATTGGAACCTTTGCTTCCTTAGCATGATTTATAGCTTCAATAGTTTGTGGCTTTACACTATCGTCTGCAGCGACAACTAGTACAACAATATCTGTGATGGTTGCGCCTCTCGATCTCATGTTGCTAAATGCAGCATGCCCTGGTGTATCTAGAAATGTTAGCTTTTGATTCTTCTCTAGAGTAATTTGATATGCACCAATATGTTGAGTAATTCCTCCGGCTTCACCGGAAACGACGTTCGTTTCTCTAAGGGTATCCAGCAAAGTGGTTTTACCATGATCAACATGGCCCATTATCGTAACGACTGCAGGCCTTGGTGATTTAATTTCTTCATCTGTATCATCAATATTAATTATGATATCTTCAACGTCAGAGTCCGAAACCCTGATAGCTTTGTGCCCGAACTCCTCAACTAATAAGGTAGCTGTGTCTATATCAATAGCTTGATTTTTTGTTACCATTATACCATTCGTCATCAGTTTTTTCACTAAGTCAGCAGATCGTTCTGCCATTCTGTTTGCTAGCTCCTGCACAGTAAGAGGCGTATCTGGAATTGGAACATCTCTTATAATCTTCTCTCGTTCCAAAGAACTTTCAAGCATCTGACGCTTTTCTTTTTCCTGTCGTCTTCTTAGAGACGCTATAGATCGCTGTCGCCCTACGTCCTCGCCTAATGCCTGTGTTATGGTGATTTTTCCAGATCTTCTTTTGTTTTCGTTTAACTTCGTTGCCTTAGAGGTTGGCTTATCCGAATTTTCTCTTGTTTTGCTTTCATGAGATGTCTTTTGATTATTTTCATTCTTCGTTCTTTTTTTTGAAGTGCTAGTATCTGGTGTTTCTAAATTTAAAGCATCAGCACTATTGATTTTATCTGTTAAATCTTTCTGTTTCGGCTCTTTTTGTTGTTCCGCTTTTTCGTGTTCATTTTGTGCTTTTAATTTTTTTTCTTCTGCTTTTGAGGCTTCTATAGCTTTCTTTCGTCTTAATATCTCATCATCTTCTCTGGGTTCATTATCTGATGCCAAAGGTTTTGCACTTTCTTCAGCTAAAGGACCTTTTTTTGAGAAAAGAAGCTTTTTCCTTCTTGTTTCTACGACAACCGATTTCGATCTTCCGTGCGAAAAGCTTTGTCGAACTGTATTAGTCCCACTTTTAAGCCCTAACACTTTGGGTTTGTTATCTCTGTTTTCACTATCGTTCATTGCAATCACTATTAGTTAATCGTTTCTCATAAAACCTTTTAGTTTATTTAAGTCCACTTGAATAGTTTTTTTAAAATTTTTGGACAAAATACCAATATATTTGACATTATTTTTACCCGTACTCTTCTCTAAATCTTTCTGATAAAGTAAGTTTTCAAAACAAGAGACATTTTTTGACGAAAAAACAGAGTATCTCTGCAAGCTTTTAGCGCCTTTAGCTACAACAATCAGGCAGTGTTTTTTTTCAATCAACTGAGTTTTAATTGTATCTAGACCTATTGCTAAATAGCCGGATTTTTTTGTCAAAGATATACTATTAAGAATTTTATTTCTAAGAATTTTTTTAACTAAATGGACCAGGTCACTACTAAAAAGATGTGACACCCCAAAATGCGCTTTTACATCGTCTCTCTCTTGAATACATTTTATCAGCTTTCTATTAGGTGGAACCCAAATAGATTTTCCAGGGAGGTCATTATGTAAATCTGGAACCAGCTTGTTATCTGGAGAAAGAGAAAACTTGATAAAATCATTTTCATCGATATCGGCATTTTCCAAAAAACTTTTTTTATCTAAAACCAACAAAATTATTAAGTATTTCTCTATTTATCAAGAGACTTTATGATCTCATCAGATTCCTCTTTTGTAACCCAACCTAACATTTCTCTAGCTTTCATTATAAGTTGTTGAGCATCAGAAAGTGAGAGATCAAAATGTTCCAGTAGGCCCTCGTCTCTCACCCTTTTACCATCAACGGTTGTGTAGCCACCAGCCAACTCCCAATCCGCACACGTAGCGAAATCTTTTAGAGATTTTATTCCATCTTTAATAAGTACCTCTAGCATTTGTGGGTTTAAACCCTCAAAGTTCAGGAGATCATCTTCAATCCCATTTGATTTTACAAAATCTAAAGATTGCTTGTTAAGGTTTTCTAGATAATCTTTTGCTCTTTCCTGAAGTTCTGTTGTGGTTTCTTTATCAAAACCGTCTATTGAACTAATTTCACCAGAGTCCACATATGCAACTTCTTCCATGGTAGAAAACCCCTCAGATACAAGGAGCTGAGCAACCATCTCATCAACATCCAGATGCTCCATGAAAAGGTTTGATCTTTCACTGAACTCTTCCTGTCGTCTTTGAGACTCATCTTCTTCAGTCAAGATATCAATGTCATACTCAGTTAATTGACTTGCAAGTCTAACATTTTGTCCTCTACGACCTATCGCTAATGACAGTTGATCAGTGGGAACTACCACTTCGATTCTTTTCGCATCCTCATCCAGAACTACTTTGCTAACCTCTGCCGGTTGAAGAGCATTAACAAGAAAGGTAGGTGCATCTTCGTTCCAAGGAATGATATCAATTTTCTCTCCTTGAAGTTCATTTACCACCGCTTGAACCCTGCTGCCCCTCATTCCAACACAGGCACCTACAGGATCTATAGAATTATCATGTGATAAAACACCAATTTTTGCTCGACTTCCAGGATCACGGCAAACAGTTTTTATATCTATTATTCCATCATAAATTTCAGGGACCTCCATTTTAAATAGCTCCACAAGAAACTCTGAATTGGTCCTAGAAAGGAAAATTTGTGGACCCCTTGTGTCTTCTTTTACTTCTTTTATGTAAGCTCTTACTCTATCGCCAACTCGTAGAACTTCTCTTCTAATTAGTTGATCTCTTTTCAATATTGCCTCAGCTCTTCCTAAGTCTACTATTACGTTACCGTACTCAACTCTTTTGACCTGACCATTTATAACTTGACCAACCTTGTCTTTATACTCCTCATACTGCCTTGCTCTATCAGCTTCCCGTACTTTTTGCACAATAATTTGTTTTGCCGCCTGTGCAGCAATTCTACCAAAATCCATTGGTGGTAATTGTTCTTCAACAAAACCTTCTAGTGTTACTTCAGGGTTGATTTTGCGAGCGTCGACTTCGTTTATCTCAGTGAAATGGTTTTCAACGCTTTCTACAACTTTTCGCCATCTTGCCATTGATACCGTGCCTGATTTTGAATCTATATCAGCCCTTATGTCATATTCCTGCCCATATTTTGATTTGGCTGCTTTGGCTAAACTTTCTTCCATCGCTTCAATTACTAACTTTGGATCAATTAATTTTTCTTTAGCTACTGCATCAGCTATTTGAATAAGCTCATTACTACTTCCTGATGACATAATCATTTAAACTCCATTTCTTTTATAGTTTCTAAAGACATCCCTTCTAGGTCTATTTTAACGTCTAAAACACTAGAAAAGTCTATGCTTTTCTCTCCATCCTTATTTGATAACGTTAGATAACTGGGCCCATGTCTAATTAATTTTCCCCTTTCCGTGTAGTTTTCACTTTTTACCTTCACGTTACAGTTTTTGTATTTGATTAAATCCTCAAGCGAAGTTAAGTATCTGTCTATTCCAGCAGAAGAAACCTCAAGCCTAAAGGGATCTTTTATTATACTTTCGATATCTAAAAGTGAGCTTATCTCCATCGAAATATCACCACATTCATCGACTGTAAGTTTTCCATCATTCTTATCGAGAAATATTAATAATTTGGACTTTTTACTGTTCTGAAACTGTATTTTTACTATTTTTAAACCCTTATCTGAAATAATGGGATTTAATAGTTCATATACTGCTTTTTCGATGTCAGTATTTGCAATTAAATTTAACAATAGATAACTCCAAAAAAAAAGGGCCGAAAAGCCCAATAATTGAAACCTAATAATGGCCGAGTTATACTAGAATTTTTGTTTTAAGACAACAATAAAGTTATAGTCTAAAAGTCTGAAGTTATACCCTTAACCTCCCAATCACCAAATCTGGTAGGTTCTAGACCGCCACGCCCTTTTAATTCAACAGGTCTTTTGTGAATTTTGGCTTTTTCTTCTTCTCGTCTTTTCTTAGCCTCTTCTAAAGCTTGTTGCGCCTGAATTATTTTTTTTTCGGTTTCAATCATTTTTTTTGTGATAACTAGTAATCATTTCCAAGCATTATAGTATAATAGTTTAATGCACTAATCAAAAAATTTGCTGAAATGGTAAAAAAAATCAATAGAAAAGCCTCACAGGATAAAATTTTAACTGTAGCACATTCAATAATCCTGGGCGTTTTTAAAAAAAAAATTTCCACAAGAAAAACGAAGACGTTAAGATATAGTAGTCTTAAAAGTTCAGATAAGGCAAAGTGTAACGATCTGGTACAAAACGTACTTAGATTTACAATTTATCTAGATCCTTGGATTAATAAAAATAAAAAAGGAAGGCTAAGAATAGAACTGCTCTGCCTCGTTCGACTAGCGTTAATTGATATTTTAATCAGAAATGTAAGACAAGAAACGGTGTTGAAAAAATATTCAGACCTAGCAGATTCAAATGAAAGAACAAAGTATAGCAAAAATCAATTAAGGTACTTAATACATTTGGCTTATTTGCAATTGGAAAACAAAGCCTTGACACCAATATTTTTTTTTGAGGAAAAGTTACGCAAAATTTTGCTTAAGCAATATTGTTTGGAGAAAGTTGAAAAAGTGGAAAAGATTTTTTCCAAGCCACCTTCAATCGACCTTTATTTCAAAAAAAGAGTTTTAAATGACAATTATCTGAAACAGCTTAAAGGGTCATCTGTTGGTCTTTCTCATTTCAGGTTGTCACAAAACATAAGCCTAATGGAAACAAAAGGTTATCTAGAAGGGGACTGGTGGGTACAGAGCTTAGCTGCGTCCTTACCTATTAAAATGGCACCAATGACTTTTAAAGGAAAAACTGTTTTAGACGTATGCTGTGCCCCTGGAGGAAAGTCATTTCAATTGGTTGATATGGGAGCTATTTTGACATCAATTGATAAGTCCGAGAAAAGGTTGGAGATTATGAGGGAAAGTTTGTTCCGATTGAATTATGATTTCGATTTAATTAACATAGACGTTTTTGACTACGAGCCGAAAAAAATGTTTGATATAATCCTTTTAGATCCGCCGTGCACGGCAACCGGAACTATCGGTAAAAACCCTGATCTTCAATTTCTTGACCCAGTTGAAAAATTAGATGAGTTAATAAAAGTTCAACAAAAAATGTTAGAACGCTGTTCCCACTGGCTGACCGATAATGGATTTTTAATTTATTCTGTCTGCTCTCTCCTGAAAGAGGAGGGAGAGAACCAGATAGAAAAATTTCTGAGAAACAATAAAATGTTTAGTGCTGTTCACTCAGTAGAAAAATATCAACTAAAGAAAGATGGTTTAGAAATTCAGAAAGATCGAGGAATGAGAATAATGCCATTTTATGAAGAAAATATAGGAGGGACCGAAGGTTTTTATTTTGCATATTTGCAGGTAAAAGGAAGTAAATAAATGCGGTTTTTTATTACGGAGTTATTGTTCTTTTGTGCCGAGAAATGTTTTCTAAACATAATAAAGCAATTCACAAAAATATTTTCTAGTCACCAAAAATTAGTTTTCTCTAAAGAACTACCAGTTTCTAGTAGAGGAAATATTGAAATTGGCCAGAAACTGCTAAAAAAAGCAAATTTGTTTGGTTATGTTCTACTAGATGTGAAAACTGACAATCCGTGGCGTATTTTTCCGTTTTCTGAAGAGGTGGAGGTTGGCATTGACGGTTTTTCATGGCTTCATGATCTTGCCATCATAAACAACCGTAATTCTAGAGACTTATCAGAAGCTTGGATAAATTTGTTTCCGTTAGGTCGGTTAAATGTGAACACATATTCAAGTTCCTCGAGGCTGATAGCAATACTTATGAATTTTTCCTATTTAAAAATTACGTGCGAAAAAACAACATTAAATAAACTAAAAACGATAATTAGAAACGATTATTTCTTCCTAAATTTATATAAAAGTTTTTCATTTAACATTTTAGAAAAACTAGCTATCTACCACAGCCTGATTTTGTCTGGCTATGTCTTTAATTTTACAAAAAAAAAGCAGAAGAAAATGATTAGTTCGATGACAAAACTGCTACTCATTTACAAAGCTAAAGCAAAAATGGGCGAAGTGAGAAATCCAGAAGAGTTGTCAGAAATATTTTTCTATTTGTTGGAAATATTTGAAATAGCAAAAATCTTAGAAAATGATAAGCCGTTCATTGAAGTAGAAAAATTAAGAAAATTATCGGGTTTTTTTGGTTCCTCTATCCGATATCTCCAGTTTGGTAATGGTAGCTTAGTTAGCGCTCATGGTGGTTGTTTAGGAAATTACAATAGGTACGTAAAATTTCTTGGAGAAGTAACAAACTATAAAAGAGGTGATAAAATCTGTGACTTGGGTTTCAAGCGACTTGATGGAGCTAGAATGTCAATGATTGTTGATGCAAGCCCCCCTCTTTATGGAAAGAGGGATCGAATTGCTCATGCAAGCTTTTCCTCGTTTGAGTTATATTATGGGTCCAAGGCAATCTTTGTTAACTGTGGGGGTGGAAGCAGGTTTGGTCATGAATACAGGAAGTACTGTCAAAGTTCAAAAGCGCATAATGTGCTGTTATTCAATGAAAAATCACAATGCTCTTTTGGAAAAAGATTCTTTTCGAAAAGCACCCCATATTATTATATAAAAGATGGTCCTAGGAATACTAAGATAAACTGTATAAATTCTATTACAGAAAAAATTGTTGAACTATCCCATGATGCATATAAAAAAGATTATGGAATATCGGTTCATAGAAGAATTTCTGTGGATCTTCTGAAAAATCGTGTGATGGGACAAGACATGGTAAACCCTGATGGTGAGCCAAGAGAAAAATTGAGAGATACAGCTGTTTGTCTCTATTTTCATGTCCACCCTTCAATAGTTTGTAGAAAAAAGAAAAGTGGAGTTTTGATAGAAATTCCAGGTGATAAAAAAATGTTTTTTACACATAAAGGGGGAGATTTGACTATGGAAAAATCAACTTACGTAGGCGACTTTTTTGAACCTCAGGAAATTACAAAGTTGGTTATTAGAAATAATGTCGAAAAAAGTGAGAGTAAAATAAGTTGGAAAATAGAGGAGATTATTGATTGAAGCCAGGAATACTACCGATCCGACGAGCGCTTATTAGTGTTAGTGAAAAGAGTAATTTGAAAGATTTAGCAAGCTTTTTAGAAGGAAGGGGCGTTGAAATCGTCTCAACTGGGGGAACGGCAAGCTATCTAAAAAAAGAGGGTTTGAAAGTTAAAGAGGTGAGTGATTTGACAGGGTTTCCTGAGATTTTAAATGGGAGAGTTAAAACATTACATCCGAAAGTTCATGCTCCAATACTCTTTGATAGAGACGATCCTGTAAGCGTTCAAGAATTAAAAAAAATGGGCTCTAAAGCTATAGACTTGATAGTTGTCAACCTCTATCCGTTCGAAAGTATCTTAAAAAGTAAAGCGCCAAGAAAAGACATAATTGAAAATATCGATATAGGGGGAGTAGCTCTAATGAGAGCTGCAGCCAAGAACTTTGAGCATGTAATGGTCATTTCGGATCCAGGTGATTATGTCGAATTAAAGAATGAGCTAACCAATTTCAAAGGTTGTACCAGACAAAAAACAAGAAAGTTTTTTGCCGGTAAAGCATTCTCTCAAACTTCTTATTACGATCAATTAATTACTGGATGGTTTCTATCTAAAAAGCAGCTCGGATCGATTAACAGCCGCGTTTTTGGTGGAACAGCAAAAAAAGCTTTGAGATATGGTGAGAATCCCCATCAAAAAGCGTTATATTTACACATTCCCGATCAAGAGAGAAAAACAAATAACATCTTGAATATTTCAAAGGGTACTTTGTCCTACAACAACCTAATAGACGCGACCGCCGCTTACAAAATATTATGTGAGATGGAAGTTTATAAAAAGGCGTCCTGTGTAATTATAAAACACGGTAATCCGTGTGGAGTAGCAATAGATAATAATTTATCAGCCGCTTATAAAAAAGCTCTTGAAACAGACCCTGTTTCTGCTTTTGGTGGAATTGTTGGGATAAATAAACAGGTTGATGAGAAACTGGCAAAAAAAATATCAAGTATATTTACAGAAGTAATAATTGCTAAAAGCTTTTCTCCCAAGGCACATAAAATACTGAGTTTGAAAAAAAACATAAAAATTGTCGAGATAAGGAGATTTGATGGTACTTTGTTAGATGAAGAAGAGATAAGATCTGTTATGGGTGGATATCTCGTTCAAGAAACATCCTTCAGTAAGGCTAATCACGAGGAACTTGAGGTGGTTACGAAAAGGAAACCAAGCAAGGGAGAATTAAACAATTTAATTTTTTTATGGAAGATAGTTAAACATGTAAAATCAAATGCTATAGTTGTCGGAAATAATTTCTCCGTAACGGGAATTGGAGCTGGGCAGACTAATAGAGTTGGAAGTGTCAAACTCGCGATCAATAATTTAAAAAAGATAGAAAAGACGGATAAAAAAAATCATAGGGTTGTTTTCAATGGTATGGCCTCCGACGCTTTCTTTCCATTCCCAGATTCAATTAAAATGGCTTCTAGAAATGGAATATCTTGTATTATCCAGCCTGGCGGATCAATTAACGATTCAGATGTCGTAAGTGCTGCGAATAAGCTAAATATAGCTATGGTTTTTACAAAGAGACGACTGTTCAGTCACTGAATATGGGCTTGGACTCTGCAGCTAAAAGTATGGGAACACCGTCTCTCACTGGAAATTTTATTTTGGCAACTTTGGATATAAGACAATTTTCTTTCTCATCGTAGTATAAATTGCCACCACTAATAGGGCAGACCAGTAATCTTGTAAGATTAGTGTTGAAATCGGTCTCAATGTTATTGGATGTATTGGCTTTCAAGATCATTTTCCGACGATAATTTCATTAAAGTTACTAAAACGTCTAGTCTCTTTTTTATTGTGTCTGCTTCTAACAATACCTGTTTCTCCTCTGGTTCAAAGGGGCAGAGCATTGACAAAGAATTTACAAGAACCTCTTCTTTGGCCTTTTTAAGAACTTCCCAGTCAGAAGCTATTTGTGCGCTATCCAGATATTTCTTCAAAATTTCCAAAAAGCCGTTTCGGTCGAAACCATTTATATCTTCAAAAGGTACTAGGTCATTTTTGTAAAAACCCCAATCGATGTGAGAAAGAATATAAGGCTTTTCATGTTCAACTTCATTTTTAAAATTAAATCTCGAAACACCTTCCAGAGTAATTAGGTACCTTCCGTCTCCGGTTTCGGTAAAAGATACAATTCTACCGGCACAACCAACCCTTTGGTACTTGTTACTATCACTTTGAAATTTTCCTTTATTAATTTTAATCGGCTGTATCATTCCTATTAGTCTATGCTTCGTTGCAATTGTATCTTCAACCATATTAATGTATCTTGGTTCAAATATATTAAGTGGGAGCCTGCTGTTAGGTAGTAACAATGCTCCAGGCAACGGAAATAAGGGTATATTTTCTGGTAATTCTTTCATGTTTTCTTAAACAAAAATTAGAGATGTAAGGGATCTTCGACCTTTTTTTGAAAGCGCATCATCGCTGCCGAGGTGTTCAAAGATTGATAATAGCTGTTTTTTTGCAAGACCCTCTCTCCACTCTCTGTCTTCTTTAAACATTTCCAAAAGTACGTCTATACACTCGGAAAAATTATTCTCCTGCAAGAGTATTTTGGAGTAATTCATCTTAGCGTCCAGGTCAGAGGGGTTCTTGTTAATTTTATCTAAGATTTCGCTCTTACTGCTCTCGACATGACTATTTTTTAAAAGCTCGTAAGATGAAATAGCAACTTGAACCATGCTATCTTTAATTATATCTGGTGATAAACCTTTTATTATCTGTTCGATTTCATCAAAATTCTTCAATCCAATAAGCGATTTAATTAATAAAGAGAAGTTTTCGGGTGATGGGTTGGACCTAATCAGTTGTTCTAAAACTATTTTTGCATCTTCAAATCGTTCTTCAAGGAGCAAATTATTTATTTCCTCTGTTTCATCGACAACCTTTTTTGAAAACTTCTTTATAAGAGTCTCAAAAAATTTTTCTACCTCAGGTTCACTTTTTGCTCCCATAAAGCCATCAACAGGTTGTCCGTCTGAAAAAGCAAACACGGCAGGTATAGACTGTATTCTAAGCTGAGAAGCTATAGCTTGGTTCTCGTCGATGTTTACCTTTACTACTTCCAGCTGTTCTTTTCTCTTAAAAGCTTGACGTTCTAAGACGGGCGTTAGAGCTTTGCAAGGTCCACACCAAGGCGCCCAAAAGTCTACTATCATGATCTTTTCTTTGGACTTTTCTATCACATCGGAAACAAAAGTAGCCTCACTAACACTTTTTATCGTTTCTGTTGTCATCAGATTTTATTCCTCCGTATTTCAGTTTATATAATTCATTAAATCTATTAACAAACTTTTTTCTCACAAAAAATGGCGTGGCTGGCGACAAATAATTTTCAAACCCCTTAACACTCACCTGTTTTCCAAATAATTTGTCAGCTTCTTTTTTGGAAAACCCAGCTAACTGTATGGCCTCCAACCAAGCAGCCATTTTATCGGCTAACTTTACCTGTTTCTTAATTATTTTTATTTTGGTTGTGGGGATATTAAATCGTATGCAAATCGCCATTGTTAACTTCTCGTCTAATGTCTCATAAGTCATACCGAGGTGCGTTTTAAGAGGGGATATCATGTCGCTTATCACGTATTCGGCAGAGTCGTGAAGTAAGGCAAATAATTTTGACTGATTATCCATTTTTGGAAATTGGGTTGAAAAAATATTTTCAACTAACAAGCTGTGCTGAGCTACTGAAAAAGGATAATCACCAATAGTTTGGCCATTCCATCTTGCCAAAAATGATAAGCCATGGGCGATATCTTCAATTTCTATGTCCAAAGGGCTAGGGTTTAATATTTCAAGCCGTCTGCCTGAAAGCATTCGTTGCCAAGCCCGTTTCATTTTGAAGTTGCAAAAATCATAATAACTCCTATTACTTATACAAAAATTGCAGGGAAAATAAAATGAGTAAAGATTTTATCGTCAAAGATATCGGTTTAGCTTCTTTTGGAAGAAAAGAAATTGCTATTGCTGAAACAGAGATGCCTGGGTTAATGGCCATCAGAAAAGAGTTTGAAGGTAAAAAGCCACTAGCAGGAGCAAGGATTGCAGGAAGCCTTCACATGACAATCCAGACCGCGGTATTAATAGAGACTCTAGTTGACTTGGGTGCAGATGTACGATGGGCTAGCTGTAATATCTTTTCGACACAAGATCATGCTGCTGCAGCTATCGCAGAGAGCGGAGTGCCAGTTTTTGCGTATAAAGGAGAGACCCTGGACGAATACTGGGATTATGCTGATAAAATTTTTCTATTTAAGGAAGAAACAGCCAATCTTATTTTAGATGATGGTGGCGATGCTACAATGTACATATTGTTGGGAGCAAGGGCAGAAGGCGGTGACACAGACTTTTTGGAAAATCCGGCGTCTGAGGAAGAGGAATCCCTTTTTAAACAAATTAAAAAAAGATTGCAATTGAGCAAAGGCTGGTTTTCCAAGCAAAAAGATTCAATTCTTGGCGTTTCAGAAGAAACAACCACAGGCGTTAATCGACTCTATCAATTGGAACGCGAAGGAAAGCTACCCTTTCCAGCTATCAACGTAAATGACAGTGTCACAAAATCAAAGTTTGATAATAAATATGGCTGCAAAGAGTCATTAGTAGACGGAATAAGAAGAGCAACAGATACAATGATGGCCGGTAAAGTAGCTGTTGTGTGTGGTTACGGTGATGTTGGAAAGGGCTCTGCGGCATCATTGCGAGGTGCGGGAGCACGAGTGAAAGTTACAGAGGTGGACCCAATATGTGCATTGCAGGCCGCGATGGATGGTTTTGAAGTCGTAACACTAGAAGATACCGTTGAAACAGCAGATGTGTTCATAACAGCTACGGGGAATAAAGATGTTATAAAATTAGACCACATGCGGCAAATGAAAAATATGGCTATTGTAGGAAACATAGGTCATTTCGATAATGAGATTGAGGTAGCAGCTCTTAAAAATCAAAAATGGACGAGTATAAAAGACCAGGTTGACATGATAGAAATGGCATCAGGTAGAAATATAATTTTATTGTCTGAAGGAAGATTGCTTAATCTTGGAAACGCAACAGGCCATCCCTCTTTTGTTATGTCCGCAAGTTTTAGCAATCAAGTTCTTGCCCAGATAGAGCTATGGAAAAATGGGAAGAACTACTCTAATAGCGTATACACTCTACCAAAACATCTGGATGAGAAAGTTGCGACGCTGCACCTTGAGAAAATTGGAGTGAAACTTACAAAACTTGAGAAAGATCAGGCAGATTACATCGGTGTAAGCGCGGCGGGACCATTCAAAAGCGACAGTTATCGCTATTAAATTATACCTTGCGTCCCCGCTTTCCAAAGCCATGCGACTTTTGATTGTCCATGTCAATAGGCCACCGTGGTCGTGGGGATAAGCTCATATTATCTTCGCTACCACCGAGATATATTTGAGCTCCAGCATATGCAATCATTAAACCGTTGTCTGTACAAAGGGCAATTGGCGGTGCAGAGAAATGTACATTTAGCTCCTTACACAGCCCCTTCAGTGAGTCTCTTATAGTTTTATTTGCTGCAACGCCACCAGCTAAAGAAAAGGACATTTCTTTGTCGGAAGAAATCTTTGAGAATAGCTCTAGGGCTTTTTTTGTTTTATTCTCAAAAATCAGTTTCATAGCCTCTTGAAACGATGCGCAAATATCTCTTTGATCATGAAGATATAAGCCAGACTGCTTTTCAACCAGGCGATCTACCTGTCTTCTTACAGAAGATTTAAGACCTGAAAATGAAAGATCACAGTCATTTTTATTAATAAGAGGTAGGGGAAATGAAAACCTATTTTTATTCCCTTTTGTTGCATATTTTTCTACTTCCGATCCTGAAAAGATAGGAAGGCCCAACATTTTGGCTACTTTATCAAAAACCTCACCTGGCGCATCATCAATAGTGGTTCCAAGTCTTTCTATCTTGTTTACTCCCGAAACAGCCAAATACTGACAATGTCCACCAGAAGCCAAAAGTATTAGATAAGGATAGCTAAGACTATCTGTCATTTGAGGGGTTAGCGCATGACCAATAAGGTGATTAACACCGATTAAAGGTTTTCCTGTCGAAAAAGCCAATCCTTTCGCAAAATTGATACCAGATAAAAGACCTCCAATTAAACCAGGACCTGCTGTGACACAAATAATATCGATACAATCAAGTTCGAGGTTACATTGTTCTAGAACTTCTTTAAAGCATACATCTATTCTTTCAGAGTGCGCACGGGCAGCGATTTCTGGTACTACGCCGCCATAGTCTTTATGGAGTTTATCCTGCGACTCTGTCACAAGACCCATTTGTTCTAATGTTAGACCTTCTGCTGTAAATAACTCATCTTTAAGATCTATTTTTATAATTCCTATAGATGTGTCATCGCAGCTACTTTCGATTCCTAGGGCTATGATAGACTTGTGCATAGTTATATATTACATTAATTGATAATTTATAAATTAGAAAATTGAGAAAATGAGTAACGGTACCCCTCTAGAAAAATTAGTCATCGGTACAAGAGGATCGCCTCTTGCATTGGCACAAGCTAATGAAGTTAGAAATAAAATATTATCATCAAATGATTTGGATCCTGATCAAGTAGAGATAGAGGTTATAAAAACGAGTGGTGACAAGTTTTTAAATACGTCTCTTTCAAAAATTGGAGGAAAGGGTCTCTTTACGAAAGAGATCCAGCAAGCACTCATCGACAAGAGAATAGATATAGCTGTTCACTCCATGAAAGATGTTGAAACGGAGCTACCAGAAAAATTAGTTATTTCAACTATACTTGAACGCGAAGATGTAAGAGATTCGTTTATATCCAGAAAATACTCTTCAATTGCAGAGTTACCAATGGGGTCTGTTGTGGGAACTTCTTCTCTTCGAAGGAAGGCACAGTTACTAAATAAGCGAAATGACTTAGAGGTGGTTGAGTTTAGGGGTAATGTCCAAAAAAGACTTGAAAAGCTAGATAAAAACGTTGCCGTTGCGACTTTTTTAGCTACTGCTGGGTTAAACAGGCTGGGGTTAGAAAAGCTCATTAATCCTATATCAACAGATGAAATGCTGCCGGCTGTAGCTCAAGGAGCGATCGGAATTGAACATTTATATAGCGATAAAATCGAAGAAATTCTGGCACCGCTAAATGACAGTGTATCAAAGAAACGAGTCGAGGCGGAAAGAGCATTTTTGAGAGAGCTAGACGGTTCCTGTAGGACACCAATAGGTGGCTTGGCACAAAAAAATAATGAAGAGTTTAAATTCATGGGAGAAATAATAAGCGCTGACGGTAAAGAAAAGATACACGACGTCTGGCAAGGAGACTGGGCAATGTCGGAGGAAATTGGGCGCGAGGCGGGAAGAGAGATAAAGTCTAGAGGAGGAAAAAATTTCTTCCAGTAAAGAAATTCTTCTAACTCGGACTTATAAAGACAGTTGCCGCTTTAAAGAAATGTTAGAACAAGAAAAATTTAATGGAAGGGTTTTGATATTCCCCCTCTTAGAAATAGACTTCTTGAAAACAAGTATAAACTTAAAAGAAGCCGATGTTTTAGTTGTTACGTCTGTTTATGCCTTAGAAAAACAAAAAATTGAATTGCAGAATTTTGAAAAACCCATTTTTGCAGTTGGGCAAAGATGTGATGGATTGCTAAAAAAAATAGGGGCGACTAATATATTCATTTACTCTAATGTTAAACACTTGCTTAGTGGCTTTAAAAACCACTTCAGGAACAAGCGCCCACTTGTGGTTTACTTGCGAGGCGACGAAATATCTTACGACTTGAAGGCAGATCTTTTGAAGCACGATTTTAATTGTGAAGAGCATGTAGTTTATAAGCAGAAAAGAAACATTCAGAAAAAAGACCTAGGAAAGATCTTATCTGGGGAAAATTTGAAGGGTATTGCATTATTCTCAGAAAAATCTGTAGATAGTTTGATAAATTCCGCGCCACGCAAAAATCTAGATAAAACATTTTTCTGTTTTAGCAAAAAAATTGAAAATAGATTAAGATCAGTTTTGAATAAAAATATTAAATGTAAGACAATTCAAGAGCCTTTAATTTCTAATATGGTTAATATGATAGTTAAAGAGTATTCACATTATTAAGACTAAAATTAAAAAGCTTAAAAGTGACAGAAACAAGCATAAAAAATAATTTGAAAAAAAAACAAGATGAGCGAAACAAAGCTGGCTATACCTTCAACTATGCTCTTCTTTTAGCGGTGGTCAGTTTAGCGCTATTAGCAATAGCCTTTGGCATTCTATATTTTATTCTCTTTGTTGAAATTAAAGATCTAAAAGCTGAGTTGAACTCCAAGTTGAGCAAAAACGCCTTCCTTTCGGAAAAAGTGAAAATTGAGAGTTCACAAATTGAAGTTTTAAAATTAGAAAAGGAATTTCTGCTTTCAAAAATAAGTAACGTAAATGATTTGGTCAAAACTAATTCTGAAGAGTTAGAGAGAAAAATAACTGCCGTCAATTCTAAAAATATAAAATTCAAAGAAAAAAATGAGACCAAAAGCAAAAGTGATAGAATTGATAAGAGTATGCCAAGAGACCAAACAGATAAGCTGGAGGATTTTCAATTAACATATAAAAACGATTTAGATTTGTTGCAGAAACGCATATCTCAGAACGAAGAGTTTATTGAAAAGAACAAAAAGAGTTTATCTATTTTAAGAAGCTCTTATCAGAACATTGACAAAAAGAAGACATTAGAAATAGGTCAAGAACTCTTAATGTTAATAGAAGAATTCAAAGAGATTTCTTATTATGCCTTGAAAAATGAAATAAAAACTGATGAGAAACAGGACTGGAAGGATTGGATAACGAGTTATCTTAACACTGTTTTTATTTCCAGATCTACTAAGCCTATTGATGGTGATCACACTGACGCGATACTATCTAGGATTGACCATGCCCTAAAAAACGGAAAGTTAGATGCTGCCAAAAGAGAAATAAGTAATTTATCAATAGAGACCAGAGATTTGATGAAAGATTGGATTCAAAAGCTGGAAAAACTTATTGAAATGGAAGATAAGATAAATCAGTGATTTGGGTGTTTATAAAGGCAATATTTTTCTTTAGCATTGCAATGGCGCTAGCAGTTGGATTTAATCTTTTAAAGGATACCGATGGAACGCTAACCATTGATTTTCTCAGTAGAGAATACCAATTAACTTTTTTGTCTTTCTTTGCGCTTACTTTAGCGCTTTTATTTACAATTTTATTGATAAATATAGTCGTAAAGTTTTTATGGTCTCTGATTGGATTTCTAAAAGGAGATGATACAGCGCTTAAAAGGTTCTTTGAAAGAAGATCAGAGAGAAAAGGACAGAGCTTTCTAATCAGCGCATATACAGCGAGCTTTGAGGGGGATCATGAAAGAGCTTTATTGGAACTTAAGCGCAGCAAAAAATATCTAAAGTCAAACTCTTTGCCCAATATATTGTCTCTGAGTTCATATGAGGCGAGAGGAAACTTATCTAAGCAAGAAGAAATTTTTCAGGAATTAGTCAGAGACAAAACGACCCGTAGCATGGGTTTGTTTGGCCTTATAAAAATGAAATTATCCGAAGGTAATACTAGCTTGGCGCTTAAACTTACGGATCGGTTAATCAAATTAAAACCTCAAAACCTATCGTTTAATCAAACTTTTTTTAATCTGCAACTCACTGAGGAAGATTGGGATGGGGCACTGACGACGTATAAAAAAATTAATAAGATCAAAAAAGTAGACAAAGAAGCCTACAGCAAAGGAGAAAGTATCCTTTTATTTCAAAAAGCCAAGGAACTTCGGTCTGCAGGAAAGACGCTAGACGCGCTAAAAGTTTCCAGGCAGGCTTTAAAAAGATTTGCTGGCTTGGTTCCAAATTCAATTCTTTTGTCCGAACTAGAATTACTGGAAGGACAAAAAAAGAAGGCTGAGGCAGTATTACTGAGTTCATGGAAAGCTATCCCTCATCCTGATATAGCCAAAAAATTTGCAGAAATTGAAAGCGATGAAAGTGTAGAAGCGCGCATAGAGCGTTTTAAAAAGATCTTAAATGTTAAAAAGACGGATACCGAAACGAAAATATTAAATGCCGAGTTAAATATTCTTTCTGAAAATTTTCCTGAAGCGAGAAGAGCTATCAGTGATTTGATAGAAACAGATAAAGCTAATGCTAAGGTCTATACTCTTATGGCAGCTATCGAAAAGGGGGTTGGATCATCAGACGCTGTTGTAAAAGGTTGGCTTGCAAAAGCCGTCACCGCAAAGCGCTCGAAGAGGTGGATTTGCTCAAACTGCGAAAGTCAAAGTGAATGGGAACCAATTTGCAAAAAGTGTGGAGAGTTTTCGTCACTAGAGTGGAGAGAAGAAAGATATGAAAATCTAGAAAGTAATGACCAAAGCGAAATACTCCCCCTTATAATTGGAGAGAATGCTAGTATGCCTGATATACAAGTAGACAAAGCTGAATTAGATGTTAAATAATCTCCTTGTACAATTTGATATAATTTTTTAAAAAGGTCGCGTTTTGCTTATAAAAATTTTCTTGATTAACTTCGTAACTCTGGCCGTTTTGGTGAAAGCAGCATTTTCTCAGATGACGGCTTTAAATGCTGAAATAAGTAGTTTAGTGCGTCCTAATTGGGAATTTGAGTCCTTTTGGGCAATCCCTCGAGTTGGAGACACTAAACCTATCGTAGTGATAAGCCTTTTATCTGAGAAAAACAGTGTAAATGTTCGGTGTTTAGATCTTGAATATTTTGAAATAAAAAAAACATTCAAACCCAGGGCTAAATTAAAAAGAGAGTTTCTCCATAAAATTATGTGCAAATCTATAAACAGAGCAATAAAAAATACAAACGGCTTAGAAAGAATAGTTCTTAAAACCGGTATGAGAGAAGTTGGTCTGAGGTTTGACTTTTTAAGTGGCTGGATTGAAATCGTGAGAATCCCTAATCCTCCACAACCAGAAGAATTGCATGAACAGGGTAGCGGCTTAGATCTGCACCAACAAGATACCTAGTTATAGAATACTCTCATTTCCTTTAGATGGGGATCTTGGTATGAGCAGTGCTACTATCAAAGAAATAAAAGATAGTATTGCAGCCAAATAAAATACGGCGCTATTGTTATAAATCCAAATATAGCCTAGTAGGACTGGAAGAAATACCGCAGATATATGGTTTATTGTAAAAGCTACAGCTGCAGTCGGTGCAAAGTCTTCAGGATCTGCAATTTTTTGAAAATATGTTTTCATTGCGAAAGCGAGCCCAAAAAACATATGGTCCGCTATAAAAAGAACAGATGCGACAAGGTAAGACCACTCGAAATAGTAAAGACCGGCATAAAGAAGAAAAATTATCATAAGGCCAAAATACTCAACAATTAAAGACAGCCTTTCCCCAAAATTTTCTATTAAGCGTCCTATTAAAGGGGCCATAAATATATTGATTAGAAAGTTTGTTAGAAGGAGAAGAGTAATCTGGTGAACGTCGAAACCATATTTTTCGACCATCATGAAACTTGCAAAAACAACGAATATCTGACGTCTAGCCCCTGAAAAAAACTGCAAGGTGTAATACACCCAATATCTGCGCTTGAGTACGATACTGAGACGTTGCTTTTTGCCAATGTGAAACTTTGGATAATAAAAAAAGCAAAAGACAACTATTGATAAACATAATGTACCTGCACAGAAGTAGATGAAAAAATAATTGAAGTTGAGATTAAGCCAAAGAATTATAATAGCGATATAAACAAAAAATGCCGACCCCGATCCAGCAGCTACAATCCAGCCTATTGATGATGGTGCCGTTTCTTTCTTAAGCCATTGCAGTTGAAGAGATTGATTTACTGTTTCGTAATAATGAAAACCAATTGAGCTAATTAATGTTGTGAGGATCAATCCTTGAAAGCTTGGGAAAAGAGCAGTAACGGCTACCGCTACCGCCAAAAGAGCCAGCGATATATAGGCAAGTATTTGTTCGCTAACATAGAACAAAATGAAAATCACGCAGACAGCAAGAAAGCCTGGTATCTCTCTAACACTTTGAAGCCAACCTATTTCGATCCCAGAAAAATCTGATACCTCTATTACAAAGTTATTCAGCAAAGCTACCCAAGTTGAAAATGCAATGGGCATAGCCATAGCGAGTAAAATTAGTAATCCAAAAGGCTCTTTTGAAAAAACTGTTTTTTTTAATATATATGAGATATTAAGCATTGATGGGATTTGGAAATGAATAACAAAATTTTTACAACAGTTTGTGAGCTACTGGAAAATGGCGCAAATGAGAGAGACCATGATTTTCACATTATGACGTTTTGTACCATTGGAAAGTTAGGAGTGGAAGCAAGAAGTGTTGTATTAAGAAATTTTAATAAAGGAAAAAATATTATTCGCTTTCATACTGACTACAGAAGCCCAAAACTAAATGATATTAGAAATAACCCAAACACAGTGTGCTTAGTATATAGCTACAAGCTGAAAACTCAGTTAAGAATAAAGACACACTCTAGTATCCATTACGAAGATTCTATATGGAATGCGGCTTGGGATAGCACGGGCCTTTCATCGAGAAAATGTTATTTAACTAAGTACGATCCTTCATGCAATATTGATGAAAAAGATGATGGGCTCCCACTTGAATTAAAGGGTAAGACACCTTCTTTGCAACAGAGTGAAGAGGGAAAAAAGAATTTTTGTGTTGTCGACAATAAAATATTGGAAATGGATTATCTTTATCTCAAATCATCTGGCCATGAAAGGATGCGACTAGACTTTAATGGCAATAAATTTAGCTGGATGGCACCTTAGAGGATCGTCCGCATATAAATCTCACCGTTTATCATTACGGTTTTTAAGGAGGGACATAATACATTGTTTTTGTCCGAAATCTTAATAAGCTCTAAAAATATATGCGCGCTTTCAATCTTTGAATTATTGAGCATATCTCTCCGCATAGAGGAGTTCCACGTAGATTTTTTGTCGGAAAGAAATTGGCGCTGTTGTGCTAAATCTTCGGCATTCACCTGAATTTTTTCAGACTTTGCGATATTGACACACTCTTCATGAAGGCCCTTTATGAATGATCGCCCATGCTCAGTTGAAGCAATTTCTCCTACAGTTGCGTTAAATAGAGTAGTGGCTCCAGCTACTGTTGCGATCAGTATCCACTTATGCCAAAGGTCTACAGTGATATTATCGGAGTACTTAATGGAGAAGTTTGCTGAACTACAGGCGTCAAAAAATTTTCTTCCGTCTGTTTCATCAGCGTTATTCAAGTGACCAAAAGTGAGGGAGTGAATATCATTAAAATGGTGAATCTCACCCTCTTGGCTCAACGTAGAAAATATGTGCGCAATACCCCCAAATAAGCGAGCGTTTGGAAATTTACTCATTAATTTTTCTATGTGTGTATATCCATTAAGCAAAGGGATAATTATCGATCCGTCCTTTACAGGAAAATTTGACTGTAGAATTGTGTCTAAATCATACGCCTTATTAGTAAGCACTATTACATCAAAGATACTGTCCACCTTATCCAATGTTACTAGATTGGGCTTCATTGAAAAGTCGCCTTTTGGGCTCTTTATTATTAGACCTGTTTTTTCTAATTTTTGCTTTCTTTTGTCTCTTACTAGAAAAGTAACATCCATACCCACTTCAGCCATTCTTCCGCCGAAATAACCACCAACAGCTCCCGCACCTAAAACAAGAAGTTTCATGTGTCCGCTACCTTCCGCATATGTTGTACTTTTTTATTCAAGACCTCTTATTCCTCTCGTAGACCAGAATTAAAAGCAATCTATTTAGCGTACTCATGAACCAAAAATGGGTTCTGTGCCTTTTTTCACATTTTTCTTTCAAAACGAGTATTTAAATAATATGGTAAGGATCTATATTAAATTGTCCAAGCAGTCAAATTAAGACAAAAAAACAAACCAATCTTTGAGTTTTACAAGTCAGTTTAATCAACACGCGTTTTTGGAATAAATAATGAATGATCTTAGTTACAGAGCAAAGGTTTTTAAGACGGTGTGGGTTTCTGACGTGCATTTGGGAACAAAGGGGTCAAGAGCTAAGGAATTTCTAGAGTTTCTAAAGACCATTGAATGTGAAAAAATTTATCTTGTTGGTGACATAGTGGACGGTTGGCAATTATCCAAAAGATGGTACTGGCCACAGACCCATAATGATGTTGTGCAGAAAATTTTAGAGAAAGCAAAAAGAGGCACGGAAATCATATTTATCCCAGGGAATCATGACGAGGTTGCTAGAGACTTTGTGGGCCTTACAATGGGAGGCATAAAGGTTAAGGATGATGACATACATCACACAGCTGATGGCAAAAAATTCTGGGTCGTTCACGGAGATTTGTTTGACAACGTTATTCAGCACGCAAGGTGGCTCGCCTATATTGGTGATTGGGCGTATGTATTTTTATTGAAAATAAATGCTGTTTTTAATGCTATTAGACGTCTCTTTAAACTCCCTTATTGGTCTCTTTCACAATATTTAAAATCAAAAGTGAAGTTAGCTGTTTCGTTTATGTCTGCTTTTGAAAAGTCCATCGCGACAGAGACTAGGCGAAGAGGTTGTGATGGCGTGATTTGTGGTCATATTCATAAGGCTGAGATGAAAACTGTTGAAGATATAATCTATGCTAATGACGGAGATTGGGTAGAATCAATGACTGCTTTAGTTGAGAATCTTGATGGTAAACTTGAAATAATCGAGTGGGCTAAAACAAAAGGCAGATTGGCACCGGTCGAAAGCGCTAAGTAGGGCTAAATTGTCGAAAATAGTGATTACAACAGATGCGTGGACACCCCAAGTCAATGGCGTCGTCGTTTGCATACAGCAGACAGTCAAACATCTGAGAGAAATGGGACACGATGTTTTTGTTATAGGCCCCGACCGTTTTAAAAATATTCCTTGCCCAACTTATCCAGAAATAAGATTAGCTCTTTTCGTAAGAAAAAAAGTATTTTCTATCCTTGATGATTTGAAACCAGATGCACTCCATATTAATACAGAAGGTCCTCTGGGAATAGCTGCTCGATCGTACGCATATAAAAACAAAATATGTTATACAACCGCTTTTCAAACACGTTTCCCTGAATACATAAAGGCACGAACAGGAATCCCGTTGTCTTGGACATACGCTTTTCTAAGATGGTTTCATAAACATTCAAAGAGAGTGCTTGTTCCTTCTAAATCAGTTCAAGAAGATCTTATCAAATGGAATGTGGGGAAACCTGAAGTATGGTCTTTAGGAGTCGATCTTTCAACATTTCAACCTAAGAAAAGAATTGCTAGAAAGAAAAAGGTATATGTGTGCACAAGTCGACTAGCGATAGAGAAAAATTTAGATGCGTTCCTAAGTCTAAAAATCGATGGAGAAAAATGGATGATAGGCGATGGCCCTGAAGAAAAAAGACTTAGAGAAAAATACCCAGACGTCAATTTCTTTGGAAATAAAAGTCATGAGGAAATAGCAAATATTTATCAAGAGTGTGATTATTTTGTCTTTCCATCAAAAACCGATACCTTTGGACTGGTATTACTCGAAGCAATGGCATGTGGGCTACCTGTGGCGGCATATAATGTTTCTGGTCCGAAAGATGTTATCGGCAAATCGAAAGCAGGAATCTTGAGAGAAGATTTGGCTGAAGCAGTACGAGGATTAGAATCTCTTAGTGCATCAACTGCTATAAAACATGCAAAGAATTTTTCTTGGGAAAAAGCATCAGAAAAATTTTTCTCCTACCTTCATATCCGATGAGACGCCACTAACTATAGTTCTCATTAAGTGAATAACCGGCACTTCTTACCGTTCGTATCGGATCCTTTTTCAATTTACCCCTGTTGAGCGCTCTCCGTAAACGTCCCACATGGACATCTACAGTTCTTTCCTCGACGTATATATCATTGCCCCAGACTTTATCTAACAACTGTTCCCTGTTAAATACCTGTCCTGGCCTCATTAGAAAAACTTCAAGTAACTTAAATTCCACTGGCCCTAATTTTATTTCCTTTGTACCTCTAAACACTCTTTTTTTATCGCGATTTAGTTCAATATCATGAAAGACTAAAGTGTCAGAATCATTGTTGTCAATACTTCGCCTAAGTAATGCCTTTGTTCTCGCTATTAACTCTGCATTAGAAAAAGGCTTGGTTATATAATCATCTGCTCCAGTGTCAAAAGCTTTCAATTTATCAATTTCTTCAGTGCGCGCTGTGAGCATTATGATAGGTGTTTTTCTTATTTTCTTGCTTGAACGTACTTGCCTAAGTATTTCCGAGCCAGATAGATTTGGGAGCATCCAATCCAAAATAACAAGATCTGGTGTCTCATGCCTAATAAGGTCGACGGCATCTTCGCCATCTGAGCATGTAATTACTTCGTAGCCTTCGCTAGTAAAATTATATTCTATAATTTCTTGAATGTCCTTATCATCTTCAACAACCAAAACTTTTTGTTTCATAATTAAAATAACCTCTATACGGGTAGATTAACTTTTGGTCGAACAGCAACTAAATTCTCACCTGTTATCGCAAAGTGTGTCATTTCTCCAATATGAGTAGCATGATCTCCAATTCTCTCATAATTTTTTGCTATAATCATAAGGTGGGAGCCAGAGGCTACTCGTTTTTTCTTTTTTAAATATACGAGAAGATTATTAAAAAGATCGGTATACATCTGATCAACTTTATAATCATTTTTCCACACTTTTGTAGCTAACTTAGTATCTTTATCGGTATATGAGTTAATGGATCGAGTGAGCTGTTTTTTTACCTTTTCACCTAGCTCGAATATTTCTCTTCTTATTTCTATCTGGTTTTCATCGGTTAGAAGTTGGGTGCGCTTTGCTATATTTTTGCAAAGATCACCGACCCTTTCAAAAGCTCCAGAAATCTTTATTGCAGAGAATAAAACCCGTAAATCATCGGCAACAGGTTGTCTCAAAGCAATTGCCTTTATCACGGACTCGTTGATTTCATTTTCTAGAAAATCAAGCTTCTCGTCTAAAAGAATAGCCTTTTCAGCAAGTTGAACGTTATTATCCTTTATCGAAAGGTTAGTGTTATCTATAATCTGCTCGCACAAGCCACCCATCTCCACGATTTTGCTGTTAATGTGAATTAAGTCTTCGTTATATGCTGATGAAATATGTAAAGTCATTCTTTATCCTTTTCATCCAAATCTTCCGGTAATGTAGTCTTGTGTTTTTTCATTTTCGGGTTGAGTAAAAATTTTATCTGTGTCGTTATATTCAATTAAGTCTCCTAAATGAAAAAAGGCTGTTTTCTTTGATACCCGTGCTGCTTGTTGCATTGAATGGGTTACAATAATTATGGTATAAGACTCACATAGTTCATTCATAAGCTCCTCAATTTTTGCGGTAGCTATAGGGTCGAGGGCCGAGCAGGGTTCGTCCATCAAGATTACTTCAGGGCTTACGGCGATTGCTCTGGCAATACAAATTCTCTGTTGCTGACCCCCTGAAAGCCCAGTCGCTTGATCATTTAACCTATCTTTGACTTCATCTATAAGTCCTGCTTTTTCTAAACTGTTGTAAACTATATCTTTCAACTCATTGTCACTGCTAGCCAAGCCATGAATTCTTGGACCGTAGGCAATGTTGTCAAAAATAGACTTCGGAAACGGATTTGGTTTTTGAAAAACCATTCCAACGCGTGCTCTGAGTTCGACAGGATCTATATCTGGCCCATAAATATCTTGCTCATCAAGATGAATACTCCCTTTTATTGAACAATTTTCAATGACATCGTTCATTCTATTTAGACAACGCAAAAAAGTTGATTTTCCACACCCCGAAGGACCTATAAGCGCCGTAACTATATTTTTCTCTATATTGAGGCTTATATCTCTTATCGCTTTTTTGTCGCTGTAATAAACCTCAACATTCTTTGTTCTAAATTTGCTAGTCATTATTTCACCATTTCTTCTCAAATTTTTTCCTCAATACAACAGCTAACAGATTCATTGAGATCAAAAACGCTACCAAGAATAGTATAGCTAAAGAACTCCTTTCATAAAACGCTCTTTCTGCGCTGTCAGACCACATATATATTTGAACTGGCATGGCTGTGGCACTAGACGTAAAGGTAGTTGGAATATCAATTATAAACGCTACCATACCAATCATTAAAAGAGGTGCTGTCTCACCCAATGCTTGTGCCATACCAATTATTGTTCCTGTTAAAATTCCAGGTGCAGCTAAAGGCAAAACATGATGAAGTGCAGCTTGCATTTTTGAAGCACCCAGTCCCAGAGCGGCTTCTCTAATAGATGGAGGGATTGAGCGTATAGATGCTCTTGAGGCGATAATTATCGTAGGAAGGGTCATCAAACCTAACACAAGACCACCGACAAGAGGTGCTGATCTTGGAAGACCAAATGTGGAAAGAAAAACTGATAAACCCAGCAATCCAAATACTATAGAAGGGACTGCTGCTAAATTGTTAACATTTACTTCAATAAAGTCTGTAATCCTTCCAGGTTTTGCAAAATACTCGAGATATATCGCGGCCATAACAGCCAGTGGAAGTGCAAATATTATTGTAACAAAAAGGGTTAAAGCTGAACCAATAACTGACCCCAGAATTCCAGCGCTCTCTGGCTCTCTGGAGTCAGCAGATGTGAAAAATGTTTTATTGAATTTAAGTTTTGCAATATCTCTCTCTACCAAGCTATCAACCCACGCTATTTGCTTATCACTAATTCTTCTATCTTCCTCTGGAATTTCAATACTTAATCTACCTTTCAAATATTGATCTGCATCATCAGATAAATGAAGCCAAACTGCGAGATTTTGAGAACCATTACGCAACGGATTACTTTTAACAGTTTCCTTTAGATCGTATCCAGAATTAGCGGAAATGATAGCAAACAGTTCCTTTTTTTCATCTCTATCTTTTACCGCAGGAAACATTTCTATTAGTGCGCTTTGCACCAAACTATCCCAGTTAAACAGATTCATCTTTTTGTTGTTAAGAGCTCCACTTTCGTCAATGAACTTTTCAACATCGATGGAAACCTCGACCTTAAAATAAGCCTGTTGCAGAGCACTGTAGCCATTAAGTCCTATTGAAATAAGTAGGGTTGCTAGCATAATTAGTGCGAAGCTGATAGAGGCAATTCCATAAGCTTTTAATCTGGTCTCGCGGGCTCTTCTCGATTTAATACTAGTTTTAGTCATATCTTTCAGCTAACCTCCGCGATATAGAGAGTGCAAAAATATTAAGCAACAAAGTGAAAAAGAAAAGTGCCAGCCCTAGGCCAAAGGCTGACAAGGTTTTGATGTCGTCAAACTCTGTATCTCCAGTAAGGAGTGAAACAATTTGAACTGTGACGGTGGTTACGGAGTCTAATGGATTGACTGTCAAATTTGCGCTTAATCCCGCGGCCATAACAACAATCATTGTCTCTCCGATAGCACGACTAACTGCCAAGAGAACAGCGCCAACCAAACCAGGAATAGCAGCGGGCAGTATCACTATGTAAATTGTTTCAGCTTTTGTGGCACCAAGCCCCATTGAACCGTCTCGCAAGCTTTGCGGAACAGCTCTAATAACGTCGTCGGATAAAGAGGAAATAAAAGGAATAATCATTATACCCATTACAGCACCGGCTGCTATAGCTGACTCAGATGAAACGTCTAAACCCAGTGAAAAACCAATATCTCTGAAAAATGGAGCAGCAGTCAAAGCGGCAAAATATCCGTAAACTACAGTTGGAATACCAGCTAAAATCTCAAGAGTTGGTTTTACGAAATCTCGAATTTTAGGCGTAGCAAACTCTGCAAGATATATTGCAGAGAAAAGGCCGATTGGGATAGCCACACACATCGCTATGAAAGAAATTAGTAATGTACCCAACAGCACAGGTATCATCCCAAATGAGCCCTCAGCAGCCACTTGATCCGTTCTTATAGCTACATTTGGCGCCCAATGAAGTCCAAATATAAAATCAAAAAAATTATATAAATTAAAAAATCTCAACGCTTCAAAAAATAGACTTAATATAATGGCTACTGTTGTAAAAATAGCAATAACTGCTGAAGCGAAGAAAATATTAACTATAAATTTTTCAACCTGTTCCCTTGCGTTTGAGCCAGGTTTCTGTCTATAGGAAATAATCATTCCCAATAACGCAGCGCATAAAATGACCACTAATCCACGATAAAAGTGCAGTTGCTCGAAAGCAATTTTATAGTCCTTTGCAAGAATTATTATTGTTTCTTCATCAGTGGAAATCTTACCATTTGAAACATTAATAACTTTTGCCAAGATAAGGCTTACAAAAGATTCATTAAACGTGGGATTTAATTCTTGAATTTTATTGTAGAAAATTTGATCTATATAGTTTGGCCCACCGATTGTTAGAACCAATAATATTAGGAAAGAGGGTATGAAAGCCCAGAGAAAGGATTGTTGTCCATAGTGAGACGGAAGTGCCTTTGAACGCTTTCCAAGAAATGCCGCCTTTCTCACAATACTGCTTTTTGCGTGATAATAAAAATATACAGATAACCCCAGAAGCACAAAAAAAACGAAACTTATAGGAAGGGTCATTGAAGTGAAAATCCTGTCTGTAATTTAATGTGCCATAAAGCCGATATGGTAATCGGCTTTATGGTCTAAGTAAATAGGTTAGTACACTATGGCTTTGGAATAAGGCCAGCAGCTTCTAAGGGACTACCACTGACTGTTAAGCTCATAAAGTAGTCAGCAAACTCTTGAAGTCCTGGCACTACCCCAACGTGCTCTTTTTTGACGTAAAAGAATAGTGGCCGGGAAACTTTGTACGAACTATCAGCAATTGTTTCCATTGATGGTGCTACGCCGTTTACTATGGAACCTTGAACCTTATCTTTATTTTGGTCAAGAAATGAATATCCGAAAATACCAAATCGGCCCTGATTAGCGGCAAGCTTTTCTATGATAAGGTTGTCATTTTCTCCTGCCTCGGTAACAGCACCGTCTTCTCTCAAAGCTGAACAAGAGGCTTTGTAATCATCCTTACTCATCTTGTAAACTTTCTTACAGGTGTCGTGCATGACCAACTCCACAAAAGCGTCTCGTGTACCAGAAGATGGTGGAGGAGCCAACACATCTATCTTTACGCTCGGCAAGGACGGATTAATGTCGCTCCATCTCTTGTAGCCATTGTCTACCATTTTTCCATTAGACATTATTTTAGCTGACACTGCTTTGAAAATTTCTTCCTTAGTTAAAGAATACTGTTGTGCTTTATTGCTGTTTGAGAAGGTTATTCCATCAAAGCCGATCATATACTCAACCGGCGTTATACCGTTTGCAGTACAAGTTTCTTTTTCGCTTGATTTCATTGCTCTACTTGCGTTGGTTACATCTGGATGATCAAGACCGATGCCCGCACAAAATAGTTTTGCACCACCACCCGTTCCAGTTGATTCTATAACTGGGGCTTTAAAGTCAGTATTTTTCGCAAATCGCTCTGCAACGATTGTTGAGAATGGGAAAACAGTTGAAGATCCAACGATAGATATTTGATCGCCTTCCCTGGCTATCAACGAGCCCGTACTTAAAACTGTCGCTGCAATTGCAGCAGTAAAAAATTTTAATAAATTGTTCATTATTGACAACTCCTTTGTTAACTAGAACGTCTGATTTACGCGCACCTTCTCATTCTATCCTCACTTAAATATGTCAAAAATATGAAAACTTTATGAACAAATAAGATATTGAAAATATGATTTTTTTAACAATATCCAATTTATTTTTCTTTTTTATTCTGTTTACCTAATTTCCCTTTAGGTAGCCAAGCAGTAAATTGACTGCCTTTACCAAGCTTGGAGTCAATCTGGAGTTTTCCGCGGTGTCTAATTAAAATATGCTTCACTATCGCCAATCCTAAACCAGTACCATCTTTTTCAGCTTCAGAATTTGTGTTAGCTCTATAAAATCTCTCCGTAAGTCTAGGTAAATGTTCCGCAGAAATTCCAACCCCGTTATCCTCAATCACTATGCCAACCATACCTTTGTGTTTTTCTTTGGACAGAAAAATTCTTACTTCACATTCAGATCCTGAGTATTTAATAGCATTCTCTATTAAGTTTGAGAATAGTTGTCGCAATTGATCAACTTCCCCCATTATTGGCATCATTTTTTTAGAAATATTATTAACTAGCTTAACATTATTGTCTTGTGCGTATTGTTGTAAGCTCTGCGTTAAATCACTAATGAGTTCACTTAATGAGCAGACAGACGTAATAGGTTTGGTCTCCAGTATTTCCAATTTGGAAAGAGACATCAAATCTTTAATTAAAAGTTCCATTTTCCCAGCTTGTTTGGCCATAAGATTCAGGAAAAGATCCTTTGCCTTCGGATCATTTTTGGCGTGCCCTTGTAATGTTTCGATGAAGCCCGTGATCGACGCTAATGGAGTTCTAAGCTCATGACTAGCATTAGCAACAAAATCCGTCCGCATTTTTTCGGCTCTTATATGAGTTGACTCATCCGTTAGTTGGATAAAAATGTCGTTGAAATTGTTTGATATTTTATTTGACGATATGAAAAAAATATTTGCACTAAATTGACGAAATTGCGGACTTTGAATTTCAAAAGACAGCTTTGCCTGCTTATCTTTTTTTATTGCATTTTCAATAGCGGCCAAAAAAATTGGCGACCTGAAAACGTTCGAAATATGGGAGCCAGAATGAAAATCAGGAACGATCCCTTTAGCCTCTGTATTTATAAATGTTATCCTACCATTTCTGTCAATCAAAATATAGGGTGAGGGAAGAATGTTCAATAATCCTTTAATTACCCTGTAAGTGATCTTGGCGTTATACGTTTCTTGAATCTCCTCCTTGATAGCTTCCTGCTTAAAGTCACTAACATGGTGCTTTTCGCCTATTTTGTTAGACTTTAAATACATAAAAAATATAACAGAGCCCATGAAAACCGTTGCAGGGAAAGCCCAGGTTGGATACTCTAAGATCGCAAAAACCACTGTTAAACCAATTAGAATAGCCGAAAAACCGATGTAATCTGTAAGATTGTCTCTCATCTTAAAACCAACTCAGAATGTTCATTTTATCTTACAGTGATTCATTGTTAAATCTAGTTATCAAGTCTTTTTTGCCAGAATTGCCATAAAATAACTGGAACAAACTAAAAAGACCGTCGTAAAGAATAAGCAAAGGCTTAGCCCTCCCAACTGATAGCTAACTCCAGATAATAGTGTTCCAACAAAGCGACCCACTGCGTTAGCTGAATAGTAAAAACCAACATCTTCGGACGCCTTTTTTTGACTTGTTAACTTTAATATCAAATAAGAATGGATGCTTGAATTAATTGCAAAAAAACCTCCAAATATAAAAAGTAAAGTGATTATTATTACAATCAGCGTAACTGACAGAGTGTTATCAAAAACAAAAGTTAACAAAGTTAAAAATAAGGTTGGAAAAATTACAATAATGGACCAGCGAAAAGCACTAGATTCTATATTAAAATCAGTTCTTCTTTGAATAATTGCTGGCACTTGAGATTGTACGAAGCCATAAAAAATGACCCATAGCGCCATGAAGCTACCTACCAAAAGGAAAACAACTTTACCGTTTGATCCCGTAACAAACATAGTTGAAAACACTTCCAATAAAAACAAAGGAATTCCAATTACGAACCAAATATCTCGAGCACCAAACAAGAAAATTCTCGACAAAGAAAGATAATTTATACTGGAAATGTCAGAAAAAACCTTTCCATCTGATCGTACTCTATTTGATTTTGTATTTAATTCAGGCGTTTTTAATACTGGGTTCAACGCAATCATTAGGGCTATAAACAAAATGAAGGCAAGAATATATAAAGAGATTGAGAAGGGGTAAATGGTAATCAAAAAAGCACCAACAAAAAAACCTATACCTTTAACAGTATTTTTAGATCCTGTGAGCCAACTGACGTTCCTAAAAAGTTTTCCTTTAATATTTTCATTGCTTAGAAACTTAACGGCTGTCTTGCTCCCTATTTTCGTCAAATCTTTAGCGACACCACAGAGACCTTGAAAAAAGATAAGGCAAAAAATCATAAACCATTCTGGGCTATTAACCGAAAGAAGGCCAAGCGATGTTAGGCTTAATATCTGCAGGCTAGTGCCAGCTATCAAGAGGGTGGATAGCCCAAAGCGACGACCAAAAATGCCAGCCATAAAATTTGTAATAACACCCATAAATTCGTAGAGTAGAAATATATAAGCGAGAGTAAAAGGAGAATAGCCTTTATCATGAAAATGCATTAGCACTAGCATTCGTAAAGCACCATCGGTCAGCATCAAAAACCAATAAATAATCGATACATTTAAAAATGGATTGAATATCAACAAGAGGAGAGCCTAGTCTCGTATTAATTTAGATAAGATGTCAACCATTCTACAGGCGTATCCCCATTCATTATCATACCACGCATAAATCTTAAGCTGAGTTTTATTTACGACCATAGTTGAAAGAGAGTCGATAATTGCTGAGTGGGGATTATTAACATAATCAGATGACACCAGGGGTTTTTCTTCATAAGACAGAATGTCTTTCAAATAGGTGTTTGAAGCCTCGTTAAAAAGTTGATTAATCTTATCAACTTCTACAGTCTGTTTCATCTCGAAAACACAATCGGTCAATGATGCGTTTAAGAGAGGAACTCTTACAGCATGTCCATTCAGCCTTCCTTTAAGCTCTGGATAAATTAATGAAATCGCTCTAGCTGAGCCCGTGGTTGTAGGGATTAATGAGTTAATACCTGATCTCGATCGCCTTAAATTATTTTTCGGAGCATCAACAATAGTTTGAGAGTTTGTAATATTATGGATAGTTGTAATGGACCCATGCTCTATTCCAATATTTTCTTCGAGAACTTTTACAATAGGCGCAAGACAATTAGTTGTACAGCTTGCGGCTGTGAATATTTTATAAGCACTAGTGTCTATGGATTGATGATTTATCCCATAAACAATATTCTGGACTCCGGATGACTCTATAGGGGCAGAAATTAATACGTATGATGCCTTTTTTTTGAAATATGGCTCAAGTAACTTTTCTGATTTATTGACCCCAGTACAATCTACTACCAGAAACTTTTCAGATTTAGGAAAACTAATATTCTCTATAGACCCCTCTGTCATCACATCTATAGAATGATCTTTGTAATTAAGACAACCATTTTTAAAACAAAGGTCATCACCCCAAGTCCCATGAACCGTGTCATATCTTAAAAAATATTCTTGGTCAGAAGTAGACCCCGCTTTCTCATTTACCAATGCAATATTTTCATGGAGATTTTCATCGCATAGTCTTCTAAAGACAAGCTTACCAATTCTTCCTAACCCGTTAATTATTATTTTCATAATAGACCTCGAAAAGACCTTACAAAAAAAATATGACAAAAATATGTAAGAAAATACAATTAATTGTCTATAGTTGAGGATAAAAAATCACGGATTACAAAAATGGAAAAGTTAAAAAAATTTTTTATTAATGGGACATGGGTAAACCCAAGATCAGACGAAACAATGGCTGTGATAAGCCCATCAGATTTAAGACAAATCGGGACTGTGTCACTAGGAAATGAACAGGATGTCAATGATGCAGTTCAGTCAGCGAAAAAAGCATTTACAAGCTTTTCCAAAACGAAAAAGAAAGAAAGAATGGATCTTTTGAAGGGTCTCAAGAGAATAACAGAGAGAAGGTTTGAAGATTTAGCCCAGGCCATGCGCGAAGAGATGGGTGCACCTATATCAATGGCAAGATCTGCCCAAGCAGATGCAGCTCTTGGGCACTTGGAGTCATTTATTGGTGCGCTGGCAGAGCTTAAGGAGAGAGCAGTTTTGGATAGTGGGGATGTTCTTTTAAAAGAACCGGTAGGGATTTGCGGACTGATAACACCTTGGAACTGGCCTGTAAATCAAATCGCACTGAAGGTTATACCAGCCTTAGCAACTGGCTGTACCTGTATCTTGAAACCGTCAGAGTACACACCCTTATCTGCGATGGTTTATACCGAAATCATTGAAGAGGCTGGCTATCCAGCTGGTGTTTTTAATTTGGTTAACGGTGTCGGAGATACGGTGGGAAGGGCAATGTCAAAGCATTCAGAAATAGATATGATGTCTTTCACTGGATCGACAAGAGCTGGGATCATGGTAACCAAAGATTCTTCTGAGACCATTAAAAGAGTTACTTTAGAACTTGGTGGAAAATCACCTAATATTGTTTTTTCGGATGCAAATCTAGAAAGGGATATAAGATATTCGATTAATGAGTGCATGTTCAATACGGGTCAATCTTGTGACGCACCGACGAGGTTACTAGTTGAAAGCTCTTGTTATGAAAAGGTTTTAAAAATAGCAAAGAAGTCAGCAGAAGAAATTTTAATCGGAGATCCAACTAAAGAGGGAGACCACATAGGCCCCTTGTTTGATAAAATACAATTTGACCGAGTTCAAAATATGATTGATGTGGGAATAAAAGAAGGAGCCTCCGTCTTAACAGGGGGTTTAGGTAAGCCTCACGGTTTAGAAAAGGGTTGGTTTGTTAAACCAACAATTTTCTATAATGTTAGCAATACTATGAGGATCGCTAGAGAGGAAATTTTCGGACCAGTTTTAGTAATAATACCATTCAACAACGAAGAGGAAGCGATTTCTATAGCAAATGACTCTCCTTATGGCTTAGCGGCCTACGTGCAAACGTCTGACATTAAAAAAGCAGAGCGTGTGAGTTCACAATTGAGAGTCGGAGCAGTTCACATAAATGGTGGTGGATACAATTATGGAACCCCTTTTGGTGGATACAAACAATCTGGCAATGGCAGAGAGGGTGGTTTAATGGGTTTGGAGGATTATTTGGAAACTAAATCGTTACATGGGCTTTGATATGTTTCCTCTCGACTTGCTAAATAGTATATCAATAAAGCCGGCTGTCACAATTGTAAGTGCTCCAAGCCATTGAATTAATGTCATTCTTTCCTCGGGAAGTAAAATACTAGCTGTAACCACAGCAACTATGATCTCTGACATAAGGAGAATGGCTACGCGTCCAGGAAATAAAGTCTGTGAGACTTTAAAGACAACCATAAAGCTTGGCATAAATATAATTGTAGACCATAGAAAAACATAAGGGAAAAAATCAATTACAGTCTTTTTGGGTATTTCAGTCTGGCCTACGAAAAAAAATACCAAGGTTAATGCGCCCGCACTGGTGAATGCATAAACGAAGAACGTTAGAGGAAATATTTTTATTGTTGGGGAGCGTTTCAACAATCCCGATCCAATAGCAAAAAGAAGGCCAGATAAAAAACCGAAAAAGTCACCTATGTTCAATGAAAGATTTAAAGTATCTTTATTAGACAGAAGAAAAAAAAGCCCGAATAAAGAAAAAATGATTGCACTTGCCCGTCTGACGGTAAACCTCTCTGATAAAAAAATAGTGCCGAAAATAGTTCCCCAGATAGGGCTAAGATAAAACAATAGGGTTGCTCGGACAACGGTAGTCTCTAAAATCGCTCCTGCGTAAAGCGTGAAAGCAAGTCCTATAGTTAGACTAGAAAATAGAGTAGGCCAATCAGTAAATTTAAATTGATTGATTTTGAAAAGTGCTATTGGGGATAGAACTAGAAGTGGGCAAGCATTTATAAAAAAAATACTCCAATAGCTATCCACCCCTGCCAATGACAGAGCCCTTAATGGTATCCAATATAAGCCCCATAACCCTCCGCTAATAAAAAGCGCTAAGCTTAAAGATGTATCTGAGTATATTGGCTCTAATGTGATTTTTTCATGTATCATTAACAACTACTCAATGTTTTAGTGTTCCATAGCCACTTAAAAGTTTTTTACAAACCTTTCCGGAAACAATCTATTCTGTAAAAAGAAAACAGTAAATCGAGAAAAATGATTATAGAGGATGAAAAAATTTTAACTCCAAAGGATTGGGTTTTCCCAATACCAATAGCTTATGGACCTGGACGCATTTGGGAGGTAGGTGATTATTGTACAAAATATGGCATTTCAAATCCTTTAATTGTTACTGATAAAGGAAGCAAAAACCTATCATTTATAGATATTTTAAAAAAGGCTTTGAAAAAGAAAAATGTTTCCTTTGGTTTTTACAGCGGTATAGCGCCTAACCCAAATGATAAAGATTTGAAAATGGGGTGCGACCAGTTCTCAAAAGACAAACATGACGGGATAATAGCAATTGGTGGAGGCAGCGCTTTGGATGGAGGTAAAGCCATTGGCTTGACTGTTAACAGCGGTAAAGATCTCTGGAGATTTGACTATGAGAAAAATCCTCCCAAAATAGACAGTAATAGTGTGTTCCCAAAGCTTATTACCATTCCGACAACAGCAGGTACTGGAGCGGAAACCGAAAGTACCGCGATGGTAACGCATTCAAAAAAACTAATGAAGTTCTGTGTTTGGCATCCGATGTACAAGCCCTGCCAAACAATATTAGATCCAATGGTCACACTGGATCTCCCTTTTAATTTAACCGCATGGACTGGATTAGATGCTCTTACGCATGCAATTGAAGCGTATTTGGTTCCAGACTTTAATCCAATCTATGATGCACTGGCATTGGAGTCATTACACCTCATATGGAAATATTTGCCGAGAGCATGTGATAATCTTAATGACTTGAACGCAAGATCGGGAATGCTTATAGGGTCATGTATGGCCGGTGTGTCATTTTTAAAGGGTCTGGGATTGGTTCATGCAATATCTCACATGATTGGTGCGGAGTTTAACACTCATCACGGCTTGACCAATGCCATTATTTTGCCGACGGTCTTAGATTTCAACTTGGTGAATATGGGTGAAAAGACAAAAAGAATAACCAAAGTATTTGGTTTAAAGGAAGATACCCAGCATCATTTAACTTCATGTATTAAACAATTATTAACACAATTAGAAATTCCGGAATCACTCTCAGAAATTGGGGTCCCTGACAACTGTGCCAAAAGGATTGCAAAAAAAGCTATGTTTGACACAGCTACGTCAACAAATCCCGTTAAAGTGACCGTTGCCGACATTGAAAAATTAATAAACGCTTCGATTATTAGTTAACAACTTCATATTTTTAATCTGTTATTTTTCTTTCACAAATGTGAAATTATTCTGTCATTTTGCTGATCTATTTCTACGTTCAGAAAGAGAAAACATGCACCTACAAGTATCAAAACTAAAAAAAGAATTTGGTTCGACAGTCGCGCTAAATAGCGTTTCTTTTGAATCCACTGACAACGAGTTCATAGGTATCATCGGTCGTTCTGGTGCGGGAAAGTCAACGCTCCTCCGGGTTTTAAATAGACTGACTACTGAAACTGAAGGGAAAGTGTTTGCCGGAAGCATAGATATTCTGGAGCTCAAGGGTTCACAGAAAAGGCAATGGCAGTCTCAATGCGCAATGATTTTCCAGCAATTTAATTTAGTGCCTCGCTTGGACGTGATCACAAACGTCATATTGGGTCGATTGTTCTACCAGTCTACCTTGCGGTCAACACTCAGATTTTTTACTAAAGAGGAGCGTTCGGATGCCCTTGATTTGATGAACCGTTTCGGTGTCGCCCCTACAGCTTTGCAAAGAGCAGAAACTTTATCTGGAGGTCAGCAACAGAGGGTAGCGATTTGTAGAGCGATGATGCAAAATCCAAAAATAATTTTAGCAGATGAGCCAATTGCATCCTTGGATCCTTTAAACGCACGGCTAGTAATGGAAGCACTGCAATCA
Organism: Alphaproteobacteria bacterium; assembly: GCA_003331935.1. GTDB lineage: Bacteria > Pseudomonadota > Alphaproteobacteria > Rhodobacterales > Rhodobacteraceae > CACIJG01. The sequence continues at coordinate 152 of QOQE01000003.1, read as the reverse complement.
ATTAATTCGAACGAAAAAATCAAAGTGATATGTAATTTGCACACTTTAGATACAGCAAGAACATATTGCGACAGGATTATTGGAATGCGGTCTGGAGAGATAGTATTTGACGGCAAGCCGAGTGAATTGAGTGATGCGAAAGCGAGAGAAAT